>DCTU01000109.1:7930-12355 GCA_002329445.1 bacterium UBP9_UBA1432
TTGTTCTTGTTGACCGGTTCACATGGTTTTCAACATCCTGTCAGTGTGCTAGTAGAAAATGACTAGGAAATCACCCTGGAGGTGTTCCGTGAACGTCTCGTCCCGACTGAACCTCACGCCCGCGCCCCTGACCGTTTCCAGCGAACCGGTTCGGGCCTCGGAGGGCGAGAAGCCCGCGCCTGCGCCGACTCCTGAACCCAAGGAGTCGACCGCCCTGTCCCGGGCCGTCCAGGCCGGGATGCGCAAAGGAGTGGCCTGGGGTGAAGGAGCCTCCACGACCGTGGGCGGGGCCGTCGGCCTGGGCGTCACGGCGCTGGCCGGGTATGCCATGACCATCGGCGGAGCTGCCGTGGGTGCCGCCATCGGTGGAGGGTTGGGCCCGATGCTGGCAGCCGTCTCCGGAGCGGGTCCCCTGGGGATCCTGGCGGGAGCCTTCACGACCGCGGGCGCCGCCGCCAAGGTCGGGATGGTGCTGGGCGGAGTCACCGGGACCATCGGGGCCTGGCAGGTCGGGACCACGGTGGGAGGCAGCGTGGCCAAGGCGGCCGGCTTCGTCCCGGGCTTCGTGGCCGGGGCCGTCGAGGGCCTGGCCGGCAAGCAGGTCCCCCCGCCGTCACCGCAGCCGGTCAAGGAACCCAAGCCGGAGACGAAACTGGACGGGGCCTTCAAGCCGCTTGGACAGGTGATCGGCGGTGCCAGCGCCATGTCGGGCGCCGTGGGTGGCCTGGTGGTCGGGGGAACCCTGGCCGCCGCGGGCGGCCTGGCGCATGCGGCCTTCTCCTCGACAGCAACGCTGGGCACCTTCGTGGCAGCCCTGCCGACGACGGCCCTGGTCGGGGGAGCGGTGGGGGCGGCCTTGATGGGGTACCTCGGGGGCAAGGGAGCTCTCCAACTGGTCAAGGGGGCCAAGTGGGCCTGGGACCACACTGCCGGAAAGCTTCTGCAGGGGCGCCGCCCCACCGGTGAGGCGCTCAAGGAACGCAAGGAAGCCCAGGAGGCGCGCGAGCAGCAACTCAATCAGCGCATCGGCGAGGTGCAGACGGGGGCTGAGGCCCTGCGCACCGCCCACAAGGCGGCCAGCGAGAACCTGACCCGGGCCGAGGATCGGGTGGCCCAGGAGGAGACCGCCTCCGCGGGCGAGTTGAAGCAGGTCCAGGAGCGGATCGAGACGCGCGGCCAGGAGGGCTTCAAAGCCCGGTCGGCCCAGCCGGACCCCACCTTGGATGCCAGCGGAGCCCACGGCGTGATCGGCAAGCGGGAGACGCTGGACCAGTGGAGCGCCCAGCTCGAGGGCTGGAAAGGGACCCTCGACGAGTTCGAGGGGAAGCTGACGAAGTGGGAGGCCGGGTTGGACGCCCGGATCGACCGGGGCGCCTCGGACATCTTCGCCGAAGAGCGCAAGCCCATCGATCAGCACTTTGGCAGCCTGCGTCAGGAACTGGACGCCTACGAGAAGAAGCTGGACGAGTTCGAGGCCCGCGTGCGCGGCGAGATCAAGTCGAAGTTCGAATCCCGGATTTCGGTCGAGAAGCCGCCGGTCGAAGGTGAGGTCCAGAAGGCGACCCAGGAAGCCAGGAGTGCTTCCAGCGCCCGCAGCCGAGCCCAGGAGGCCGCCGACCAGGCCCGCTCGGAGTTGAAATCGGCCGAGTCGGCGGTTTCTTCAGCCCGACGCGCGCTCTCCCAGGCCGAGAGTGAGAACAGCAGCCTGCACAGCGACATCTCCCGCCTGCGTTCCCGCATCAGCGATCTGGAACGCGCCATTTCACGCGAGCGATAGTCGCCGCACCGCCGGCGACGTTCCGTCCGGACGTCGCCTCAGAATTCAGGGGAGCGATACGAACATGACAGTCAACCCGAACACCAGCGTCACCGGCACCCCCTTCATTCCGACGGTGCGTCCCGGTGCCGTGGACCCCGCGGCGGCCCGCGAAACCTCGGCAGAGGCCGCCTCCACGGCCCTCCCGGTCGATTCCAAGGCACCTCCTGCCGAAAAGCGGCCGACTCTTCTGGAAGCCGCCGGTCGGGGTGCCATCCAGACCGGGAAGGCCTGGGCCCAGGAAGTCGGGACTGTGACCTCCGGAGTGGGGGGGCTGGGCCTGATGACCCTCGGCCTCTATGGCGGGGTGATCGGGGGGGCCCTGGCGGGCAGCATCCTGGGCGGGGGCTTTGCCGGCCCCGTGGCCGCGGCCTTGTCCCAGGGAGGCGCCTGGAACTTCCTGTCCACTGGCCTGAGCACGGTCAGTGCCGTCGGCAAGGCGGGGATGGTCCTGGGAGGCCTTGCCGGCGCGGCCGGCGGGTGGCGTGCTGGAGCCAAGCTGGGCGAGATGGCGGGCAAGCCCGTGCCCTTCATGCTCGGGATGGCTCCCGGGGCCGTGAAGGGGGCCATGGACCATCTGGCCGAGAAGAGCGGTGTCCCGGTGCAGCCCAAGGCTGAGCCCTTCCGCGAAGAGCGCCCGCAGGTTCCCGAGAAGGCGAAAGGTCCCGTCAAGTTCGTCGGGCAGGTGGTTGGCGGCGGCGCGCTGCTGGCCGGTCTGGCCGGCGGAGGAGCCATCGGCGCCGGGATCGCCACCGGTGCGGGTCTGGCCCGAGGCCTGATCGCCAGCAACCTGAACTTCACCAGCCTGGCCGGGACCTCGGCCATCGGAGCCGCGGTGGGTGCCGCCATCATGGGAGGCATCTGTTTCGTCGGCGGCACGACGCTGGTCCAGGGCATCACCAAGGGCGTGCGCGAGGTGGTGTACCGTTTCGCCCAGGGGCGCGAGTGGATCGAACAGGGCAAGAAGGAAGAGCTGCTCAACGGTCTGGAGAAGGACGTCGTGAAGTCCGAGAAGGACCTGGAAACCCAGAAAGCTGCTGCCGAGCGCAACCAGAAGGAGCGCGCCGAGGCCGTGGCCCGGCGTGAGGCCGAGGTGGCCGCGACCCGCCCGCAGACAGCCGATCTGACCCGCAACGAGGAGACCCTCGTGGGCGGTCGCTCCAGCGAGCTCTACGACGCCAGGAAGCAGGAGCTGGGCCAGCAGGAGAAGTCCCAGGACGCTCGACAGGCCCACCTGGATTCCGAGAACGTCCGAATCGGCGAGAAGGAGACCAATGTTCCTGACCTGACCCGGGAAGAGGCGACGCGTCGCCGCGAAGCCCACCAGGCCCAGAGCCAGGAAGCCTACGACACCCGCAAGGGCTCGTTGGAAAGCCGTGAAGGAGACCTCAAGGGCCAGGAGGCCCGCATCGAGACCACGGTCGAGGAGAAGGTCCAGGCGGAGCTTCAGCCTCTGCGGGAGGAGCGGGATCGCCTTTTGAGCGGGGCCGCCCAGGATCGGTCGGAGACCTCGCGCCTGGAGAACCAGGCCAACTCGGACCGCGCCCAGGTCCCGGGCCTGAACAGTGAAGCCTCCAGCCTGCGATCACGGGCGTCCAGCACGGAGTCGGACAACTCCCGCCTGCGCAACGAGGTCTCGCACCTGCGCTCGGTCGAACGCTCCAAGGAGAGCGAACTGCAGCGCGTGCGTCGCGAGCGCGAGGCCCGAGAAGCCGAGGAGCGGCGTCGCCGTGAGGCCGACGAGCGCCGTCGGCGCGACGAGTCCCGCACCGGGAGTGGAGGCGGTCGCCGCGATGACTCCAATTATGGAGGCGGCCACGGTCGCCGGGATTCCTCGAAGTACTGACCCCCTTTTTGGGGATTTGTTCAGCCCCTGGTGGTAGGGGTAGGGTGTAACGGCAAAGGAGCGCGGAGATGAACCTCAAGAGCCTGACCAGCGCGGTGACCGGGTTCGTGAAGAACCAGATCGGCGAGAGCCGCGATTACGGAACCCACAACCCCGGGGAGGCCCGCCGCGAGGCCGAGAAGATCGAAGGCGAACTGGAGCGGATCGGCCAGGATGCCGCCACCATCGGAGATCGGCTGGGCCGGGTAGATGAGGACTCCGCCGTCCAGAAGCCCACCTTCCGGGACGTCTCGGACAAGCAGGTGATGATCGCTGCGACGGGGACTGGGGCCGCCCTGGGCGGTGCGGTGGGCCTGGCCGGCAGCCTTTTCGCAGGGCAGCCTGAGGTCCAGATCCTCGAAACCCAACAGAAGATCATGGCTCCGGCCCTGGACGGGCCGGGCTACGACGTGAAGGTCTACGACATCGGCCCCGAGGGCGGACCCTACGAGGGCTGGGACGTGGATCTCCACCGCCGGCCCCTGACCCAGAAGGAGGTCGGGACCTACACCACCCGGGAAGCCCAGGTCACGGGCGGAGCCAACGTCCTGCTGGACGGGGCCAAAGGGGTGTTGCTGGGCGGACTGGGCGGCGCGGTCCTGGGCGCAGGCACCGTCGCCTTGCGCAGGGCCGTGGGGCAGACCTACCAGGGGACTCCCGAGCGCGAAACCGAAGGCGACATGAAGGTCATGGCCGTCACCGGAGGCGTCGGAGCCGCTGCGGG
>DCTU01000109.1:12429-12905 GCA_002329445.1 bacterium UBP9_UBA1432
CCGAACGCCAACGGCAACCAGCCTCCCGAGACGCCCCAGCAGGTCGAGGTGCTGCGGGATGGAAACCTGGACAAGTTGGCCCAGCAGGGCTATCGGGGGACCGAGAACCTCCAGGGCCAGGAAGTCCGGGCTTCGGGTCCCCAGATGGAAGACCGCCTGATCGGCAAGGACCGCCCCAAGGTCAACACCGAGACCCGCACCGAGCGCGTCGGTCCTGGCGTGGTGGGGTCCGTGGTCGGAGGTGCTGTGGTCGGCGGCGTGACCGGAGTGGCCATCGGGGCTGTGCTCAACGTGCTGCGCAAGACCCTGTAGGCTTCTGCTCCCAGCCGCCTGCAGGCGGTTGACCGGCGAGGTCCACACGCGAGGTCCCGGTGACGAATCGGGGCCTCGATTCATTTGCGGGCAGGAGGTCCCTTGAGAAGAAATCGCCCATTGGACGACCCGTCTCGCTGTCAGCGCTGTCGATTGCCGGTGGG
>DCTU01000129.1 GCA_002329445.1 bacterium UBP9_UBA1432
ACTACGCTCCGCTCCTCGATGCACGCCTTGCTTGCATCCAGACCCGCCTCGACGCCCTCGGTCCTCACGCCAGGCGGCGGATTCAGGCATCCAGGTTCCACTTGACCACCAAGGTTCCGTCTCGGTAGACATGCACGTGCCGGGGTGGGTGATCACCCTTCCAGGCGATGAATACGAACCCCCCACGACGAATCTTCCCCACGATCTGATGTTACCACGGGAGGTATCACCTCTCAATCCTCGCGAGGCCACTTGGACGTTGATCCTGAGCGCTTGCGAACATACGTTCGATTGAGATCGTCTGTTTTCAAGCGGCGTGGGTCTCGGAGGCAGAGGTGGCAGGCCCGCGCAGCCCCGTCCACCAGGGCGAGAGCCCGGCGTCAGCGAAGACTCCATGCGGTCTGCCGGGCGCGACCATCCCCAGTATCATCTCGATGGCTGCGAGGAGTGGGGGCAGAAGCACGCTGAGGATGCTCGGTCATGACTCTTGGGGGTTGCGGCCCGCCTGCGGGAATGATCTGGCTGCCGTCGAGTCCAGCCACATATCGATCTGCGCCAGGTACTGCTTGTAAAGGGGGATCTCATGCCGCCTCTCCTCTATCTGTTCGCGGGTGCGGCAGCAGTGTGTTTGATGACGTATTCTTATCCACGGCACAGAAGACGGTCCAAGATGAAAGAACGCAAAGAGCTGTCGCCGAGCGAAATGTACTCCGTGTTCTTCAGTGATGATGTCGATGAACAGGATGCACTGCTGGCTCTGGAAATGCTGGGCAACTGCCTGGATTTTCCTGTAGGCCTTCTACGGCCCGACGACAGGCTGGACTCGCTCAATGTAGGCGCCATGGATCGTGATATTGACTACCTGTACGATCTGACCGCGACCCTCCTTGCTGACATCCCGCTGGATCACATCACTGAACGACTGGCTCAGCTTCAGACGGTTGAGGATTATGTCATCGAGTTCGCCAGACTCCGGACAGGTGTCGAAGGGAAGGCGAGTCCAGTCGCGGCGCCATGAGAACCGCATCCCGACGGAGGTTCGAGATGCCGGGAAGGAAGTCCATGATGCCCTGACTCCGTGACCTCGTCGTCAAGTGCCGCCCGAGCGCTTCCTGGACACCCTCGACCCCAGACCCTCAGGAAGGCCCCCAGACCAACCAGAGCCAGGCGACCAGCAGGGTGAGCAGCGTGACGGGGACTCCTGCCTTGAGATAGGCTCCGAAGCTCAGCCGCACCTGTCGGCGCGCCGCCTGCTCGGCCACGATCAGGTTCGCCATCGAGCCCAGCAGGGTGAGGTTTCCCGCCAGCGTGCTGGCCGCCGCCACCGCCAGCCAGGCCTTCTGCGGATCCGCGGTTGCGGGGATCATCGGGCGCAGCAGGAGCACGGCGGGCACGTTGCTGACCAGGTTGCTCAGCAGCGCCGTCAGGACCATCAACCCGCCCAGGCCCCGCCCGGCAAGCCCGTGGAGGGCCTCGCCCAGGGTCCGGGTCCAGCCCCCGTGCTCCAAGGCCCCGGTGACCATGAAGAGCCCGGCGAAGAGGATCAGCAACTGCCAGTCAAAGTCGGCGAAGATGCGCTCGGGCTTCAGCCGTCGGGTGACCAGCAGGCCGGCGCTGGCCAGCAGGGCCGACTGCGCCACCGGGACCCCGGCCAGGAACATGACCAGCAGGGCTGCGGTGGCCAGGAGGCTCTTCACCAGCAGAGGGCGATAGAAACGCACCTTCAGGTCGGGGGGTGGAGGCAATGGCCCGGGTCGAAACTCCTCGCGGTAGACCAGGATCAGGACCACCCAGGCCAGGAAGAGGCCGAGCAGGGCCACGGGAGTCAGGGCCAGGGCGAAGGGGACGTATCCCAGACCGCCGCTCATGGCCACGAGCATGTTCTGGGGATTCCCGGTCACGGTGGCCACCGACCCGATGTTCGCCGACAGGGCCAGACCGACGAGATAGGGGATCGGGTCCCGGCCCAGTCTCCGGGCCACGTCCAGCACCAGGGGTGTGAGCATCAGGCAGATGGTGTCGTTCAGGAAGAGCGCCGAGAGCAACCCTGAGGTCCCCAGCAGCACGGCCAGCAGCATCCTCGCGCTGTGCGCCACCCTCATGGTCGCCGCGGCCACCCAGCCGAAGAAGCCCGAGAGCCTGAGGTTGGCGTTGAGGACCATCATGCTGAAGAGGAGGGTCAGGGTGTGCAGGTCGAGGGAACGGAAAGCCTCCTCCAGCGACAGTCCGCCGATGCCGACCAGGGCCGCGGCTCCCACCAGGGCGATCGAGGCCCGATTCGTGCGCAGTCCGGGCCAGCGCCCCAGGGCGACGCCGAGGAAGGTCAGGGCAGAGATGGCCAGGATGGCGTAGGAGTCGGCGCGCACGATGGCAGGGGAGTGCGGCGTCCCGGGCGGGGTTCCTGCCGGGCAGGGACGCACGCTCCAGGTCGAGAACGGCGCCGCCATGAACGCGATTCTTCTGGACTGGGACGGGGTCCTGGTGGACTCCATCGAGCTGTATCTGGACCTGTACCGCCAGGCGTGTCGGCGCTGGGGCAAGACCCTGCCGATCGCCACGGCCGACGAGTTCCGTGAATGGTACAACCCCCAATGGGAGCAGAACTACTACCAGATGGGCTTCACGCCCGAGGAACTCCGGGAGGTGATGGCCTTCAGCCAGGGCCACCTGGACTACTCCAGGGCCCGGTTCTATCCGGGGATCCCGAAGATGCTGCGCAGCCTGGGCCGCGACTTCCAGGTGGCCATCGTCTCGACGACGCCTTCGGCCTTGATCCGGAACCGCCTGGAGGCCGGAGGCCTGGGCGGAATCCTGGCCGGGATCACCGGGGGCGACGACTCCAAGAGCGAGAAGGTCGAGAAGATCCGCCGGACCCTGGCGGGGTTGGGCGCCTCGGGCGGGGTGATGGTGGGCGACACGCCTCTGGACGTGACCTCCGGTGAGGCCAACGGCCTTCTCACGGTGGGCGTCACCTACGGATGGTGTGCCCCCCAGCGGGTGCAGCAGGCGACCCCGGAGCGCCTGGTGGGTTCTTCCCTTGACCTGGAGGCTGCCATCCGGGATTTGATGGGTCGGTAACCTGAGGTTCACACCTTCACCCGCAACGCCGCGCTAGAATGAGATCAAGAAATCGAGGTTGTGCCCAGGAACGCAGGACCGCCGGGACACCGGTGCAGCGGATGCAGGCGGATCCGAGGAGATAGTGGCCTCCGCGCTCCCCAAGGGCCATCCTGCCACACGGCTCCCGGTTCGACCGGGAGCCCTTTCCTGTACGGCGCGGGCCTCGGCCCGAGGATCCGCCCGGGCCCGGCGCGAAAGGGCGGCTCAGAACCAAGTCTGAGGGAGGCACCCGATGGAGACCCTGCCAGAGCGGACTGAACGGCGATTCCGCACCGGGGGGCTGTTCCTGGTTTTGATCGGCGCCCTGGCCGCAGCCTACGCCTTCAGCCTGCACCTGGGGACCGGGGAGCCGCCCACCTATGGCCTGGCCAGCGCCTGGATCGTGGACAACCTGGCCCGCACGGCCGACCGCGTGGGCGGTCTTCTGGGGACGGGGTGGGAAGAGCGGGCCTTCCAGGTCAACCTGGGCGTGGCGGTCGTCTTCACGCTGGCTGGCCTGGTCGTCTGGGCCAGCTCGCGATTGCACCGTCTCTTCAGCTTCCTGGGCTTCGTGCCCAGGCTTCTGGCCCGCCTGGTGTACCTGGCCGCCTTCGCAGCCTACACCCTGGACGCCGTCCTGGCCGCAGGCCTGGAGTTGGGGATGCGTCGGCTCTTCCAGCTTCCCAGCTTC
>DCTU01000125.1 GCA_002329445.1 bacterium UBP9_UBA1432
TGCAGCAGAAGGCTCGCGTGCTGATGGAGCGGATCTCCCCGATCCTGGTCCGCGCGCTGCCCCCCGACGAGAGCCTCCCGGCCATCCTCTCTCCTGCAGCCGGCGATGCGGCCGACGCCATCGTGTTCAGCGTGCCGGCCTCCGACTTCAACCCCCGCCATCCGATCTACACCGAGGCGCGGATTCGCCGCGACGACGACCGTTCGGTGGTGCTGGACGCCAATACGCCTCTCGTCACCGAGGACGACCGGGTCCTGGGGCGCGACATCGAGAGGCTGCGGTTCGCCGTCGTGGCCCGCAACGTGGTGCGGGTGACCGTGGATGTCTACGGGACGGCGCGCGGAGCGTCCAACCAGGACAAGGTCCAGCGCTACACGCTGGACGGCCTGGTCCAGATCCCCTACTACTCCAAGAACTGAGGCCAGACATGTTGTATTTCGCCTTCAGGCGCCGCGGCTCGGCCCTTCTCCTGGCGATCTTCTTCTTGACGGTCCTGTTCTTCCTGGCCATGGCGCTGCTGGAGCTGCTCCCCACGGAGCTGCGGGCGGCCCAACGCCAGCGCTTCAGCCAGGCCGCCTACTTCGCGGCCGACGCTGGGGTCACGGAGGCCCTGGCGTTTCTCGAGAAGCATCTCGAGCAGGAGCTGGAGCCGGCTCTCGCCTTCACGGTCCCGACGGGGGCCAACCCCCACCACAAGATGAGCGGCAGCCTCGGGGACTGGAGCTGGTCGGTGGAAATCCACCCGGACGCGGAGACCCCGCCGCGCGGGACCAACTCGCTGCGGATCTACAGGATCACCTCGACGGCCAGCCTCTTCGAGGTGCCCTACCGCAAGATCACCGTGGACGCCGGGCAGGAGAGCTTCGCCAAGTACGCCATGTTCTATGACCAGGGCGAAGCGAGCCTGGTCTGGGACGTGTCGCGCAACCGGGTCGAGGGGCCGCTCCACCAGAACGACGTCCTGCGACTCTACATTCCTGGAGGCTACTTCGACACCGAGGGGTCCCCGTCTTTCCTGGGACCCGTCACCAGCAGCAGGTTTGCCGGACCCGAACACGGCGACGGGGTCGAATACACCGGGGGAGGCGGCAAGCCCTACAACAAGAGCGGCAGCCCGATCCTGGAGCGCTACCAGCGGATGCTCTCGGGTGGCCGCGAGGCCCTTCGCACGGGGGACAAGACCAAGGAGATGCCCAAGAACTCCCGCAACCTGGCCGAGGCGGCCTGGGGCAGCGAGACCTCGGCTCCGCCCGCCCTGGCCGGGGTCTACCTGAATTCGTCGGTCGGCACCGGGGACTTCAATGAGGCGCTGGGAGGCGTCTTCATCCAGGGAGACGTCGACGCGATGGAGTTGGGAGTCTCGGGCGGGAACTCGACGGTGACGATCACCCAGGGCGGCAAGAAGTCCCTGTTGACCGTCTATACCGAGGGTGGCACGAACCTGCCCGCCGGGACGACGGTGAACGGGCAGGTCCTGCCCAAGCCTTTGGACATCCCTGCGGGGCACACGGTTCTCAAGAAGGCGGATGGCAGCTACGAGGTCGTCTCCGGCACCACCAACGGAGTGGTCTACGCCACGGGGACCATCCACAGCCTGCGCGGCGTCAATCGGGGGGCGCGGACCGTGGCGGTGGACATCGAGCGCGACAAGGAGATCGTGGTTTCGGGGGACCTCACCCGAGCGGACACGCCGCTGGGGAAGAAGCCGAGCGGAAGCCGTGACGTGCTGGGCCTGGTCGGCTACAACGTCCGGCTCGGCCGGGCCATCCCCCGGAGCCTCAATGACCCGCTGTACCTCTACTGCACGATCTTTGCCGGGAGGAAGGATGGCTCGGGTGGGTATGCCGTGGATGGATGGGACGAGCGCTGGGGAGAGGTCGGCAAGTTCATCATCCACGGTGGGCTGATCGAAGGCCAGGACAAGCCGTGGGGCTACGTCGGGTCCTCGGGGTTCCCGTTCTACGAGATTCTCTACGACTCCAACCTGGCCAAGTCGCCGCCTCCCTTCTTCCCGATGCTCCCGAAGCTGCACATCCGCTCCTGGACCGAGGAGGCGCAGTAGGCGGATTCCCGGAGTTGGGCCTGCGGGGTGACGCCCCCGCCGCCGAGGCTTGTCATGGTCCAGGTCGGCCCGACACGGCAGAAGGCCCGGCG
This sequence comes from bacterium UBP9_UBA1432, assembly GCA_002329445.1. Classification (GTDB taxonomy): domain Bacteria; phylum Vulcanimicrobiota; class Xenobia; order Xenobiales; family Xenobiaceae; genus Xenobium; species Xenobium purgamenti. The sequence goes on from DCTU01000125.1 coordinate 2,155, forward strand.
AACCGGGCCGAAAGGAATCCTGTCGGGAAGGCGAAGAGGACCACGTTCCATGGTTCACTGGCCTGAAAGCCCCATATATCCGGGCCCCTGAAACTTCGACTCAAGCTTGGTGTGAGGCCTTTACAAATTGGGTTATCTGGCAATTCTGGCGGCCATTTCGGCGGGTATCCTGTTGACCAGCGTGGGGGAGTCCAGGGGACAACAATGCCCGGGAATCTGGGAACGCGCTTTGATCGGTCCACCGTTGGGAATCGCCGCCTGGGGTCTGGCCACCAGCGCCTTGTGGACCGTCTTCGGACCGTCCGATGGCCTCAGCCTGTTGGGCCTGGTCTGTCTGTTGGGCCTGGGAGTGCTGTGCTGGGCCCGAGGGCCTCGCGTCCTGCAGGGTCGTCCTCCGACAGGCGCCCAGGTGGCCAGGTGGATGGCCATCCCTGCACTGGCGGTGATGTTGCTGATCGGAATCCGCCACCTCACCACGGCCGACGGCCTTCTCCTCCAGGGCGATCCCATGACGGACCTCCCTTTCCATATGGCCCTGGCGGGCATTCTGGCGGAGGCCTCCAGCGTCCCGATCGACCACCCCCTGATGTCTGGTCTGCCCCTCCGCTACCACGTCGTCGCGGACGTGGTGGCTGCCGCGGCGGTCCGCCTCAACAGTGCATCGGCGGGTTTCGCCGCCTTGGGAAGCCCGGAAGCCTTCAGCCTGGAGGACCTGGTCGCGGTCTTCAAC
>DCTU01000146.1 GCA_002329445.1 bacterium UBP9_UBA1432
CTCGAGGTAGCGACGGGGAATCCGGTTCTCTTCGGCCAGCTTCGCCACCGGCCGAGGTGCCTCGCCGTGATGGAGGGCCAGGGTGAGGGCGGCGCGCAGGCCATAGGAGCTTCGCGTGGACAGCTTCATCATCTCGGGCCGGCGCCTCCTTCGCAGGATCTGGTGCAGGCCTCAAAGAGCCCACCGGCGCATCATGCCAAATCTTGACATATTTTGTCAAGAACCCTGGAGAACAAATGACTGATCGCAACACGGCCCTTGCCAGCAGAGGCGTTGACCCGCGACCAGACAGACCAGAGCTCCACCGGCACTGCCGGTCCTGACGCCATCGCTTGCGGGCCAGGACGGCCTCGGTGCGCCCCGTGGACGGATCGTCCAGATCGAGGCCCTATTCGCCCCTGGAGTGCCGGGTGACCGGTGCGCCGAACCGCCCCGAAGCCGATGTCCAGAACGTGCGGCCTGGAGGGCGGCGACGGGAAGAATCACGGTCTTTGGGCGACTTGTGGATGTACAGATAAACCGTGTGGGGAGAGACCTCGACCCTGAAGAGCCTGGGCTCGGTCGGCCAGTTCCACGGGTTGGCTTCGGACTCGGTCAACTCCCACCACGAGATCACGATCAGGTAGTCCAATGAGGAGGTCGCAGGCGGGGCATCGCCAGAGAGGATGACGACCTCGGCCTTGTCCGCAAGCCAGACTTCGAAGAATTGCGGCACCGGCCGATCATCCAGGCGCGGCATGTGCACGATTCCAACCACTGACCCCGCTGGGATTGCCTTCAGCGGATCGGGCTCCTCTGCGGGGAGTTCGGCGACGGGGACCCACCTGGACAGGTCTTCGCTGGCCATGATTCCTGGAATCCTCGGGCGGGACTCGGCCGCAATCGCCGGCAATGGCACCATTTCCAGTCCCAGCATCGTGGCCGCGCGTTCGATCGGGGGGAACCATCCGGCCAGTTGCATGGCGCCTGCCAGAACCATGAACAGGGCGCAAGCCAGGAAGGTGGCCCGCCAGCGCGCTGCCCACAGGAACAGGAGGATCAACAGGGCCGGGGCCATCGAAGCGAGGTAGCGCGGATCCGGGGGGAGCAACAGGGCCTGGATGAGCACCAGGGCCAGGGAGGTCCAGAGAAGAAAACCGGCCTTGGAATTTCTCAATCCCCAGACAGCCAGAGCCAGTGGTCCCAGGATCAAGAGCAGGTGAACCTGCCAGTAGAAGGTGTTGATCAACCACCAGACGAGGNNGACCAGGTGCTCGTTCAACAACGAGAGAGAATCGATTCTACCAGATGTCGCCGGGGTAAACTGCAGTTGGAAATCGATGAACCAGGCCCAGAGATGGCCTTGGGCGAAGTACCAGGGCCCACACACGAGTCCACAAGTCGAGGCGACGACCAGCAGGCCGAGCCCTGGAGTACAGCCCTTCTTCCTGACGGTGTACCAAGCACCCAGAAGGCTGATCAGGAATACCGCTTCGGCCATCAGGAGCAAGGTCCATTCGCCCAATGGCAGGGAATGGCCTTGGCCCTGAGCCCGGGCGTTCAAAATCAGGGCCCAGGTCATCTGGATGATCAGGCTGGTTTCGGCCAGGATGATGAGAATCGCCAGTTTTGAGGACCTGGACCGAAAGGCAGAAGGCAAGGCCGCGATGAGGAGCACGGGCAGAGCCAGGATCAAGACGGAGTACTTGATCAGCATCCCCAGGCCGAAGACCAGGCCCAGCAAGACACAGACCCGGCCCCTGGTCAGCCTCTCGGAGTCCAGGACCAGTGAGAAGACCGCCGCCAGGACGAACATCTGCCCCAAGGCCATGCTGAAGACCCTGGCGTAGTGTCCGGTCCAGGTCGCCGTGGCCGCTCCCAGCGCCAGAAGGATCGCTCCCCGACTCCCGGCAACCTGCCAACCCAGGCGCCCCATGACCAGGACCAGGCCCATGACGAAAGGCAGCCTGCTCAGGCGCGCCACCTGGGGATCGGGGCCGAAGACGGACACGCCGAGCGCGGACAGCAGGAAGGTGACGGGAGGGTAGTCCTCGGTGGGGGGCAGGAGTTCCCTGGGAGAGACTTCAGGGAGACTGCGAAGAGGAACAGCGCTGCCGACGTCATCCAGCCAATTCCGCGTATGCATCACGAATTCCAGGAAATTGGGCGAATGGCCGTCGGAAAAGCCCATGCCGTCCTGCTTCTCCCATGCCACGTGGACCAGCAGGAAAATCACGCACATGAAGAGTGCGTGAAAGAAGATGGATCTGCTCGGCGTCCCCCCTCCCATACCCTTCCATTCGACACTCCAGTCGTCAGACCCCTGCATGTGCCGTTGGCCCGACACGCAAGACGACTCGGGGCTTGGCTTCCCGACACCGGGCATGGAAGCTTCAAACGTGAACCCGTCGACCAGGACAGGTTCACGAGAAGCGTGCGACGTCTTGCCGGATGTCCAACCGGAAGATGGTCACCGGTGCCCTCCCGGCGCACCCGGCGTTGGTGTCGAGGAGGGCACCGGACCACGTTCTGACGGCTTTTCCCAAGGCCGCAGCGTGAAGACCACCCGGCCGCGTCGGACGGGCAGGCACCCGTCCTACACCGCCGCCTGGGCGCCCTCGAACTCTTCCGGTGGAGCGTTCATCTGGCGATCGTAT
>DCTU01000463.1:0-235 GCA_002329445.1 bacterium UBP9_UBA1432
CCTCCAGGCCGGGGCCGTACTTGCGCTGCAACCGACGCAGAGACTCGTGGCGGGCCTGCAGCTCCTCCAGTTGCCGCGGGTCCACGCGGATCTGGTCGCCGTAGGAGCGCAGGTCGGCGGCCGTCTCCCGGACCACGACCAGGGTCTCTTCCAGCCTCTCCCAGAGGGGCTCCAGGCGCGCGTCGGCGCTCAGCAGGCCTTTCAGGACCGAGCCGGCCCGAGCCAGCGCCTCGGC
>DCTU01000463.1:402-3552 GCA_002329445.1 bacterium UBP9_UBA1432
CAGCCCGGCCTGGGCCGGTCCGGCGAAGCGGTCCAGGATCTGCAGGTGCCGTGAGGGCTTGAGCAAGGCGTATTGCTGGTGCTGACCGTGCAGATCCACCAGGGTGGAGCCCAGTTCGCGGAGGTTGGCCAGGGTGGCCAGCCGCGAGTTGATGCGGCAGGTGCTGCGCCCCGAAGCGTGCAGGTCGCGGCTCAAGAGCAGCTCGTCCTCGGTCTCCTCCAGTCCCCACTGGCGGACCAGGGCGCGGGCTTCTTCCGGAGGGGCCAGGAAGCGCCCGCTGACCGAACCGCTCTCGGCCCCCGAACGCAGCGGCTTGTCGCGGGGCGTCCCCCCCAACAGGAAGCCCAGGGCCTCCACCACCAGGGACTTCCCCGAGCCGGTCTCGCCGGAGAGGATGTTGAGGCCCTCCGCGAGGGGCAGGCAGGCCCGTTCCACCAGGGCGAAGTTGACGATCTCGAGTTCCGCGAGCATGGCCGAGAAGTTGCCCAAGGCCCCCGGCCAATCCTGCCCGGTCGGCGCAGGAGGAGTATCCTCCGGCAAGAACCGCCCTTCCCATGAAGAACGGTCAGCCGATCGCCATCGTCGATGCCTTCACCGAGACCCCCTTCCGGGGCAATCCCGCCGCCGTGTGCCTGTGTCGGGGGCCGTTGCCCGACGATCGGATGCAGAGAATCGCCGGCGAGATGAACCTCTCTGAGACGGCCTTCGTGGACCCCAACCTCGAGGGAGGCTTCTTCCTGCGTTGGTTCACCCCTCGCTGCGAAGTGGAGCTGTGCGGCCACGCCACCTTGGCGGCGGCCCACCTGCTGTGGGAGGAGGAGAGGGTTCCCGCCGACGAGCCGATCCGCTTCCAGACCCGCAGCGGACCTCTGACCTGCCGACGCGTCGCCGGCGAGATCTCGATGGACTTCCCCGAGGAACCCGGCGTCGAAACGCCTGCCCCCCGCAAGCTGGACCGGATCCTGGGGACCTCCAACTTCGAGGTGGTCGAGCGCAACCGCTTCGACTGGCTGGTTCTGCTGGAGGACGAGTCGCAGGTTCGGGAGCTGGCTCCAGACTTCCGGCGTCTGCTCTGGCTCGGGTCGGGGGGGCTGATGGTGACGGCTCCGGCCCGGCGCCCCGAGGCGGACTTCGTCTCGCGCTACTTTGCCCCCGCCCTGGGGATCGACGAGGATCCCGTGACGGGCTCGGCCCATTGCTTCCTGGGTCCATTCTGGGCCGAGAGGTTGGGGAAGACCAGCCTGGTGGGCTATCAGGCCTCCAAGAGGGGGGGCCTGGTGCGCGTCGAGGTGCCTGGGACCGGGAGGGTGACCCTCGGGGGACGGGCCGTCACCATGATGCGCGGCGAGCTCCTCCGGTGATTTCCCCGCAGCGGGTCTGCTGGAACCGCCAAATCGGGAAGACTTCTTCAGGAGGTGGAAGAAGATGAGTGACTATCTGTTGCGCGAGGATTTCCTCGAGACCGGGATCCCCCAGGATGGCATCCTGAGCCGGACGATCCATTCCGATGAACGCTCCCGGACCGTTCTCTTCGCCTTTGGTGAGGGACAGGAGCTGACCGAACACACCGCCTCGGTCCCTGCGGAGATCGTCGTCCTGCAAGGGCGGATGCGGCTGACCTTGGGAGCCGACGAGCACGAGGTGGGGCCCGGAGCCTGGGTCCGGATGAAGGCCCACCTCCCGCACAGCGTGCTGGCCCGGACGGGGGCGATCATGCTGCTGATCCTGCTGCGTGGGGGGGGCGCGCCTTCGGAGTCGCCCTCCCCACGGTAGCCAACGCCCCTCCCCCGGAGGGAATGCCCCCTCCGGGGGAGAACCGGCGGCTCGCGGCGGCCTCGACGGCTGCTGGAAAGGCAAGGCAGATGGTCCGCAAGACGATTCTAGAGAACGGGATCACCCTGGTGACCGAGCAGATCCCCGAATTCCGCTCGTGCTCTTTGGGGATCTGGGCCCAGTCGGGCTCTCGGCATGAACAGGAAGACCAGTCCGGGCTCTCCCATTTCCTCGAGCACATGCTCTTCAAGGGCACACCCCGGCGTTCGGCGACCCAGATCGCCGAAGCCATGGACGGGGTGGGCGGGCAGCTCAACGCCTTCACCGAGAAGGAGCAGACCTGCTACTACGCGCGGGTGATGGACCAGCACCTTCCCAAGGCCCTGGACATCCTCTCGGACATGTTCTTGAACTCGCTCTTCGACACGGATGAGTTGAACCGCGAAAAGGGCGTGATCCTCGAAGAGATCAAGATGTACGAGGACGCTCCCGACGAGATGGTCTTCGACGTGTTCACCTCCTCGGTCTGGGATGGTCATCCCCTGGGGCGGCCGATCCTGGGCAGCCGCGAGGTGATCTCGGGTCTGAACCGGGATCGCCTGGTGGAGTTCATGGAGGAGCGCTACGTGCCTTCGCGCCTGCTGGTCTCGGCGGCAGGGCATGTCGAGCACGACGAGGTGGCCGACCGGGTCGGTCGCTGGTTCCAAGGAGCCAGACCACCCGCTCCTCCGCCCTTGCTCCCCGGAGGTGCCCCTCAACCCAGCCCACGCCGCATCGTGCAGTATCGGGATTCCGAGCAGGTCTACCTGTGCTACGGCGTCCAGGGACTGGCGGTGACCGATGAGCGACGCTACGCCATGCTGATCCTGGACAGCGTGCTGGGCGGTTCGATGTCCTGCCGGCTCTTCCAGGAGATCCGCGAGCGCCGCGGCCTGGTCTACTCGGTCTGCACCTTCCAGAACTCCTACCGGGACTGTGGCCTCTTCGGGGTCTATGCCGGGACCTCGGCCGAGAAGGTGGAGGAGGTCCTCCGGCTGAGCCGCGAGATTCTGGAGGATGTGCGGCAGGACGGGATCCGGCCCGAGGAGCTCGACCGGGCGCGTGAGCACCTCAAAGGCTCCATCGCCCTGGCCATGGAATCCACCTCGCATCGCATGATGCGTCTGGCCAGGACCCAGAGCTTCCACGGTCGGATCATCCCGCTGGAAGAGGTCATCGAGCGGGTGGACTCCGTGACCCACGAAGAGATCCTGGACCTGGCCCGCGAGCTGCTGACTCCGGAAAGGTTCACCCTGGCGGTCCTGGGACCGGTTCAGGCCGCCGATGGCGTCCCCGCTGCGGGCGCGCCGCAGAGTCCCACGAAGTCGCTGGCCTCGA
>DCTU01000092.1 GCA_002329445.1 bacterium UBP9_UBA1432
GGCCCCACAGGCCCATCACCCCCGCCGCACCCAACGCCAGGAACAGCACCGAGAGCCACTGGGCCGGGGTCAGGGGGCCCGCCGTCCCCCCCTCGCGGAAGAACTCGGTCAGCAGGCGGATCAGCCCATACCCCCCAAAGGCCAGCCAGAAGGCCTGCCCGGCGAAGCGAGCCCGCAAGAAGACCCACAGGACGAATCCCATCAAGAGCAGGTCCAGGCCCATCTCGTAGAACTGCACCGGGTGACGGGGCAGGCTGCCCAGACCTGTGGTCTCGGGGTAGACCAGGCCCCACGGAACCTGGCAGACCTTTCCATGGCAGCACCCGTGCAGCACGCAGCCCACCCGCCCCAGGGCCATCCCCAGCAGGGTCGGGGCCGCCAGGATGTCCAACCCGTCCCGCGCCGAGCCTGCCCGCCGGGCGAAGAGCCAGGCTGCCGTGCCGAAGCCGGCCAGCATCCCGCCCTGAATCGCGATGCCCCCGCGACGGAAGTTCAGGAAGAGAAGGGGATCCTGGAGGTACTCGTCCAGGTTCTGGACGGCGAAGGCCACGCGGGCCCCCAGAAGACCGATCAGGATGCTCCAGAGGACCACGTCGGAGGTGAAGACTGGATCGTAACCCCGCCGACGTCCCAGGTGGATGGCCAGAAGCCCACCGATCACGAAGGCGATGGCCATCACCAGTCCATAGGTGTAGAGCGGGAAATCGCCCAACCGGAACAGGACGGGATGCACGAGGCTCAGGCCTCGGGCCCGGCCTGGGCGGATGGCGAGCTACCCAGGGGCTCGTGGGGGGCAGGCCGTTCGCCCTCCTCGGGAGAGCGCACGAAGAAGGCCTGCAACAAGAGCATGCAGATTCCGACCGAGATGCCGGAATCCGCCACGTTGAAGATGGGCCACCAGCCCAGATCGAGGAAATCCACCACCGAGCCGAAGCGCAGGCGGTCGATCAGGTTTCCCAGGGTCCCTCCCAGGATCAGGGCACAGGCGATGGCGGTCCAACTGCCCCAATGCTCCAGCCGAGGCAGGGCCCAGAGGATCCCCACGGCCACGACGACGGCCGTGGCCAGGAAGAAGGGCCCGCCTTGCGGGAAGAGCCCGAAGGCCCCGCCCGAGTTGTGGATGTAGGTCAAGGCCAGCAAGCCACCGGGAAGATCCAGGCTCTGGCCTCGGACCATCGTCTCCATGATGGCCGTCTTGGTGATCTGATCCAGCACCAGGACGACCACGGCCCAGAGGCCGAAAACCCACCTCACAGGCTCAAGTCCGGGATCAGCAGAAGAGTCCGAAAGCCGCGGGGGGCCCTGGTCCGGCTATCCATCGGCGAGGTCGTCCTCGCCCCAATGGCGCACCTGGGAACGGGCAGCCGTGACCAGGGAGTCCTTCAGGGCCGCTCGCCTCTCCGGTTCCAGTTGATTCCAGGCATACCAGGCAGCCAACGCACCAAGAGCGCCGGCCAGGGCCACGCCCAGCAGCTTGACGGGAGCGAAGGGGTCCTCGCAGCATCCGGGCTCGTGGTCCAGGACGATCTCGTCGACCTTCACCTGCTCTACGAAATCCGACATCTTCTTCGCGACCTCCCCGAGTGTGACTGACTCGGCCCTCCCATGAGCGCCGGTCCCTACCCCTGCGGGACCTTGGACGCTCAGCGCGGACGGAGCCAACGGATCTTCAGGGAACCCTGGTAGTTCTCCTGGATCTCCTGAAGGGCCAGGACGGTCGTCTCCAGGAGGACCTGGACCGGACCAGCGAGATCCTCTGACATCCGGGCAGGCACCCGGACCCGCAGGCGACCGTCCCCGGCAAGCAAGGACACAGGCGCCCCAACCACCTGCGTCAAGCCGATGGCCAGGGCGCCCAGAAGGGCCGAGACTCCAGCGCACACGACATCCACTCCGCCCTCGGGGTCGAAGCGGGCGTGCCCCGAACAGGACAGATGCCGGATCCGGCCGCGAAGGTCGCGCCGGACCCCGACCTGAATCACCGGAGGCTACTTCTGGATGTCGCCGATATGCAGGGCGGTATAGTACTGCCGGTGCCCGGTCTTCACGCGGCGGCGCTTGCGCTTGGCGTACTTGAAGACCAGCACCTTGCGGGTGCGGTGCTGCTCGACGATCCGAGCGGTGACGGAGACACCCTCCACCACCGGGTTGCCGGCAGTCAACTGATTCTGGTCGTCCACCAGGAGAAGGACGCGGTCCAGACGGACCTCACTGCCGATCTCTCCCTCGAGACGATCCACACGGACTTTCTGTCCCGGGGCCACGCGGTATTGCTTGCCTCCGGTCTCAACAACGGCGTACAACGAAAAAACCTCCCTCAGGCGATCCTGCGTCCAGGGCAGGATCCGCCACGGATCCAGGTCGGATGACAAAGAGATCTAACACAAGCCCGGCCGGAATGTCAATCTCAAAGGCCCGGCGGTCCGGCCCGAATCCGCCATCGACCGGGGCGTTCAGCCGCCGATCCGGGCGGGTCTGCGCAGGAGGGAGGCGGTCCGGGCCCTGCGAAGGCCTGCAGGCCATGCGAAAGGTCCTGACTTCCCTGCTCTGTCTGGCTCTGCTGAGCACCCTTCAAGCCGCCTCCACGGCCCAGCCCCCTCCAGCCCGCGCCCAGGCCCTTCAAGCCCGCGTCCAGGCCCTGCTGGCCCGGACTCCGGGGATGAAGGCGGGGGTCTCCATCGTGCACCTCCCTTCGGGGCAGAGAGTCGAAGTCCAGGCCCATCGTCCCCATCCCCTGGCCAGCGTGTTCAAGGTTCCCGTCATGATCGAACTGGCGCGCCAGATTCAGGGGGGGCGGGCCGGTTTGAGCCTGGAGCATGTCCTCGTCCTTCGCAATCAGGATCGTTGTCTGGGCAGCGGCTCGTTGCAGCACCAGCCGACCGGCACCCGGATTTCGGTGCGCGAAGCCGTGGAACTGATGATGACCGTGTCCGACAACACCGCCACCGACCTGGTCTTCGAGAGGATCGGCACCTCCAGCGTCAACCGCCTCCTGGCCGACCTGGGCCTGCGCCAGTCAGAGGTCTACCTGAAGAATCGACCGGCCTGGCTCGTCAGCCTGGGGATGGGCTCCCGGTTTCGCGGGATGTCGCCCCGGCAGATCGCCGCCACCTGGTCCAGGATGAGCCCCGAGGAACGCCATCAGGCCGCCCTCCAGGTGGAGACCGAGAATGCCTCGCTCTCCCTGGCCCGATTCCAGGCTGCCGAGGATGCCTCGGCCGAACGCAACAGCCACGCCGAGAACGTCGCGGTGGCCGCCGCCGTGGAGAACCTGGGGTCACCTTCCGACTTCTCCGCTCTGCTGGAGCGGTTGTGGAAGGGCGAGATCCTGGACAGGAAATGGACCACCTACTGCCTGGGCGTGCTCTCCCGACAGAAGTACCGCACGCGCATTCCCAGACTGCTGCCGGAGGGAACCCGGGTGTGGCACAAGACCGGAACCCTGGCCGGCATCGTGAACGACGCCGGAATCCTCGAGGTCCAGACCCGGCAGGGACGCCGCGAGGCCGTCGTCGTGGTGGTCTTCGTCCGGGAGGTCGAGCAGGGCCGGGAGGAGGCGGCCTCCGAGTTGATCGCGAAGATCGCCCGCGCCGCCTGGGAAGCCTGGCGCTGAAGCCACCCGACCGGCCTTCAGGCCTGCTCCCACCTCGCCCCGGAGGTCCCTGCCCGCCAGGATCTCCGGGAGCCTCCCGAGAACGCCCCTGGCCTGGAGGAACCCTTGCCATGTCCCGTCCCCCGTCGAGCCTGGTCCGTCAGTCGATCCAGGAGAGCATGCAGGCCAAGGCCAGCTTGCTGGAGATGGCCGAGCAGGTGTCGGCGGCCGGCGACCTCCTGATCGAGGCCCTCGCCCGGGGAGGCACGGTGTTCTTCGTCGGGAACGGCGGCAGTGCCGCGGACTGTCAGCATCTGGCGGCGGAGCTGGTCGGCCGTTTCGAGAAGCGGGTGAATCGCCTTCCGGCCCTGGCCCTGACCACCGACACCTCGATCCTGACGGCCCTGGCCAACGACTTCCGCTTCGACGAGGTCTTCTCGCGACAGGTCCAGGCCCTGGTCCGCCCGGGCGACGCCCTGGTCGCCCTGTCCACCTCGGGCAACTCGGCCAGCATCCTGGCCGCCGTCCGCCAGGCCCGAGCCCAAGGAGCCTTCATCCTGGGCCTGACCGGTCGGGACGGAGGCGCGATGGCCGGCCTGTGTGATTGCTGCCTGGTGGTCCCCTCGCAACGAACCTGCCGCATCCAGGAATGCCACATCACCCTGGGCCACATCCTGTGCGAACTGATCGAGCAGGCGGCGGAGGACGGCCGGATTCCCACCAGGAAGGAGGACCTGCCTTGAGGGTCGCGATCTTCACCAACGCCTACCGACCCGTCGTGAGCGGGGTGGTCAACTCGGTCGATCTGATCCGCAAGGGCTTGCTTCGCCAGGGGCACAAGGCCTTCGTCTTCGCCCCCCAGGTTGCGGGGTTCCGCGAGCAGCACTCGGGGGTCTGGCGCTTCCTCTCGATCAGCCTGACCCGCAAGGTCGAGTTCCCGCTGCCCGTCCCCTACTCGACTCGAATCTTCCCCCTGATCCCCAAGCTGAACCTGGACGTGATCCACACCCACCACCCCTTCCTCCTGGGCGAAGTGGGCGCCCATTTTGCCCGCAGCCTGGGCCTTCCGCTGGTGTACACCTTTCACACCCAGCTCGAGAAGTATTCCCACTACGTCCCACTGCCCCAGGACCTGGTCCGCAAGGCCGCCCGCGACTACGTGGCGGCCTACGCGCGCAAATGCGATTGCATCATCTGCCCCTCGCCCAGCATCCGCGGACTGCTGGACGAATACGGTGTCACCTGCCGGGTCGAGGTGCTGCAGAACGCCATCGACCTGAAGGCCTATCGCGAAGCCGACGGGACCGCCGTGCGGCGGGAACTGGGCCTGGGCCCCGACCGCGTGCTGTGCATCTACACCGGACGGATGGGCGCCGAGAAGAACCTGGAGTTCATGCTGGAGTCCTTCCAGAAGGTCCACCTCCAGCACCCCGAGGCTGCCCTGCTCCTGGTGGGCGACGGTCCGCTCCTGGAGGACCTGCGCCAGAAGGCCAGGGATCTGGACCTGGCCGACCACGTCCTGTTTCCGGGACGGGTCCCCTACTCGCGCATCCCCTCCTACTACGCCGCCTCGGACCTCTTCGTGATGACCAGCACCACCGAGGTCAAACCACTGGCCGTCCTGGAAGGGATGGCCACGGGTCTGCCCGTGGTGGCGGTCGATGCGTGCGGGACGGGAGACACCGTCACGCACGCATCGACCGCCACCACGGGCAGACCGGTGGCCATTCCTTCCAGGACGGCGAGCG
>DCTU01000204.1 GCA_002329445.1 bacterium UBP9_UBA1432
CGTGACTCGGGATATCGGGATGGCCCGCACCTTGCAGTCCGCCCTCGTCCCTCCGGACTACGACTTCGGCAGGGTTCGGATTCAAGGCCTGATGCGCCAGTGTCAGGCCATCGGCGGAGACTTCTACTATTTCCGCCCCTTTCAGGAGAAGTACGTGGTGTTCTGTCTGGGGGACACCATGGGCAAAGGGATTTCGGCCTCCATGTTGATGGCGATCCTGATGGGCTTCTTCTTCGAATGGGGTAAACGCAGCCCGTCACCGGGGGTCGTCCTGGGGCGCCTCAACCGGCGCCTCCTGCGCCTGTGTGCGGAGGACACGACCTGGTTTGCCACTTTGTTCTATGGGGTCTTCGACGAGGAGAGCAGCGTTCTGACCTTTGCCTCTGGAGGCCACCACGCGGGCTTGCTGTTGAGGAACTCGGGAGAGGTCGAGGAGCTGCGGGCCGAGGGGTTGCCCGTGGGGGTCTTCGACGACGTCACCTGGACCGAGAGTCGCAAGACCCTTCAGCCAGGGGATCGGGTGGTCCTGTTCACCGATGGTCTGGTGGAGGCCCGGTCGGCCTCCGGCGATCTCTTCGGCATGGAACGTCTGGAGAGGATGCTGAGCCGTCACGCGGGGGCGACCTCCGAAGACCTGCTGCACCGCCTGGAGGAAGCCGTGATGGCCTACTCGGGTGGGAATCTCACAGACGACCTGGCCATCCTGGTCATGGAGATCAAGCCGGGGACCACGTGGGATCCTTCGATCCGGGTCGTCCGGACGGGGACGCCGGACTCGGGAGGGCGCTGATGCCTGCGGGATGGGGCCTGGGATTCGACCTCCCAGATCCTGCGAATGAGGCTCGTGGCCGGTAGGGGCCTGGGCACCGGCCGCGAAGGGGAGGCTTCCCGCGCTGCCCTTCGGAAGGCGGCGTCGGCCTGGAAAGGAGCGCCCTCCCCGTGAGCACCCCCGAGACCCGACTCGATTCCCTCTGCATCAACGTCATTCGAGGCTTGGCCATGGACGGCCCACAGAAGGCCGATTCCGGTCACCCCGGAGCCGCCATGGCGCTGGCTCCCCTGGGTTGGGTCATGTTCAGCCGGGTGCTGCGGCACAATCCGCACAACCCCGCCTGGGTCGACCGCGACCGCTTCGTCCTGTCCTGCGGGCATGCCAGCATGCTGCTGTACAGCTTGCTGCACCTGACGGGCTACGGAGTCAGCCTGGACGACCTGAAGAGCTTCCGCCAATGGGACAGCATCACCCCGGGTCACCCTGAACACTGCATGACTCCCGGTGTCGAGATGACCACCGGACCTCTGGGGCAGGGGCTCTCCAGCGCCGTCGGCATGGCCGTGGCTGAGCGTTATCTGGCGGCCCGGTTCAACCGCCCCGGACACGAGGTGGTCAACCATCACACCTACGTCTTCTGCTCGGATGGCGATCTCATGGAGGGCATCACCAGCGAGGCGGCCTCACTGGCCGGCACCCAGCGCCTGGGCAAGCTGATCGCCGTCTATGACGACAACCACATCACCATCGCCGGCTCGACGGACCTCTCCTTCACCGAGGATCGCGAGGCCCGCTACCGGGCATACGGCTGGCATGTGCAGCGCCTGGAGGACCCCAACGACCTGGAGGCCTTTGAACAGGCCCTGGCCGAGGCCCGGCGCGATCCCCGGCCCAGCCTGGTGGCCGTGCGCACCCATATCGCCTGGCCGGCCCCCAACGCCCAGGACACTGCCGAGGCCCACGGGACGCCCCTGGGCCACACCGAGATCGCCGCCACCAAGGAGATCCTGGGTCTGCCCACCGACCAGACCTTCTATGTTCCCGATGAGGTCCGCGAGCAGGGGATGCGCGTGGTGGACCACGGTCACGAGCTGGAGGAACTCTGGAATCAGGCTTTTGAGGCCTATCGCCAGGACTTCCCCGAGCTGGCTGCGGAGTTCGAGGATTGGATGGATGGCCGCCTGCCCACCGGCTGGGACCGCGAACTGATCCAGTTCGAGGTCGGCAAGTCCGTCGCGACGCGCGTGTCGTCCGGCAAGGTGATCAACGCTCTGGCCAGGCGCCTCCCCAACATGATCGGTGGCTCGGCGGACCTGGAACCCTCCACCAAGACCCTGATCGACGGATCCGCGTCGCAGTCTGCCGGGCATCCCGAAGGCCGCAACATCCACTTCGGAATCCGTGAGCACGCCATGGGCGCGGTCCTCAACGGACTGGCCCTGCACGGCGGGTTGATCCCCTACGGGGCCACCTTCCTGGTCTTCTCCGACTATATGCGGGGGTCGGTCCGCCTGGCGGCCGTGATGGGCCTGCCGGTGGTGTACGTCTGGACCCACGACAGCATCGGCCTGGGCGAGGACGGACCCACCCACCAGCCCGTCGAGCACCTGGCGGCCCTGCGGGCCATTCCCAACCTGACGGTGCTGCGTCCCTGCGATGCGGCGGAGGTCCTCGAGGCCTGGAAGCATGCCGTCCGCAGCGAGGATCGGCCGGTGGCCCTGGCCCTGACCCGGCAGAACGTGCCCACCCTGGACCGGACGAACCTGGGCGCGGCCGCAGGCCTGCACAAGGGGGCCTACACGCTGGCCGAGGCTGAAGGGGGCGCCCCCAAGGTGCTGCTGCTGGGAACCGGCTCGGAGGTGCACCTCTGCCTGGAGGCGCGAGCTCTCCTGCAGCATGAAGGGATCCCTACCCGGGTGGTCAGCATGCCCTCCTGGGAGCTTTTCGAAGAGCAGGACGCGAGCTATCGCGAGCAGGTCCTGCCTTCCGGGGTTCGCGCCCGGGTGGCCGTCGAAGCCGGGGTCTCCCTGGGATGGCACCGCTGGGTCGGAGACCACGGAGACGTGGTGGCCCTGGACCGCTTCGGGGCCTCGGCTCCTTATCAGACCCTGTACGAGAAGTTCGGATTGACCGGCGAGAACATCGCCCGGCGCGCACGTGCGCTGCTGCAGGCCTGAAAGAAGGCGAAAGGAGACTCACATGGCCAACCCCATGGTTCGCTTGCATGCGGAGGGGGTCAGCCCTTGGCTTGACAACCTCAGAAGAGACATGTTCTCCAGCGGTCTGCTGGAGCGGATGATCCAGGAGGATGGGATCCGCGGGCAGACCTCCAACCCGACGATCTTCCAGAAGGCCATCTCGCAGGGCTCGCTGTATGATCAGCAGATCCTGGAGCTGGCCCGATCCGGCAAGCAGGCCGAGGAGATCGTCTGGGATTTGATGATCCAGGACGTGCGTTCGGCCTGTGACATCTTCCTGCCACTCCACCAGGCCTCGGAGGGGCATGACGGCTACGTCAGCCTGGAGCTGAATCCGACCATGGCCCACGAGACGGCGGGGAGCCTGGCCCAGGCGGCCCAACTGGTGCCCCGGGTGGACCGCCCCAACCTCATGCTCAAGGTCCCTGCGACGCCCGAAGGCCTTCCGGTGGTCACCGAACTGATCTCCCAAGGCATCCACGTGAACGTGACGTTGCTGTTCTCGGTCCAGCGCTATGAACAGGTCCTCGACGCCTGGATGACCGGTTTGGAGAAGCGCCTGGAGNNAGGGCGCGTCGATTCGGGGCCTGCATTCGGTGGCCAGCTTCTTCGTCAGCCGGGTCGATACCGAGGCTGAGAAGCGCATGGACGCCGTGGTCCAGAGCAACCCGGCGCTGGCGGCTGCGTGCGATGCCCTGAGGGGACGGATCGCCGTCGCCAACGCACGC
>DCTU01000026.1 GCA_002329445.1 bacterium UBP9_UBA1432
CCCGGGGAGGCTCCCACGCCTCGCAGGACGCCGGGCTCTTCCGGGATGGTCGGGGGGGGTGGAGGTGGGGGGGAGGCAACCGGGGCGGCCGCCGGCGCCGGGGGAGCGGAACCCTCTTCACCAAGGCCTTCCGAGAGGGCCTCGGCCAGTGCGGCCACGGCCTCTTCGGCGTCTTCGCCGGTGGCACGGAAGCGCACCATCTCGCCGTGGGAAACCTGCATGGTCATCAGCGCCACCACGCTCTTGGCGTTCACGTGCTCGTCTCCGCGCACGAGCTGAACCTCCGAACGGAAGCGCTTGGCCAGGTTGGCCAGGACGGCGGCCGGACGAGCGTGCAGGCCTTGGGGGTTGGGAACCACGACCGGGGCCGAGACGGAGCTGGGACCGACGACCTTCTGGGCGGGTTCGTCGGCGGTGACCAGATGGAGGGTCAGGACGGGGTCGCGGCCGGCTTCCACTGGCCCGCTGACAGGCTGGTAGCGCGCGACGAGCTCGCCGTTGGTGATGACCATCTCGGTCAGGAGGCTTCGGGCTCGCGAGGCGACCTCATCGGCCTCGAAGGCCAGCAGCGGATCACCGGCCCGGACCTGGTCTCCGACCTGGACCCGTGGCTGGAATCCCTGCCCCTTCAAGGCGACGGTATCCAGCCCGACGTGCATGAGGATCTCGACCCCGGAGGGGTGGGCCACCGTCAGGGCATGGCAGGAGGGATGGATCTGGACGACGGCCCCGTCGCAGGGAGCCACCAGGCATTGGCTGATCGGGTCGATTGCGATGCCGTCGCCAACCATCTTCCCGGCGAAGACCGGGTCGGGGACCTCTTCAATGGGGAGGGTGAACCCGCTGACAGGGGCGAGGAGTATCAGGGTCTGTGCTTCCATCGGGCAATCTCCGTCCAATTCCCGGATGACCGCCGGGTCGGGACTTGTGGGTCCGAAGGATCCTGGAGGGCGGAAATTCCACGGTGCCTCCAGAAGGACCTTTCGAGGCCGTGCATGCCCCTCAGGATTCCGCGAAGGAGCGGCGCAGTCGAGCCGCGGCCAGGTTCAGGACGCGCAGCTTGGCAGCAGCTCCCGTGATCGTGTTGACGGGCCGGTTGGCGAAGGCCTCGAAGCCACAGTCGGGGTTCAGGAAGATCCGCTTCGGGCCGATGGCCCGGGCCAGCCTGCGAGTCCTGGAAACCACCGTCTCGACCGGTTCCATCTCGGCCGTCCGGGGGTTGAGGACCCCCAGACCGATCTCCCGATCGGCGGGCAGGCGGGCCAGGGCCTCCAGGTGGTCTTCGTGCTCGGAGGCGTATTCCAGGACGAACTGGCGGATCTTCATGTCGCAGAAATAGGGGAGAAGCCGATGGTAGCTGCCTCTCAGGTGGATCTTGTCCTGCGGGGCGCAATGGCCTCGACAGACGTGCAGGCCGGTTCGCAGACCTTCGAATCCCTCCACCACTCGATTGATCAGGTCCACGGCAAAGGCCAGTTCGCTGTCCGGGTTGACCTGCCGAGACAGGGCGGCGCGCAGTCGGTTTCCGCGCGACTCGGGCTCGGCAAAGGCCACGTCGGCCAGCATGGGTTCATCGAACTGGACGAATGCGCATCCGGCTTGACCCAGATCCTCCAGCTCCTGGCGCAGCAGGGACACGACGTCGCGCCCCAGGGCCTCCTGGTCGGGATAACGCAGCGAGGACAGGGCCTGGACCCAGGCCGAGCGGGTCAACAGGTAGGGGCCTGGCAGGGCGACCTTGATCGGCCTGTCGGTCAATCGTTGCGCCCGTTGAAGCTCACGCACGGCCAGCGAGTCCCGGCGCCGAAGGGGAGCGACGACCACAGGGACGCGCACCGAGGAGAGGGGGATGTCCAGATCGGCCAGGAGCCTCTCGAAGAGTGGGCGGTCCTCGACGTGTCCGGCCAGGTCCTTCAGGCCCAGCAGCTCCACTCCGTCCACCCGTTCGGCGATGAATGAGTAGAAGTCGGGACGGGCCTGCTCACCGTCGCTGACCACGTCGACGCCGCACTCCTCCTGCAGCCGGATGGCCGCCTCGACCGCCGATTGGACGCGGGTCTCCATCTCGGCAGGGGCGAGGCGGCCTTGCCGGGCCAGGATCATGGCCTCGACGAGACTTGGGGGGCGGGGCAGGCTGCCCACCACGGTGACGGGAAAAAGCGGCAACTGGCGCATCGGATCGCTCGATTTCCGGGGTTGGAGGAAGCGTTCGGCGCGTCCACCCGGGCTTCCCTGCCGGAACTGGCCGGCAGGACCCCCGAGTCCCACCGTGAAATGGCCCGACCGTGAGTCTCCTGAGAAGTGCGGTCGTGACCGGAGGAGCCGGATTCATCGGAAGCCATCTGGCCCGCCGCCTGGCAGGGATGGGTTGCCGCGTGGTGGTCCTGGACGATTTTCGGACGGGTCGCCCGGGGGCTCTGGAGGACTGCCCGGTCGAGGTGGTGCGTGGATGCGTGACTGACGCCGAGCTGGTGTGCCGCCTGACGGTTGGAGCCGAGGCCATCTTCCATCTGGCTTCGTTGGTCAGTGTCCCCGAGTCCCTGGCCCTGCCCGAGGAGAGCGTGCGGATCAACGTCGGGGGAACCCTGGCGGTGCTGGCGGCGGCTCGGGCCAACCGGGTGCCGCGCGTCGTCTTCGCGTCCTCGGCGGCCGTGTATGGAGACTCGCCCGTCTCACCGCAGCGCGAAGACCACCTCCCTGCTCCTTTGAGCCCCTACGGGGTCACCAAGCTGGACAGCGAGCACTACCTGGAGATCTGGAGGCGGACCTACGGACTGGGGACGGTCAGTCTGCGCTTCTTCAACGTCTTTGGTCCGGGGCAGGCTCCGGGCGGCCCCTATGGATCGGCGGTCCCCGCCTTCATCGGCCGCTCCCTGGCTGGGGAGGACCTGCTGGTGCACGGCGATGGACTGCAGACCCGGGACTTCGTGTACGTGGACGATGCGGTGGATGCCTATCTCCTGGCAGCTTCCGCCCCCAGCATGTGCGGGACCTACAACGTCGGTGGCGGGCAGGGGGTCACGATCACGGACCTGGCCGGTGAGATCCTGCGCCTGACGGGATCCCGGGCTCGCCTCCTGCATGGCCCGCCGCGCCCAGGCGACATCCGTCACTCGGTCGCGGACACGACCAGAATCCGCTCCTGCGGCTATCAGGTCCGGGTCGGCCTGGAGGAAGGCTTGCGTCGGACCATCGGACACTTTCGCCAGCAGCTCGGCTGATCTCGTTCGAACGAACTATCCCGGGCTGGAGGACTCCCTCCTCAGGGCGAAGAACCTCCGCGATCCGTCCTAATCCGTCACGAATCCGGAGGAGAGTCCCGTGGCAGCAATGATGTCCGTCGAGCAGTTCATGGCTCAGGTCATGGCCAAGAATCCCGGGGAACACGAATTCCATCAGGCGGTTCGCGAGGTCTTCGAATCCGTGATGCCGGTCGTCGAGGCCAATCCCGTCTACCGGAAGATGAAGGTCCTCGAGCGCCTGGTCGAGCCCGAGCGCGTCCTGATCTTCCGGGTTCCCTGGGTGGATGACCAGGGGAACGTGCAGATCAACCGTGGGTTCCGAATCCAGATGAACAGCGCCATCGGGCCCTACAAGGGTGGATTGCGCTTCCATCCCAGCGTCAACCTCAGCATCCTGAAGTTCCTGGCCTTCGAGCAGGTCTTCAAGAACTCGCTGACCACGCTGCCCATGGGGGGCGGCAAGGGAGGCTCGGACTTCGATCCCAAAGGCAAGTCCGACATGGAAGTGATGCGCTTCTGTCATTCGTTCATGGCCGAGCTCTTCCGCCACGTCGGACCTGATACGGACGTGCCGGCTGGCGATATCGGGGTGGGAGGCCGGGAGATCGGTTTCCTGTTCGGGATGTACAAGAAGATTCGCAACGAGTTCACCGGGGTGCTGACCGGCAAGGGCCTCAACTGGGGCGGCTCCCGCATCCGGCCCCAGGCCACGGGATACGGAACGGTCTACTTCGCTCAGGAGATGCTGGCCACCCGGGGCGACAGCCTGGAAGGCAAGACGGTCACCGTCTCGGGATCGGGCAACGCGGCGCAGTACGCCGCCGAGAAGGCCGTGCTCCTGGGCGCCAAGGTGATCACGCTGTCGGACTCCAACGGTACCATCGTGGACGAGGATGGGATCACCCCCGAGAAGCTTCAGTGGATCATGAACCTCAAGAATGTCCGTCGGGGCCGGATCAAGGAATACACCGATCAGTTCCGCAACGCGCGTTATCTGGAAGGCCGGCGACCCTGGAGCGTCCCCTGCCAGGTGGCCATCCCCGCCGCCACGCAGAACGAGCTGGAGCTGGAGGACGCCCGCACGCTGATCCAGAACGGGGTGGAGGTCGTCGCCGAGGCCGCCAACATGCCCTGCACGCCCGATGCCGTGGAACTCTTCTTGCACCACAAGGTCCTCTATGCGCCGGGCAAGGCCGCCAACGCCGGCGGTGTGGCCACCTCCGGTCTGGAGATGTCCCAGAATGCCCTGCACCTGGGCTGGCCGGCGGAGGAGGTCGAGGAGCGCCTGAAGGGGATCATGAAGTCGATCCACACGGCCTGCGTGACGCACGGCAAGGAGCCGGATGGCACCGTGAACTACGTCAAGGGGGCCAATATCGCCGGCTTCGTCAAGGTGGCCGACGCGATGATCGACCAGGGCATCGTCTAGGAACCTTCCCCCGGCACAACCTGGCTCTGACATGACCGCACCCGCGGTTCCCCGGTCGCGGGAGCCGCGGGTGCGGTCTTCATTCCTTTCGGAGGTCTCTGCGATGAACCCACCCACCCGTGCGGAAAGGCGCGACTCCTGGATCCTCAAGTTCCATGACCTCATGCCGCACCGGATCCGGGAGGTCCTCCTGGTCTCGTCGGACTACGACGCCTACGTGATCGAAGAGGACGGGCGGCTGAGCGAGCGTCTCTTCGTCGAATACTCCGAGCTGAACCTGACCACCTCGCCCCGATTCCTGCACGTCTCCGAGCCGGAGGAGGCCATGCAGCTCCTTCGCCAGCGTCGGGTGGATCTGGTCTTGACGACCCTGCGGCTGGACGACCCCGGGATTCGCAACCTGGCCGAGCGGGTCAAGAGTGAGTATCCCAACCTCCCCGTCGCCGCGATGGTTCTGGACGAGTTCGAGGTGCGCCGCCTGCCTCATCGCCAGCTCCCCGGTGGGTTGGACGGAGTCTTCCTGTGGACCGGGGATACCCGCATCATGCTGGCTATCCTCAAGCTGATCGAGGATTCTCTGAACGTGGCCGAGGACACCGCGCGCACCGGAGTCCAGGTCATCATCGTGGTCGAGGACTCGGTCCGTCGCTACTCGACCTTCCTGGCCCAGTTGTATGCCGAGCTGATGATCCAGTCGCAGTCCCTGGTGGCCGAGGGGGTCAACGCCATGCATCGGATGCTGCGGATGATGGCACGGCCCAAGATCCTCCTGGCCACGAACTACGAGCAGGCCTGGGCGCTCTTCGAGCGTTATCAGCGCCACACCCTGGCCGTGATCACCGATGTCCAATACCCGCGGGGGGGCCAGGATGATGCCCTGGCTGGCTTCGAGCTGGCCCGGGCGGTGCACGCCGTGAAGCCGAACCTGCCGATCCTCATGCAGTCGGCCAACCCCGAGAACGCGCAGCAGGCCGACGAGATGGGCCTGCAGTTCGTGGACAAGAACTCCGAGACGCTGCTGCGCAGCCTGACCTGGTTCCTGAAGGAGAACCTGGGCTTCAGCGACTTCGTCTTCCGCCTGCCGGACCGCACCGAGGTGGCCCGGGCCCGAGACATGTACGAGCTCGAGCAGGTGTTGCGAACGGTGGATGTGCGCTCCATCTTCTACCACGCCTCGCGCAACCACTTCAACGTGTGGTTGAGGGCCCGCAGCATGTTCGAACTGGCCGACGAGGTCGAGGCCGTCCAGGCTTCCGCCTTCGCGGACCCTGAGCAGCTCCGCCAGTACCTGGTGGGGGCACTGCATCGAGCCGCCTGTCAGGAGCAGGAGGGCGTGGTGGCCGACTTCTCGAGGCGGAGCGAGGGGCCCACCCGGCACTTCGTCAAGATCGGCGGGGGCTCCATCGGCGGCAAGGGGCGAGGCGTGGCCTTCCTGAACTCGCGTCTGGCCCGACGCGACCTGGACAGCGACCGGATGGGCATGGCGGTGGCCATCCCCCGGACCGTGGTGATCGGAACCGACGAGTTCGACCGCTTCCTGGAGCACAACGGCCTGGGGACCCTGCACGCGTCGCGGCTGCCCGAGGAGGAGGTTCAGCGTCGATTCCTGGAGGGCGAACTGCCCCGCAGCGTGGCGGTGGACCTTCGGGCCGCCACCCGCGAGATGCGGGGACCCCTGGCGGTGCGCTCCTCCAGCCTGCTGGAGGACTCCCAGCATCAGTCTTGCGCCGGGATCTACGCCACGCGCCTCCTGTCCAACAACCATCCTGATCCCGAAGTGCGCTTCCGTCACCTGAGCCGGGCCATCCGCATGGTCTACGCCTCGACCTGGTCGGCCCGGGCGCGGGCCTATCTGGAGAGCACCCCCTTCTCGGTCGAGGAGGAGAAGATGGCCGTGGTGATCCAGGAGGTGGTCGGTCAGGCTCGGGGGGACCGGTTCTATCCCGATTTCGCCGGGGTCGCCCTGTCCTACAACTACTATCCCGTGGGCCCCCAGCAACCCGACGACGGGGTCGTCCTGATGGCCCTGGGCCTGGGCCATACGGTCGCCGAGGGGGGACTTTCGATCCGCTTCTCGCCGAAGTGGCCCGAGGTCCTCCCGCACCTGGCCATTCCGACGCGCTTCCTGCGCTACTCCCAGAGGAGGTTCTACGCCGTGGACCTGTTGAGCCGGCAGGACGAGGGGAGTGAGGCGTTGGTCCAATTCGGACTGGAGGAGGCGGAGGAGGACGGGAGCCTGGCCCTGGCAGGGTCGGTGTACTCCATCGACGACGACCAGTTGCGCGAGAACCTGGGGCAGGCCGGTCCCCGCGCGGTCACCTTCAACAACATCCTGAAGTGGGGCAGCCTGCCCTTTGCCGAGGCGATGCGGGAACTCCTGCCCCGCCTGCAGAGGTCCATGGGCTGCCCGGTCGAGATCGAGTTCGCCGTGGATGTCGGAGATCTGGGGAAGAGCGTGGCCTCCGGCCAGGGCCGACGCGAGCCGACCCTGTACCTGCTCCAGATCCGCCCTCTCTCGGGGCCCTCCCTGGAGGCTGCGGTGGAGGCGCGCGAGGCGGCTCCCGAGCGGATCCTGTGCCAGAGCACCCGCTCGCTGGGACACGGTCTGCTGGAAGACGTCCGCGACGTGGTCTTCGTCTGGAACGACGTCTTGAGCATGCCCGAGATGAAGGTCCTGGCCGAGGAGGTGGGTGGGCTGACCCAGCAGTTGTTCGCCAAGGGGCGGCCCTATCTGCTGATCGGGCCGGGGCGTTGGGGGTCCTCCGACCCCTCCCTGGGGATCCCCATCGAGACCTCCCAGGTGCTGGGAGCCCGAGCGGTGGTCGAGCTCCCCTTTGGAGACCGCGAGGTGGAACCCTCCCAGGGATCCCACTTCTTCCACGAGCTGACTTCGATGCGGATCGGCTATCTGACCATGTCCCGGGAGGAGGCCGAGGCCTTTGATCAGGATTGGTTGCTGGCACAACCGATTCGGAACCGGACGCGGCACCTGGTGCACATCCGCACGGAGCGGCCCCTGAGCGTGATCCTGGACGGCCGACGCCGTCAGGGCACGATCCTCAAGCCCGCGCCTGTAGAGGAGCCGGGCGCCTGAGGGCTGGGCACATGGCGCTGCGGGCCGGCCCTGAGCGCGTGGCAACGCCGCAGGACCGGTCGGGAAGCGCCTGGCCCAGGGCATGCCCTGAGCGGTTTCGAGCCCGCGGAGTCCGGAGTGCTCAGTCCTCGGGCTTCTCGCGAATCTCGAACTCCAGCTTCCAGCGGCCCTCACCGTCGCGCTCCAGGCACCAGAGCTCCAGGGTGCCCACCTCGGTCACGCGACTCTGCAGGCGCACCGGGATGATGGTGCCGGGTTGGGCCTCGGTCTGCAGCGTGGTGCCCATCGAGGTCAGCTCCTCGACGTCCTC
>DCTU01000399.1 GCA_002329445.1 bacterium UBP9_UBA1432
CCTGCACGGCTGCCCGGAGGCCATCGGGCGCCAGGTGGGCATCGCGGGTCTCTGGCCGTGGCAGGGATGGCAGAGCGGACAGAGAGCGGACAGCCCCGGCACGCGCCGGCCTCCAGGGCCGGCACCCAGGATCGGCACCCCACGAACCCGGCCCGCCTTGACCCCGGCGGCGGGATCGTGTCATCCTGGGCATCATCCTGTCCTCGCGGAGGCCGCCTGGAGTGAACCGAGTCCGCCAGAATCGTCAGCAGAAGGGCTTCTCGCAGGCCGAGCTGGCCCGCAGGGCCCGGATCTCCCGCTCGGGACTGGCGGCCATCGAGCGGGGCGAGCTGGTCCCCTCGGTGCATGCCGCCCTGGCCCTGTCCCGGGCCCTGGGCGCCTCGGTCGAGGAGCTCTTCCTGCCCCTGCCGCCGGAGGCTCCTGTCTGGGCCTGGACGCCCGCGCGGTTGCCTTGTGGCTTCTGGAGGGCGGAGTTCCCCGGCGGGGAGAGGCTCGTCCCCGCGCAGGGTGAGCATCCTGCGTCTCCTGCGTGGGACGGCTGGTTTGATGGGGGTCTGCTCCACTTCCAGGCAGGTCCGCCCCAGCAGACCCTGGTCCTGGCCTGCTGCGATCCGGCGGCCGGCCTGCTGGTGGCGCACCTGGCCCAGGTTGGTGTGCGCCTGGTCGTGCTGCAGCGCTCCAGCGGGGAGGCCCTGGAACTCCTGGCGGCGGGAGCGGTCCACGTGGCCGGCCTGCATCTGGCGGGGGAACATGATTCCAGGGGCAACTCCCATCTGGCCGGACAGCGCCTGGGAGCGGGGTTCCGGCTGCTGCGCGTCGCGCTCTGGGAGGAGGGGGTGGCCTGCCAGCCCGCGGCGGTCGAAGGGGGCCTGACCCGATTGAGCCGCCCGGAGGTTCGTTGGGTCGGGCGCAAGCCGGGTGCCGGAGCCCGCGCCTGCCAGGACCTGGTGCTGGGGGCGGGCCCTGCTCCCGAGAACCTGGCTTCGGACCATTCGGGCGTGGTGGCCGCCATCCGGCAGGGCTGGGCCCAGGCCGGTGTCTGTCCGCGCTACGTGGCGGAGGCCGCCGGGCTGGGTTTCCTCTCGGTCCGGCGCGAGCCCTTTGATCTGTGCCACTCCCAAGACCTGGAGCAGGACCCGCGCCTTCAAGCCCTGTCGGACGCCGTCCGCTGTCGGGCCTTCCAGCAGCGCCTGGGCTGTCTTCCGGGCTACCGGGTCGACGGAGCCGGCGAGGCGGAAGCGGTGGTGACGCGGTGATGAACCACAGGATTGCGGCATTCCTGGTGCTTCTTGGCCTTTTCGTCGGGGGCTGTGCCCGGCAGGACCCCCCGCTGCTCTTCCACGCAGCAGCCGGGCAGCGCTCGGCCCTGGACGAGATCGGGGCGATCTTTGAAGAGCGTCATCCCGGGACTCGGGTGAACTTCTCCTACAAGGGCTCCGGCTACTTTCTTCCCGATCTCGTGCGCTCGCGAGAGGGCGACCTCTACATGCCCGGCGAGGAGTTCTACTTCCTGCAGGCCCGCGAGCGGGGCTTCATCGGGGAATACGACCCGGTCGCCGACGTTCCGGCGCACTTCGTGACGGTGCTGATCACTCCCAAGGGAAACCCGGCCGGAATCCGTCGGCTGGAGGACCTGGCCAGGCCGGGGGTCCGGGTCGGCCTGGGCAACCCCAAGTCGTGCGCCATCGGGGTTCGCCAGGAGAAGACCTTGCGCCGGGCGGGGATCCTCGAGGCCGTCCTGGCCAACACCCGCATGAGCGCCAAGTGCATCCCCGAGCTCGGGAACGCGATTCAGCACCGGGGGATCGACGCCACCGTCGTGTGGTCCTCCACGGCTGCGCTGTACCTGCGCGACGTCGAGATCATCCCCCTCGAGCCCCGGCATCGTGCCGTTGTCCGGTTGCCGGTGGGAGTCCTGACGGTCTCGCGGAATCCGGGCCAGGCCCGACTTCTCAAGGACCTGATCCTCTCGCCGGAAGGCCGAAGCATCTTTGAACGCCATGCCTATGCGGTGGACCCCGGGCCCGTCGACGAGGAGGGCTTCTGCACCGGGCCGGGCCCGACGGACCTGCTGATGCAGCGCCTGGTCGAGGCGGCGCGGGTGACCCAGGACCCCACCCTGGAGGTCGACGAGAAGACCCTGGGGCCCCTGGTGGGCGAGGTGCTGCGCCAGCGTGCGTCCAAGTAGCTCCCGCTTCACCCCCTTCGACGGGGTCTCCTCGGTCCTGTTGGTCGGGGTGGCGGCCTTCTACCTGCTCTTCCTGGCCAGCACGGCGGTCTACCTGGGATGGGCGGACGCGGCCCATCACCTGGCCCGACCCGTGCTGTGGCAGCGCCTGGGACTGACCCTGTCCACGGCCCTGATCTCGACGGGAGTTGCCATGATCGTGGGAATCCCGGGGGGATATGCGCTGGCCCGCCTGCCTCTGCCAATTCCCCGAGTTCTGGCAACCGTGATCGAGCTGCCGATGATGGTGCCGCCGGCCACGGTCGGGGTCTTCCTGATCGGCGCGGTGGCCACGCCCCCGGTGGCGCCCCTGCTGAAGATCGCCGGGATCAGCCTGGGCCATTCCACGGCCGGGGTGATCCTGTGCCAGGTCGCCGTGACGACCTCGTTCGCGGTGTGCCTGTGTGCGGCGGCCTTCGCCTCGGTCCCCGCCCGCGTCGAGACGGTGGCCCGGACCCTGGGGGCCACCTGGCCCCGGGCGGCCCTGGGCGTCACCCTGCCCGCCGCCCGCAACGCCCTCCTGGGAGCCACGCTGACGGTGTTCGCCCGAGCGGCTGCCGAGTGGGAGGCGGTCATGCTCTTTGTCGGGGCCTCCCGGGGCGCCACCGACGTCCTGCCCTTCGCCGTCTTCCTGGACTGGAACGAGGGCATGATGGGCGGGGTGGTCACCATGAGCCTGATGAGCGTCACGGTGGCCACGCTGGCCTCGCTGGGCGCCAGCCTGGTCCGCAGGTCCTCCCGTGTCGGTTGAGTCGGTCTGGTTCCGCCGGGTGCTTTGGGCGCAACTGGGGGCCCTGGTCCTGGCCGTGTCCTGGCTCTTCGCTTCCAACCTGGATACCCTGTTCCCGGCGGGCGGGCCGTTTGCCGGGGGCATCCTCTCCCGGGCCGACTTCTGGCGCAGTCTGAACCTCTCGGTCCTCTCGGCC
>DCTU01000031.1 GCA_002329445.1 bacterium UBP9_UBA1432
TGTCTTACGATCTCGCGCCTGCGGGACATCCTGCTGCGGCACCGGGGGGCCCGGGAGGTCTACCTGCACCTGGAAAGCCCCCAGGGCACCACGATCATGCGCCTTCCCGAGGCCTTCGGCGTGGACGACGGCCCCCGCCTGGTAGGCGAGGTCGAGGACCTGCTGGGTCGGGAGACGGTCTGGGTGAACTAGCCGGCCGTGTGAATATCGCTCCCGTGGCTTCGCCGGGTCGATGTCGCGCATCCGCGCGGGGGCTCTGCGTTGTCGCGGACATGTCTGGTTCGCCACCGGCTGGCTGCGGCTTGCCGCTTCGGGCCGGAACAGTTGCGCTGCCCAGGCCCCATCCGTGGCCACAGACCTCCGCAACCTGCGGCCCCGACAGGGACTTCCAGCTCGTCCTGTCGGGTCAGGGCGATACAGGAGCCCTCGCGCCGCTCACAGAACTGCGGGCGGGCTATGAGGTATCGCCCTGATATCGATGGCCTGCGCGCCGTCGCGGTCTTGTCGGTCCTTTTCTACCACGCGCGTGTGGGTCTTGACGGAGGTGTCGTGGGAATCGACATCTTCTTTGCGATCTCGGGGTTCCTGATCACCGGCCTCCTGTACAAGTCCATCACGGCCGGAACGTTCTCCTACACCAACTTCTGGGAGCGTCGGGTGCGCCGACTGGTTCCCGTCCTGATCGTGCTCACGGGTTTCGTAGCCATCGTCAGCCCCCTGGTGTTGCTACCCGAAGACCTCAAAGACCTGGGAGGCTCGCTGGTGGCCGGGCCCGTGCTGCTCTCCAACGTCTACTTCCTGAGGGTGATCGAGGGAGGCTATTTCGCCGACCAACCGGAAACACGGCCACTCCTGCACACCTGGACGCTGGGGGTGGAAGAGCAGTTCTACCTGCTCCTTCCGATCTCCCTGGCCCTGCTGTATCGGTTCTTCCCTCGCCGGCTTGGCGGCATCCTGATCGCCGTCTGTGCATTTTCATTTGCTCTGAGCGTCTGGTTGACTTCCTCGTACGAGTCTTTCGCCTACCTGACCCTGCCCAGCCGGGCCTGGGAGTTCTTGATGGGAGGACTGCTGGTCATCTGGCTTCAGGCTCGGGGGGGGGGCCTCCCCTTCTCCCAGCGTTCCCGAGAGGCCATGGCCTGGACCGGGGCCGCCATGATCGCCGGGGCCGTGCTGTGCTACCACCCCGGAATGCGATTGTCAGGCAGCGCCGCCATGCTCCCCTGCCTGGGAACGATCCTGATCCTGCTGGCCAACGCCAGCGAACCATTGACCAGCGTAGGCCGTCTTCTGGGGCATCCCTGGGCAGTCCGGACCGGTCAGATCTCCTACTCGATCTATCTGTGGCACTGGCCTCTGGTGGCCTGGAGCCTCTATCTCGGCCTCCTGGTGTCCCCAGCGTCGAAGATCCTGATATGCCTGCTCGTCTACCTGGTCAGCTACGCCTCCTGGTCGTGGATCGAGACCCCGATCCGCTCCAGACGGGTCCTTCCCCAGCGAAGGGCCATGATGGGCGTCTACGCGGTGTATGTGCTGGTCTCGATCACCTTCGGGCAACTGTACGTGGCCAAAGAAGGCTTCCCTCAGTTCTGGCCGCAGGCGGCCTCCGAGACCATCGCCTTGCCGGTGGCCAGGATGATCGATCTTCAGGCGCAGGATCCGCAGGTGCCCACCTTGGGATCGCCACGAACCGGACCTGGAGGCTTCCTTCTGTGGGGTGACTGCCATGCCATGAGCCTGGCCCTCCTCCTGCACCGACTCGGCCAGGAGTACCACCAGAGCGGGCTGCAGTTGATCAAGGGCGCCCCGGCTCCCCTGCTGAATTGGGGGCAGGAGATGGCGTCCGGCGGCAACAATCCCGATTTCAGGGATCAATGGAGAGACCTGACCCTCAAGACGATCCGAAACAACGAGATCCATACCATTTTCATGTTGCGCGATTGGTCAAATTACTCGCGGCGCCAATCGCTGGGGCGTTACGACGAGTTCTTCCCGACCCCGCCGCGCGAGGGGTCCGGTCAGGGGGAGGAGAATCTCTCGCAGGACCTCAAGGACACCATCCGGACCCTGAACAGGCTGGGGGTCCGGGTGGTCCTGGTCTGCGGCTTCCCCAGCCAACCCACTGCGAATTCCCGCAACCTGCGCCTGACCTCGAGATGGCCGATGCTGGCGCCGCCGCCCATGGATGAGGCCACTCACAGGGCCCTGAATGCCTCGTTCTACAGGGTCTTGGAGGACCTGCCCCAGACTCCCGGCTTCACGGTGGTGGATCCGGCCAGGATCATCCTGGGTTGGAGCCAACTGACGCTCGATCACGTGCCGCTCTATATGGACGCCACCCACCTGTCGGATCGGGGAGCTGCGCTGCTACGGCCGCTCTTCGAGCCGATCTTCCAGACGATGAAGGCCGATGCCTCGGAGACCGGCCGGCCCCTGGAGCAGGATCCGCCGCGATCCGACGGGCCTTGACGCTACCGCTTTCTCACGCCAGGCGGCGGATTCAGGCTGCACCCGGAAAGCCCCCAGGGCACCACGACCGCGCACCCGCAGCAGGATGCGCGGGCTCCGGGCAGGCGGATTCCTCAAGGCGGCCCTGCACCAGGTCAGTCGAGGCCGAGATCGAGTCCCTGCTCCTTGTATCCGTAGCCCAGGGCCAGCCCCGGGTTGACGTTGTCCTGGATGGGGGCGTTGCCGGCACTCTCGGTTGGATCCTGGCCGGTCTCCCGGGTCGCCTTGGCCTCGGAGGAGCGGCTGCCGGCCGAACCCCTGGCCTCGGGTGAGGCGATCGAGGCGCCTCCCTGGCTGCTGGCGTCCCCCACGTAGCCTCGGGCCCGGCCCCCGCCGGCCTTGGTGTCCGCCGAAACCTCCGAGGCAATGCTCTTGGAGGTGGCGAGCTCGATCGTCAGCTTGTCGCCGTGTCGGCTGGTCTGGGCGGGGAAGTCGGCGGCCCTGGAGGTGGCTCCCTTGTCGGCGGATTCCAGGCCTCCCGAGGAATCGGGCCGGCGCTCATGGTTCGGCCGTGGCCCGAGGGGGGAGGGGTCCTCCGTCCCGTGGGCTGTGGACTGGCTGCGGTCCCGGCCTTCGCCCTGCCCGGCCCCGACCTGTGGAAGCAGGTCGTTCAGGCGCTGGACGTTGCGGTCGGCGGCCTGGGCGTTGTCGCGGGCGACCTGCTCGATCCTGGCGGCCCTCTGGAGCTCCGCCTGGTTCTGTCCGACCAGTCCGGCCACGTCCCGCTGCCGCGAGCCCAGGTGGCGCAGCCCGTCCCAACTCTCCTGGAGGGCCTTCTGGCTTTGGACCACGTGGTCTTCCGTGGCCTGGCGCCCCTTCAGGCCCCGGTCCAGGGTGTTCGAGAACTCGTTGAGCCCCTGCTGGCCCGTCTGCACCCGCGCCTGGTCCCGCTCGAGTCGGAACTGGGCGGCATCCTTCCGGCGGCTGGCCTGGTCGGTTCGCCGTTCGGCCTGTTCGATGACCTTGTTGCCGTGGGCCTCCTGGGCCTGGGCCCGCTCGCTGGCGCGTTCACGCAGGGCGTCGGCGGGACCGTCGCATTCGGGGACACGTCGGTGCGCGTGCCGGCCGAGG
>DCTU01000344.1 GCA_002329445.1 bacterium UBP9_UBA1432
CCGGCCAGGCTCTGGGCGATGCGCTGGCGGAATCCCGCGTTGCCCAACAAGGCCCCCTCGCGCGGATTGCTGAGGAAGGCCATCTCCACCAGGACCGCCGGCATGTCGGTGTGGCGAAGCACATAGAAGCCGTCGTGCCGCAGGCCATCCTGCCCCAGGCCCAGGCTCTCGCCAAGCGCGAACTCCAGCGAACGCGCCAGCTCCAGGTCCGCCTGCTTGAACCAGTGGATGGAGCTCCCCGCCCGCGCCGACGCGACGCTGGCGTTGCAATGCAGGCTGATGAAGTAATCGGCACCCGACTGGTTGGCCACGTCACAGCGGGCCTGCAGCTCGACCCGATCCGGAGAACCGCGCCAACTGACGTCCCGGTCCTCCTCGCGGGTCAAGAGCACCGTCCAGCCCTCTTCGACCAGCATGTCCCGAAGGCGAAGCGCGACGTCCAGCGTCACATCCTTCTCCAGAAGCCCCAGGGAACGATTCACGCAGCCGGGGTCTCCCCCACCGTGTCCGGGGTCCAGGACGATCACCCCGCGCGACGAGGCGTAGCCGGCCGTCGCCGACGAACCGGTCTGGGCCAGGCTTCCGACCTGGGCCGTGGGCGTGGACCTCAGGAACAAGAGCCCAGGGGTGGACTCCCCCTCGACGAATTGCCAACCGTGGCCTGCGGCCAGGTCCCCCTCGAAGCGCAGGACCGGCTGCTCGGAGGTCCCGACCGGACGGAATCGGAAGGATTCCCAGCCGCCCTGGGGCGTCCGGCTCACGGGCAGAGATGCGGGCTCCCTCAATCCCGGCATGTCCACGGTCAGCCTGTGGGTGGAACGATCGAAGCTCCAGTGGTATTCAAAGGGGCCCTCGGCCTGGACCCGGACTCCCGATGCGGCGGTCTCGGCCGAAAAGCCCAGGCTCGTCACCTCGCGAATCGCGCGAATCGGCGGGAAGGATGCCCGCCACCCGACCAGGACCTCGGTCAACCCGCGGCCGGAGCGGATCTCACCCTGCCAGTTCGGCGGGAAGCGCAGGTCCATCAGGACCGCTCCCTCGCGCTCAGAAATGGCGACCTGGACGTCATCACGGACCACCGTCTGCTGGGAACCCGCCCATGCGCACCCGGGGAAACGAAGCCGCAAGGTGTCGGCCCGGAGCCTGGTGGGCTGGACGCGCAGGGCGCTGGCCAGGGGGATTCTCAACGCGCGCTGACCAGCCACGACCTCCAGGCGGGGAGCCGAAACCTCCGGCATCGCCACCACGCGAGCGCCACGGTCCTGAGGCTTGAGCGCCAGGGCGAACAAGAGCGCCTCCGGCTCCATGCAAGCCCCTTTTCCCCGGCCGAGAAGCCGACCCGGTGCAGGCTGCTCATTCCCATCCACGCGGACCTGAGGCGAGCCGGGCCTCCACTGGCTTTCGCGGACCGAACCGGAAAAATACAGGGTCTCCCCATCCGAAGACCAGCTCATGCGCGTGGTGGTCTGGGCCACCAGGCGCAGCACCTCCGGGTCGGACAGGCTCCAGCCGGTGCGCCCTTCCGAGTGCACCACCTGAGGTCGATAGACCTGCCCGAGCAGCTCGACCACCTGAGCGTCGGTCTCGGCCGCAGACGCAGCGCGCAGGGTCACCCCCAACAGGATGGCCACCAGGAAGACCTGGAAGACGCGCATGAAGCCCTCCGTCCGTGGCTCCGAGCGGAGCCGGTGTTCTGCGGGCACCGACCGGTGCTGCGAAAAGAGAGAATTGGCCCTCGCCAGGACCTCTCCTGCCGATTCCTGGGCGAAGAGAGTCCCGGCGCAGGGCCCTGGATGCGTCCCCTTCCGGTCTGCTCGGTTTGTCAGCGGACCGTCAGGCGTCGACGCCGCCTGACGCCGACCAGCACCGCCAGGAGGGCAAGCGGCACGGTCCAGAGGAGTCCGCGCACACCGAGCCAGGCCACGGCATAGGCCGGCAACAGGACGACCCGAGCTGCACTTCGGGCCCAGGGCCGCGCGGCGATGAAACGGGCCAGGGGTGGGCTGAAGCGATAATACAGTTCCGTGGCCAGACGCCCCGGGGCATTCGTCGCGAGGCACCGATCCCGGAACTGCCTCAGGACCTGCACGTGGGGTTCCTGGTACGACCCGTAGGCCGCCGTGGCGACGAAACAGAACCCGGGCGAGCCAAGCTCCCCGACACTCCCCGACGCCGTCGTGGCCGCCAGGATCACTTCGGTGACCTCATTGTCGCTGGGGTTCCCGTCGTCGAGGCTCTGCTCGACCCGCACGGTGACCTCGTGGTTCTCGGTGTCGTCGGGGCGCCACGGGAAGTAGAAGTAGTTCATTCCAGCGTCCAGGCCGTGGGCGGTCTTGGACGAGATGAGCTTCCCGTCCACGCGGCAGGAGACGAAACGATGGCTCCGATCCGCCTGGTCGGAGTGGATCCCGGCCAGGATGAGGAAGTTGTTCTGCGGCACCGCGCGAGTGAAGATCCCCGCTCGGCGGTGGAACAGACGCAGGCCCGGCGCCACCGAGACGTTGTTGGCCGCTGCTCGCGACTTCAGCGCCTGGACTCCTTCGCCCCTGGCCTGTGGCTGGGGATCCGGCGAGAAGATGCGCAGGGAGTTGTCCCAGGGATAGTAGCCCTGGTCGTTCCCTCCGAGATCCCCTGCCGGGTCGTTGATCCCGTGAATCTGATCGGCGACTTCGTGATCCGGATCGAGCGTCACGTAGATCACGTAGCTCTGCGAAGTCCCGGGCGTCACGCCGCCCAGCCCGGTGGTGTCCCAGGTCACCCATGCCTCGGCAGGCTGACGCGGGGCCACGTTGTCGATGCGGAAGGTGCCGATGTGGGTCAGGTGAGGTTCGGGGTCCTCGTCTCCCAAGGCCGGGTTGAACTTCATGTAGGAGAAGCGGACGTTGAACGGGCCCGTGTTCGTGTCCAGGCTGTAGTTGTTCAGGCGAGCCAGGACGCAGACCTTCTCGCCGGCCACGGGCGCGGTGGCCAGATACTCCCGCTGGTCTTCCGTTGCAGCGTACTGCTTCATGAGGAACAGGCCCCGCATCCGGGTCCGGTCCTGTCGGGTCTCGTTCGGCTGCCAGTATTGGAAGCGCTCCTCATACAGGAACTTGGTGGGCAGATTCAGGGCCGGGTCGGGGCGACCGGCGTAGGTCTTGAGCCACCAGGCCGCTCCCTGCGCGCTTCCCAGCGGGTCGACCGTGTGTGCCAGCTTGAAGGTTCCGTCCTGGGTGATGTATACGATGGGTTTGAAGCTGTACATCCGGTTCGCGTCCATCCCGGCCAGGGCGTGGACGGTGATCCCCCGGGTCTGGGAGTTCGTGTTCGTGCTGGTCGAGGAGGTCGAGGTGCTGTCGGATTCGTGCCAGCTCCAGTCCAGATCCAGCCCGAGCTCGGCCTCCACCACCTTGTAGTGGCCCTTGGCCTTCACTCCCACCTTGACGTCCTGACTGTTGGTGGAAGTGGTCTTGTAGGAGACCTCCGAGGACTGGCCAGTCTCATTGGTCCACTTCAGCGTCTTGTTGATCTCGGTTCCCCCCAGGACGATCTCGGCGTTCTCGGACAACGGCTCGGTGTACTCCTGGCCGTTGTAGACAAAGCTGCCCTGGTCCGGCATGACGTTCGTATCGCTCAAGGTGGGATAGGACAGGATGTTCCCGTTCTCCTGGACGGGCTGATACCATTCCAGACCCGTCCCCGGGCCCTCCTTGAGGACCTGCGACGGACCGGGCATGACCACTTCGTAGTACCCTTGGTTGGTGCCGTCCGTGGCGCCGTACACGGGATACCGCCAGATGTCCAGCACCTTCACGTTGGCCCGCACGAAGTCGTCTTCTGCCGTCTTGTCCTCGTAGGAGAACTGTTGGGACACGTAGTGGTCGGTATCCAGGGATGTGACCGATTCGAAGTCGTAGGTGGTCTTGTTGACGTACTTGAAGTCCTGCTCGAAGCCGGCCGCAATCTTCTTGATCCGGCTATTGACGCCCACTCTCTG
>DCTU01000077.1 GCA_002329445.1 bacterium UBP9_UBA1432
AGGAGCTCTCGCAGCGCCTGGAGGCCCTGGAATCCGCGGTGGGGGGAGAGCGCGAGCATGTTCGTGAAATCTTCCGCGACCTGTTGGATGAGCACGACCTGCTCCTGCGTCGCCTGGATAGCCGGCTGACCCTGCTGGTCCAGGACTTCCATCGGCTCGCGGAGGGCCAGAACTAGCAGCCTGTGTGAGTGCCCGGACCGGGCGGCGCCGGACGGATCCTGGATGCCCCGCGCGACGCGCGGGGCAGGATTGCGTTTCCGCCAGGAGCGAAGACCTGTGGTCTGCTGGAGGTGGATGAGGCATTTTTCAGCATGACGGGGGACTGGGCATGGATGGCGCCGGCGCAGCGACCGGCGCAGTCTTCACACGGCGTCCTGGGGAGCGAGTCATCATGGAACAGACTTCGAGGTCAAAGGGAGCCTGTTGCAGGCCACTCGGGCCGTGCTGGATGGCCCTGGCCTTCCTGGCGGTCCTGGTCCTGGTCCTGGTCAGCTTCCCGGAGCCGGCCCGGGCCCAGAAGGGCTTGCAGGGGTTCTTCGCCGGCAACTCTGCCGATGGCGGGATCCTCCTGGCTCAGAACCATCACGACATCTCCGCCTCCATCCTGGTCCGTCTGGCTGGCACGTCGATCCCCGTGAAGGCTCTTTCTTCCTTCAACAAATACTGCTCGAAGGTCCTGGGGGGGCACCTGCTGATGGTCCGGGTCCACCAGAATCAGGGGCGGGCCGGTTTCATCTCGGATGTGCAGGCCGAGATGACCATCGTGGCGGGCAGTCGGAGAATCAACTTCAACAAGCAGGCCCTGGTCGATGGCTATGCCATGCTCGACCGACGGGACCCCCGCTTTGCCGGTTGGGAGAAGTACGAGAACACCGGGAGGGAACGGCGGGTGGGCATCTGGTCCATCGGGAGCCCGCGCTGGCCCGTGCCGGACATCCCCAACTCCCAGGTGGCCTCCAGCGACGGGGGGAGCGACCGGGAGCGGATCTTCCGGAAGTACGGGATGCCTGACCGGACCAATCGGATCAGTGTGCCCGACCGCTACGCCTACCGTTCCTATCATTTCTACATCACGGATTTCTACCTTCGGGAGGGGTTGGTCTTCATCTACCGGGACGGGCAACTGGTCAATGAACAGCCCATGTCGGAGAACTGAGGTGGCGATGTGAAGAGGCTCTTGCTGCTCCTCTGCATCCTGGCCCTGGCGCTTCCCCTCCTGCCTTGCGGGGCGGCGCGGGTCCAGGCCTCGGAGGAACAACCTTTGATCGAGGCGGACCCCCTGGATGCCTCCGACCTTCCCGAATCTCCCGAACGTGTTGTTCGACCCCAGTGGCCGTCCCTGACCTTCTGGTGCTCTTCCTTCCCCCTGGAACAGGGGTGGGCCGTCGAGGTGACGCGCCGGTGGAACGAACTCAATCCCGAACGTCCGGTGCGCCTGCAAGCCATGCCTGCGGGTCGCCTGGCGGAAGACGTGTTCCGCGAAGCGATCCGCCAGGGGGCCACACCGGATCTGACCAACCATCTGTTCCCTGTGAACACCCACGAGTTCGCTGGTTTGGGGGCCCTTCTACCCCTGGACCGCTACGCCGGTCTGATGCAGCACCTGACCAGCCGTTCGGGTGTCGGGTCGGATCGACTCTTCCGCTCGGCCGATGGCCAACTGTATCAGTTCCCATGGAAGAGCAACCCGGTGCTGCTGCAGTGCAACCTGGACCTGCTGCGCCGTCACGGGGTTCGCCTGCCCAGGACCTATAGCGAGTTCCTGCGGGCGGGTCGGGTCCTGGCGGCCGCGGGGGGGGAGCCGAGGGCCTGGCTGTGGTCTCCGTCTCCCACCGAGAAGTTCTGGGAGCGGTATTACGACTTCTTCCCCCTCTACCTGGCGGCCTCGGGCGGGCAGACCCTCCTGACGGAGCAGGGGCGCGCGAACTTCGACAACCCGGCCGGGGTTGCCGTCATGGCGTTCCTGGCCGACGTGTTCGCACAGGGAGTGGCACCGCGCCAGGAGTTGGACGCCGAGTACCCCTCCCGGGTCCGCCCCTTCCTGGCCGGCGAGCTGGGGATGATCATGACCGGCCCCTGGAACATGGAGGAGGTTCGCGACGCGGGCGGGGACGGCGTCGATTTCGACTTCATCGCGCTGCCGGTCCCCGACGACACCCCGCCCGGAAGGCCCGTGTACACCTACGGGAACTTCCGGAATTTCGGGATCTTCAAAGGATGTCGCAATCCCGACCTGGCCGCCGAGTTCATCGCTTTTGCGACCAGTCGCGAACACGACCTGGCCTTCCTGGAGGCGACCCACCAGTTGCCCTTCCGGGTTCCCCTGACCACCGACCCCGACTTCGTCCGGGCCCTGCAGCAGGCTCCCGCTCCCCTGGCCAAGTTTGCCCTGCAGAGTCCCTGGGTCCGCTCCCTGGAGAATGCGCCGCATCTCAACGAGGTCTTCAAGATCCTCTCGGAGGAGCTCGTCCTGTGCGCCCTTCGAGAAGCCAAGACCCCCCGCCAGGCCATCCAGGACGCGGCTCGGCGGGTCGATGCCCTGGTGACGGAGGCTTCCGGCAGGGGCACGCCTCGGCCTCGGTGAAGAGGACCCTGTGTGAGAAGACAAGCCGGTCCACCTGGGGAATGTGTGCGGCAACCAGGGTTCAGCCTGATGGAGCTTCTGGTGTCTGTCGGCATCCTGGCCACGGCCCTGGTGATGGTGGTCGGGGTCTTCCTCACCGTGACCCGGGCCAGTCAGAAGTCCCTGGACCTGACGGCGGGCACCGTCGTCGCGCAGTCGGTCCTCAGCCGCGAGCTGTACGGAATCTTGAGCCACGAAGCTTCCCGGAAGACCTTCTTTGACAGGGATTACCGGACCGACCCCTGGGTCCGCGGGACCGAGCGGCTCAACCAGACGGTGTTCACCTATCTGCTGTATGCCAACACCGTGATGAACGGAGACGTCGGAAATCGGGTCAAGAAGGTCGACGCGGTGGTCTGGTGGTGGAACGAGGAGGCCGCCTCGGTGCCGGGGGCCAAAGCCGGGTACGGCTTCCTTCGTTCCGAGGTGACCCGCCTCGTCAACGAGAACTCCAGGTATTGAGGGCATGAAGATTCT
>DCTU01000422.1:0-7149 GCA_002329445.1 bacterium UBP9_UBA1432
ATCGCCACAACAGGCGCTGGAGCCACCTGCGGCGCCGATTCGACCACCGCAGGGGCATGAGGAACCGGTGGAGGAGCGCTGTGCGGGCCGGCCTCTTCCAGCCGGGGCCCGTTGCGGGGAGCCGGGGTGGTCGATCGGGCCAGGCGGGGCCGTCGGGGCTGCGGTGCCGGTCGGCCCAGCGGCACCCGCACGACGGAAGACGTCTCGGGGACGGGGGGCTCGGGACGGGGGTAGAGGAACCCCAGGTCCGGGCGGAGGCCCTCGGCCGTGAGGGCGGCCAGCAGGCGCAGCAGCGCGGGGATTTCGCCTTGCCCTCGGGCGCTGGCGCTGCGCGCCAGGTGGGGCCGGGATCCCAGGATCTTGCGGATCATGCGCGAGCACGAACCGCGAGGGCCGACCTCGACGAAGAGGCGGACTCCGTCTTCGTAAGCCTGGCGGACCAGGGCTGGAAAGTCGAATCCGTGCAGGGCGTGGCCCAGGATGGAGTCGGCAGCGGCCTCGGAGGACAACTCGTAGCCTCTGCCGGCGNNGTGCCCGCCGTAGAAGCGGATGCGCTCGGGCGGTTCGGTGGGCAGGACGTGCAGGGCCCGATACTCTTCGGAGATGGGAGCCAGGGCGTCGCAGTGGACCGTGTCCACGCCCTCCAGCAGGATGGCCTCGCAGTCCAGCTTCCGGGTCAGCTCCGTCACTGCGTCGCGGGGGCCTCCCACCACGCACTCGTCATCGGTGTTGACGATCAACAGGCGGGCTCGGGGGATGGCCTCCAGGGCCTGACGGACCTCCTCTGCGGGCCGGGTCAGGACGGCCGCGACCCACTCGAAGGGCTGGTCGGAGGGAATCTCCCAGGCAGTCCGGGCGGCCCGGCACGGACCCGAGAGGTCCTCCCGGAAGATGGGCGAGCGCTCCAGGCGCGAGAGCATCTCGTCGCGTCCCGGCCAGGCGCGCAGGGCGAACAGGGCCGAGGACTCCCCCAGGCTGTAGCCCAGCGCGGACGAAGGCTCGACGCCCATCCGGCGCAGCAGGTCGCTCATCATCAGGCCGAAGCTGACCTGTCCGAACATCATCTTGTGGGAGTCGGCGGCCAGCTCCTCGGCGGCCTGACGCTGCCAGTGAGGCTCCCAGGAGACGCGCTGCGGGAGGCAGGAGCAGGCCATGAACTGGTCGGCCATGCGCCAGCTCTCCTGGTCCAGGTCGCGCATGATCTCCGGGAATCGGACACCCAGGTCCTGACCCATGCCCAGGAAGTGGTTGCCCGAGCCGGGGTAGACGAAGGCCACCCGGCCGGACTCGGCCAGGGGCTCGGGCGAGTAGAAGACCCCGCCTCGGCCGTCCAGGGCCTGCTCTGGAGCCGTCCGCAGGTGGGTTCGGGCCTGCGCGCAGGTGCGCCGGAGCGCCTCGACCGAGTCGGCCACCATGGACACCGCCAGGCGGCCGCAGCGGCCTTCACAGGACCACCACCAGGCCCGGGCCTGCTCCTGGATCGGGCCCTCCACCAGGCTTGCCTCCAGCCGGCCGAGCTCCGTCGCCAGGTCCTCGGGGGACTCTGCCAGGACCGAGAAGAGCGCGACCCGGTCGGGGCCGGCGGGTTGGCGCCTCTCTTCGGTCAAGGCCAGGGCCTCTGCGCCCTCCAGGACGGCGTGGACGCACTGTCCGTCCCGCGTCATGCTGGAGACCCCGGCTCGACGAGGACCCTGCGAGCGGTTGCGGAACCACCAGGTCGGCTGGATGGGAACGTGGAGTCGGCCCTCGCTCCATTCGGGGCCTTCGCGAGGCACCCGGAAACCGCGGAGCGGTGGCAGCATCTCCTGGTACAGGCACAGGGCGGCCTTGGCCAGCGAGGCCAGGCCGGCGGCGTTCCCGGTCAACCCCACGGTGGGGGTCAAGGAGCCCAGG
Organism: bacterium UBP9_UBA1432; assembly: GCA_002329445.1. Lineage (GTDB taxonomy): Bacteria > Vulcanimicrobiota > Xenobia > Xenobiales > Xenobiaceae > Xenobium > Xenobium purgamenti. The sequence goes on from DCTU01000422.1 coordinate 1,894, forward strand.
GCCAGGGGAGTGCGGCCTCGCGCGAAGTAGTCCAGCAGGACCCGGGCCTCCACCTCATCCTCGCGCGGGTCACCGCTGCCGTGGGCCTCCAGGTAGCTCACCGTGGCGGCGTCCAGCCCGGCGTCCCCGTAGGCCTTCTCCAGGGCCCGACGGTAGACCTCGGCGTCGGGCCCCTCCTCGAAGCGCCCTCCACCGGCCGAACCGATTCCCCGAACGATGGCGTAGATGCGGTCCTGGTCCCGGACGGCGTCGTCCAGGCGCTTCAGGACCAGGGCCACCGCTCCCTCCCCGAGGGCCGATCCGGTCGACCTGCCGTCGAAGGGACGCGGGTCCCCCAGCGTGCGGGAGATGCTGGCCACGCTGCGGACGTCGCCGCACAGGTCGACGGCGCCCACCAGGGCAACCTCCAGTTCACCCCGTTGCAGGGATCGGAAGGCCACCTCCAGGGCCCGCAGGCCGGAGGCCTCCTCCGCCGAGACTGCGTAGGAGGGGCCGCCGAACTGGAACTCCCGGGCGATCCGGCTGGCCACGATGCTGCCCAGGGCGCCCAGGGTTCGCGGGGCATCCAGGGGAGGGCAGGCCTCGTCGCGCAGCTCGGCCAGCCAGGCCTGGGTGGCCTCTTCGTCCAGCTCCAGTTCCCGGGCCCACTCGCGCACCCGCTCGGCCAGGGCCCAGCGCAGGTGGAAGTTGGTCGCACCCAGGTCCAGCCCCAGCCCGATCAGGACTCCTGCCTCCTCGCGGCGTTGGCGCAGGGGCAACCCGGCATCCTCCATGGCCTGGGCGGCGACCTGAAGCATCAGGGTCTGCTGGGGCAGGATGGCGGGAAGGTCGGCCGGAGGGATCCGGAAGCGCCCGACCGGGATCTCGACGGCCTCCAGGTACGCACCCGGAGGATCCGGAAGGCTCAGGCCCTCCTCGGCGTGGTGCCAGCGGTCGGCGGGGCGCTCGGCCAGGGCGGTGCCCCCGCCCAGGACCAGCTCCTGGAACTGGCGCAGGGTCGGCACGTTCCCGAAGCGGCAGGCCATGCCGACCACCGCCACGGGCACCCGGTCACTCTCGCCGGCGACGGCCTCGGGGCGGGCTCGGGGAACCCGGACCGGCGCCCGGTCGGGGTCCCACTCCTCCACCAGCACATGGGCGTTGATCCCCCCGAAGCCGAAGCCGCTGACGGCGGCCCGGCGCAGCGAGTCCTGGGAACGACGGTCCCAGGGCTCCGGGGCGGTGAGGATGCGGAACGGGCTCCCCGCCAGGGGGATGTCGGGACCTGGCCGGCGGAAGTTCGCCTGGGGGGTCCGCTGGCCATGGTGCAGGGACAACAGGACCTTGATCAGGCCTGCGATCCCCGCACCGGTCAGCAGGTGGCCGATCATCGACTTGACCGATCCCAGGACGCAGCCGCCCGGTCGGCCGCCGCCCTCCCACATGCGCAGGAGGCTGGCGAACTCCACGGCGTCGCCGGTGGGCGTTCCGGTGCCGTGGCACTCGACGAGTTGCACCTCTTCGGGTCTCCAGCCGGCCGCCCGGTAGGCGGCGCGCATGCAGCGCAGTTGTCCGGCGGAGTGGGGGGCCAGAAGGTTGCCTTCGATGTCGTTGGACAGGCCCGCCGCCCGGATCACGCCGTAGATCCGATCCTCGTCGCGCAGGGCGTCTTCCAGGCGCTTGAGCAGCACCATCCCGCAGCCTTCGCCCACCAGCAGACCGTCGGCGGTTTCGTCGAAGGGCGAGCAGCGCCCGGAGGGCGACAGGGCACGCAGGGCCGAGAAGCCCATCTGGGTATACAGGCAGTCCGGTCGGGACAGGCCTCCGGCCAGCATGGCGTCCGCGCGGCCTGCCAGCAGCTCTTCACAGGCCAGGTGGACGGCGTACAGGGACGAGGCGCAGGCGGCGTCCAGGGTCCAGNNAAGGACGAGGCACAGGCGGCGTCCAACGTCCAGGCCCCGGCCTGCAGACCCAGGGCCCGCGCCACCAGGCCGCCGGAGAGGCCCACCGCCCCGGTGTTCCAGGCGGCAGGAAGTCGTGGGGGGGGGGCCGAGCCTCGAAGTCGTCGCTCGAAGTCCCGTCCCAGCACCTCCCAGGTCAAGGCGGAGGTGCGCTGGGTGGGCAACGCGATGGCGGCCAGGACCAGACCCGTGCGTCGGAGATTCGGCTCGACGGCATCGGCCAGGGCGTCCCGCGCGGCCTGGAGGGGCATCCGGAAGAGCGGATCCAGGTCCCCCAGAAGGTCGGGGTCGATCTGCAGGCCTTGGGCGTTGAAGGGAGTGGGATCGACGAAGCATCCCCGCAGGGTGGGGACCCGGTCCGGGCCTGGGGTCCGGTTCAGGGCGTCCAGGGGCGACAGGCTCCAACGGCCAGGGGGGACCTCACGGGCCAGGTCCCGGCCTTGGGTCAACCGGGTCCAGAACTCCTGGGGGGTGCGGGCTCCGGGGAAGACCAGGCCCAGGCCGACGATGGCGATGCTCCGGCTCATCTGGCTGCCAGGCTCCCCGCCGCGAACGCGGCTTTGAGCGACGGATCGACGGCCCATTCAAGTCCGCTCCAGGAGGCCACCAGACCATCCTTGTCCAGGAACAGGACGTCGCCGGCCAGGCGGAGCCGGGAAGAAGACTTCACCTGGAAGACCAGGCGCACCTTGGCCGGGAAGGACTCGCGATATTGACGGTAGCGGGCTCCGAAGAGGGGCAGGCTGGGGGAATCCTGGGCCGCTCCGGTCCACAGCAGCCCGGCCTGGAGAGCGCAGTCCAGGATCAGGGGATCCGCCAGCCAGCGGGGTGAGGGCGGGTTGAGAAGCCACTTGCCGGGTCGGGGGGCCCGCGAGGCGGTCGCCTCCAATCCCTGCTCCGACCACCCCTGGATCCGACCCAGACCTTGCAGGCCGGGGCCATGGAAGAGGAACTGCCGGTAGGCCGCCTCGCCCTGCAGCGGGAAGGGCGTGCTGGCCACCTCGGGGGCCTCGATCCCGGGGGCCTGTGGCCAGTCCTGGGCCAGGAAGGCTTCGGCCCGGGCGTGCAGGACCTCACCCAGGCGCAGCTCCACCGGCACGGCCAGGTTCTGGCCGTCAGGGCGCGGGGATCCCGCCAGGAGTCGGATCGTGGGCGCGGGGTCTCCGATCCGGACCGGACGCAGGACTCGCAGTCCGTCCAGGCCGACCAGACGTCGGCCCGGGCAGCTTTGGCGAGCTGCTTCGCCCAACCACTCCACCATCAAGGCCATGGGCAGGACCGGGACCCCGGCCAGCACGTGGTCATGCAGGATGGGGTTGGTCTCCAGGTCCAAGGAGCGTCGGAACATCTCCGTCGGTTCGGAGGCCGGGGTTGCCTGGGCGAAGCCGGAGCCCAGGATGACCTCCACCTCGTCGGCGGCCCCACGGCGCAACTCTTCCACCAGGCTGGCGGCTCCGGTCTCCCGGGGGATCAGCCCGACACCGATCTTCTCGAACTCGTGGCGCAGCAAATCGTCCACCATGCCGCCATCCCAGGGCCCCCAGCCCAATGCCACCACCCGGGTGCCGGGTCGGCGGGCTGCTTCCAGCCGGGCGGTCTTGTTCATCACCTCGTTGGCCATGGCGTAGTCGCTCTGGCCAGGGCGTCCGAAGCGCGCGGTGACCGACGAGAAGAAGGCCATGAAGTGCAGGTTGTCTTCGGTCAGGGCGGCCAGCAGGTGGCGCAGCCCCTGGACCTTGGTGTCGAAGACCGAGTCGAACTGCTCGGCGGTCTTGTCTTCGATGCGGCGATCGGCCAGGACCCCGGCGGCGTGGACCAGGCCGCGAATCGGACCCAGTTCGCGGCGGGCCCGTCGGACCACGGCCTTGACCGAGGCGGCGTCGCGGACGTCCAGGGGCCAGTAGTGGGCTCGGGCCCCCAATGCCTGGAGTTGGGCCAGGGTCTGGCGGATCTCGCGGGCAGCCATCACCGCCCTGGCTTCCCGTTCCAGGTCCGCCGGCCGGGGCTGGCGGCCTTCGGTGGTGGCGCGCCGGAAGAGGGCGGCCTTCAACTCGGCCGGACTCTGCGCAGCCTGGACATCGGCGGGCTCTTCTCCGGGTTCCGGCGAGCGGCCCAGCAACACCAGGGTGGGCCGGAAGGCCGCCGCCATGGCTCGGGCGCAGTCGGCGGTGACGCCGCGGGCACCTCCGGTGACCAGGACCACGGCGCCTTCCTCCAGGTCGACGCCCACGCGGCCCTCGATGGGAGAGCTGGCCAGGACCGGGGTGACCCGTCCGCCTGCCGACAGGCCGACTTCCATGGGGCCGGAGCTGCTCAGCTCGGCGGCGATGGCCTCGGCGGCCTCCTCGCCGGACCAGTCCGGGGCGACGTCCAGGGCTCGACAGGTGGCCAGGGGCCACTCCAGGGCCGCGACCTTGGGCAGGCCGGCCAGGCCTCCGGCAACGGGGTTGAAGCCGGCACCCGAGAAGCCGAAGCGGCCGTCCAGGCGGCTGATGGTGGCCAGCAGGGCGGGTTTGGACTTCATGCCAGGAGCGGCGGCGGCGGCGATGCGGAAGCACTCCTTGAGCATGTGTTCGCTGGCGGGGTTCCAGGCTCCCGAGGGAGAGCGGGGCATGATCAGGACCAGGCCCCCCAGCTCCTCCCCAGAAGACTTCGAGGCCGCTTCCGCGGCCTCGGGGAGGGGAACGACCCGGGCGGTGGCTCCCCGCCTCTCCAGGGCTCTCTTCAGGGCGCTGGCCAGGTCGCCGTCATCCACCACCAGGTAGGTGCCGTTCCCGGGAAGCCCGCAGGGGGCCAGGGGCGGACAGGCCTGCATGCGCAGGACCCGCCGCTCGGCCAGGGGGACGGACCGGGCCACGGCCCCGACGAGTTCTGAAGCGGGCTGGTGGGGCGCCGAGCCTGCCGGCGGAGGCGCCGCCGGGGCCTTCATCCCGCCCCCGCCGTCGCCTCCCGGGCCCCCCTCCGGACCGCCGCTCAGCCGTTCGACGACCTGGCGCAGGGTGCGCAGGGTGCCGATCTCATCGGGAGTGATGGCGACCAGACCCGGCAGGCGCTCTTCGACGGCGGCCAGGATCTCGACGCGCTTGATCGAGTCGATGCCCAGGTCGGCCTCCAGGTCCATGTCCAGGTTGAGCATCTCCAGCGGGTAGCCGGTCTTCTCGGCCACCACCGCCAGAACGGTTTCCGACACCGAGCCCTCGCGGGCAGGAGTCCTTCCGTTGCGCGGGGGGCCGGAAGGAGGCGTCGCTCCACTCAGGCGCTCGACCACCTGCTGCAGGGTGTGCAGGGTGCCGATCTCGTCGGGGGTGATGGCGAC
>DCTU01000422.1:7173-7457 GCA_002329445.1 bacterium UBP9_UBA1432
CGGCCTCCAGGTCCATGCCCAGGTGGAGCATCTCCAGGGGGTAGCCGGTCTTCTCGGCCACCACCGCCAGGACGATGGCGGCGATGTCCGAAGTCGGAGCCGCGGAGGGCGCCGGCGACTCGGAGGCGCCCTGCCCCAACCGTTGGACCACCTGTTCCAGGGTGCGCAGGGTCCCGATTTCGTCGGGGGTGATGGCGGTGAGGTCGGGCAGGCGCTCTTCGACGGCGGCCAGGATCTCGACGCGCTTGATCGAGTCGATACCCAGGTCGGCCTCCAGGTCCATG
>DCTU01000073.1:0-2405 GCA_002329445.1 bacterium UBP9_UBA1432
GAGGCCTCGGCGTTGAAGTCTCCGAACAGGGCCGGCTTGCGCTCCTTCATGACCCGGCTGATGTAGGACGGTGTGACGTCCGGATTGAAGTCGGTGAAGGCCTCTCCGTGAGGAGACTCGACTCCTTTGGCACGGAGCACGGACTCTTCGACGCTCTCTTCATCCAGAAGGTAGACCGCGACGCTGTCGACCTGGAAGAGGGTCTTCACGCTGTCAGCCACCATGGGCATCACGCTCTCCAGGGAGGTGGAGGAGCCCAACTGCTGGGACGCCTCGATCACCCGGACCAGAGCCTGGATACGCCCTTCATACTTGCGCCGGACCCTGGAATTGTAGACCAGCAGGGCGAGGATCAGCAGCACGGCGACTCCCCCCAGGGCCAGGGTCAACATCGAAAGGTCTTTCACGAATACTCCTCCGCCAGTCCCGCTGTGTCCGGAGGCCGCAACAATCGCGGTGTCCGGCTCAGACAATCGGCAGCGCATTCGCGCGTCACGGAACAGAGTCCTTCACCCTCAGGAATGGTCCCGATCTCAGGAAACATCGGTCCGATCGGCAGACCCGGACCCGGGGGGGGCCTCGCCTGCCCAAGCGGGGGAAAGGTCCCCCTCCGCCACCAGATCCTCGAGGTCGTCCGAGGCCCGGAAGAGGCCCAACTGCTGCCCCCGAGCGCGGACCGGCTCGCGGTGGCGGCGGCGGCTCTCCCCCTCCATCCGGCGCAGCAGGGCCTGGGCCCTCTGCAGGACTTCCGGGGGCAGACCGGCCAGGCGGGCCACGTAGATCCCGTAGCTTCGGTCCGCGCCTCCCGGAACGATTCGGTGCAGGAAGACGATCTCGTCCAGGTTCTCACGCACGGCCACCCGAAAATTCCGGCAGCCCGGGAGGTTCCGCTCCAGACGGGTCATCTCGTGGAAATGCGTGGCGAAGAGGGTTCGGGCCCGCACTTTGTCGTGCATGTGCTCGGCCACGGCGCGGGCGATGGCCAGACCGTCGAAGGTGCTGGTCCCCCGGCCGATCTCGTCGAGAACCACCAGGGAGCGTGGCGTCGCATGGTTGACGATGTTGGCCGTCTCGCTCATCTCGACCATGAAGGTGGACTGCCCCAGATGCAGGTCGTCCGAGGCTCCGACCCGGGTGAAGACCCGGTCGGTGATCCCCAACCTGGCCCGTCGAGCCGGGACGTAGGACCCCATCTGGGCCAGGATGGCGACCAGCGCGACCTGGCGCAACCAGGTCGACTTGCCGCTCATGTTCGGCCCGGTGAGGATGATCAACCGTTTCTCGGAGTCCAGATAGCAGTCATTGGGGACGAACTGGCCTTGCCTGGAAGCCTCCACGACGGGGTGGCGTGAAGCTTCCAGGTCCAGGACATTCTCCTCGACGATCTCCGGGCGGACCCAATCCTGATCCGAGGCCGTCTCGGCGAAGGAGGCCAGGACGTCCAGCTCCGACAGGGCCCGGGCCAGAAGGCGCAGGCTGGCGGCTCGTTCGGCCACCTGGGACCGCAGGGCGACGAACAGGTCGTATTCGAGCTCGCGAATCCGGTCATCGGCTCCCAGGACCCTGGACTCATACTCCTTGAGTTCCGGGGTGAAGAAGCGCTCGGCGTTGGCCAGGGTCTGTTTGCGGACGTAGTGTTCGGGGACGCTCTTGAGGTTGGCCCGGGTGATCTCCAGGTAGTAGCCGAAGACCTGGTTGAAGCCCACCTTCAGCGAGCGGATCCCGGTGGTCTCGCGTTCGCGCTCCTCCAGAGAGGAGATCCAGGAGCGCCCTTCCGACCGGCTCCGGCGCAGATCGTCGAGCTCAGGAGAGTAGCCGTCCCGAATCAGACCGCCCTCACGAAGCGACAGGGGGGGGTCGTCGGCCAGGGATCCGGAGAGCAACTGGCACAAGCCGTCGTGCGGGTCCAGTCGCTCCAGGATCTGTTCCAGCAGGCTTGCGGATTGCAGACGCGAGACCAGGATGCGCAGGTCGGGCAGGCCCTGGAGGGATTGGAGGAGGGCCAGCAGGTCCCGGGCATGGGCCGTGCCATAGACGGTGCGCGCCACCAGACGCTCGATGTCCAGGACCCGGGTCAGGACCCGACGGATCTCGGAAGTACAGGCGGGAACGCGCAACATGGCTGCGACCACGTCGTGACGGGCGCGGACTGCGTCCTCCTCGATCAGGGGGCGCAGCATCCAGTCGCGCAGGCGTCGGGCCCCCATGGAGGTGCAGGTCCGGTCGATGGTCCCCAGGAGACTTCCCCGCCGCTCGCGACCCAGGAGGGTCTCGGTCAGTTCCAGGTTCCGGCGGGTGGTGGAGTCGAGGATCATGTGGCTGGCCAGGGTGTAGCCGCGAGGAGGCTCCAGGCTGACCTCGTGCCGCAGGGCCGTGGTCTTGAGGTAGCGCAGAAGGGCCGCCGC
>DCTU01000073.1:2411-5634 GCA_002329445.1 bacterium UBP9_UBA1432
GAACTCCCGGCACAGGATCTCTTCAGCCTCGCGGGCCGTCGGGGACTCCGGGGCTTCGACGCAGGCCCCCTCCAGGCGGCGCGCGGCCTCCTTCAACAAGGACCCTGCTCCCGAAGATCCGGCCAGGATGACCTCCGAGGGCTGAAAGGGCGAGCCTTCTTCGACCAGCCGGTCCAGGTCGGCCACCACCTCCGTGGCCAGGAAATCCCCTGTGCTGACGTCCGCAGCCGCAAGTCCCACCTCCTCTCGGCCCTGGGCCAGGCAGACCAGGAAGTTGTGGGACTTCTCGTCCAGCATCCGGGGGTCCAGGACCGTGCCTGCCGTCACGACCCGGACCACTTCGCGGCGGACCAGCCCCTTGGCCTGACGAGGGTCTTCGGTCTGGTCGGCCACGGCCACCCGATATCCGCGCGCGACCAGGCCCCGGAGGTAGGGGTCGATGGCCTGGAGGGGCACGCCCGCCATGGCCAGTCGGCGCCCCCCTCCCGCCTCCTTGGAGGTCAAGACGATCTCCAGCTCCCGGGCAAAGACCTCGGCATCTTCACCGTAAGCCTCATAGAAGTCGCCGCACTGCATCAGCAACAGGCAGCCCGGGTGGGCGCCCTTCAACTCATAGTACTGAAGGAACAGGGGGGTCAGATTCTCCAGGAAATCGGGCGTCATGGCGCAGGGCGTTTCGACCCTCCGGCCCCGGGATCCCCCCCTGACTCCTGCCCGAAAACGGGATCCTCCAGCCGCGTCCCAGGCAGGAACCCCTCCAAAAGAATGGAATGGCCGGACCTTCCGAAACGGATCCGATCCAGCGCGGGTGATGTCCGACGCCCCTCTTCGAGATCAGACCAGAGCAACTGGTTGACCGGAGCCTTCTTCCGAGGGAAGGAGAATTCGAGGGGGATCTGGTATCACGCGAGAACCAGGTGGTGCCGAGTCCGTCGCGCGCCCCCAGGTGGGGTCCTCGGATCCCCGGTTCGCAGCCATGGCTGCCCTCGCCAGTCGAGGAGTCTGGCGAGACCCAACATCGGCCCGCAGGGCCCTGCAATCAAGGAGCGTGAACCCATGCAGGAACTCGACCGCCAGCTCGGCCCCCTCTGGGAGGACGACGAGGAGGAGTTGGAAGACGAGGAGGAGTGGGACGACGAAGAGGACTGGGATGACGAGGACGAGGACGACGAGGATTGGGACGAAGAAGACGACGAAGAATGGGATGAAGAGGACGACGACGAGGACGACGAAGACGACTGGGATGACGACCTCGACGACGGCGACGAGTGGGACGAGGACGAAGAAGACGAAGACTGAGAGTCGTCCCGCCCCCCGCTGAATCCCTTCTCGAGAAGACATGAACAAGGCCCGGCCGCCGCGAGGCGCCCGGGCCCTGTTCATGTCGGGTCCGGAAGGATCAGCCCCAGATTTCCGGAGCCCTGCGCAGGACGTAGCCGTTGGGCGTCGAGACCTTGGCCAGATGCAACGACTGCAACAGGGCCTGGGCGTCATCGTTCTTGAGGTTCCCGGTCCCGGTCCCCTGAGCCACCAGCATCCCATCCCCCACCGCTCTCTTGAGGTGGAAGAGGATGTCCTCGACCTCCCGGTCGGTGATGTCGTCCAGGCACCTGGAGACCAGGGTCCCGTCCTTGTCGAAGGCCAGGGTCAAGCCGCCCGTGATCTGTCCTTTGGAACCCTCCAACGAGCCGAACTCAGCCCCGTCGATCGGGAAGGTCTGGTCGAACTTGTAGAGCAGGATGGTCTCACCCGACTCGTTCGTCCGCTTGTCCAGGAACTGATAGGGACGATCCGGCAGTTCCAGCTTCTTGCGGTTGGCTTTCAGGAAGGACTCGGCGGCCTTCTTGCCTTCGACCGGGGCCGTCAGGCGAAGCTCGGGCAAGCCGGCCCTCTGCTGATCGAACTCGGCCAGGTCCTCCGGTCGGAGGATGCCCCTCTGCAGGAAGACGGCCTCGAGAATCGGCCGGAACTTGCCGCCGAAGTCCACCTCGTCCGCCGTCAGGAAGGACTCGGCCATCTCCCGATAGGAAGGCTCGCCCACGGGGCCCAGTTCGACCGCCCGGAAGAAGAGCGAACCGGTGATGTCACGGGCCATCTTCAAGGTCTTGGCGAAGTCCCGCTCGCTGCCGGAAATGGCGGTGTGGGTCTCGGTCAGGATGTCGTAGAAGGCCCCGACGAAGAGGTTCGAATAGGAGTGGGACTCCTGGGCCAGAACGTCGTCCCCGCGGCGGGACGGTGGGGCATACGGAAGGAAATGCTGATCCGCGTAGCGGAAGTTGTTCAGCGCATGGCGCAGGGCGTCCTTCTGGACCCCCGACATGTGGCCGATGGACTCGCCCAGACCTTCGGCGGTGCGGGTGATCGCGCTGGGGCGCGACAAGTCCCCCTGGGTCTCGGCATGGACGGCCTCGACCACGGCGTCATCCTGCAGGGCGGTCAACATGGCGATGATGTCGCCGGAAGCCTCGTGAAAACCGCCGCCGTGAATCGACATCGAGCTGATGTATTCATTGCGCATGGCGTCCAGGATGGCGTGACCCATCTCGTGCGCCACCACGTCGGCCGACTGCCCGGTCCGGACCACCTCGTTGGTGACGGGATCCGTGAAGTGGTAGAAGTTCAGCGAACCGGACTGGGAGCTGTAGAAGGCGTTGGCCACGTCGGCTCCCACGTGGGGGTGGATCAGCAACTGGTCCCGACCCAGCGCCTCTGAGAAGCCCCAAGGCAATTCGCGCCCCAGGTAGCGCTCGGCCATCTTCAGGGAGCGGTCCGCGATCACGAAGGCCTGGGTCGCATCGAAGCGGGGGTCCTCGACGTCGAAGACCAGGTGGCCCTCCGCGTTGGGACGCGCGGGGGGGAAGCTGGGGGACTCCGAAATCCGGAAGCGGGAGTTCGAAGGGCCAGCCTGCAGCTCATTGGCCGGGTATTCTGCCGTCTGGGGGGGGAGCATTCCCGGGTCCTGAGGCAGGTAGGAGACCTTGACCGTCGGAGCCTTGGGCTCGGCGGACGGGGTCTTGGACTTCTGGAACTTGTCCCTGGGCTCGTCGGAACGGGCCGGGCGAGCCGAAGCCGAGCGACCTTTCCGGGCATTCCGGACGGGTTCACTGGAGGGGGATGGGCCAATCGGACGCGGGAAATCGGAATTCACCGGGCCTCTCCTTTCGGTCGCTGGGACTGCCTTCAGGATAGCGGATCGGAGACCTTCAAGATGTTGCCATCCGGT
>DCTU01000369.1 GCA_002329445.1 bacterium UBP9_UBA1432
GGCGGTTTTCAAGACCGCTGCCTTCAACCACTCGGCCAGCTCTCCAGGTCCTCGCAGGCGCGCAGCACTTCTTCCGCGCGCGCGTCCTCAACCCTTCGCGGCTGGGGCCTGCTTTGGCACGAAGGGACGGGCTCCTGCAGGCGGAGGCGGGGAGGAGCTCGAGGGGCTTCGGGGCCGGGGCCTCGGGGAAGGGGAAAAGGCCGGAACGGGGTAATCTCTCGACACGGAATCCGGATTCCGGAGACGTGCTGGGCCTGCCGTCCTGCGGGAAGCCCGGCAAGGTCTGGTTCCCGCTGGGGGGAGGAATTGGAGGCAACGTGACGCGCGAAGAGATGCTCGACCGCCTGGATGATCGCAAGGAACCCTGGGACATGGTCCTGATCGGGGGAGGGGCTACCGGGGTCGGCGCCGCGCTGGACGCGGCGGCTCGCGGCCACGATGTCCTCCTGCTGGAGCAGTCCGACTTCGGGAAGGGGACCTCCAGCCGCAGCACCAAGCTGGTGCACGGGGGTGTGCGCTACCTGCAGCAGGGCAACGTCAGCCTGGTCATGGAGGCCCTCAAGGAACGCGGGATCATGCGGCAGAACGCGCCGCACCTGGTGCACGACCTGGCCTTCGTGGTGCCCAACTACACCTGGTGGGAGGCGCCCTTCTACGGAGTGGGCATGAAGGTCTACGACCTCCTGGCGGGTCGGTATGGATTCGGGGCCAGCCGATTGCTCTCGCCGGAAGAGACCGTGGCCCGGATCCCGACCATCCAGACCGAGGGTCTGCGTGGGGGCGTGGTTTACTATGACGGGCAGTTCGACGACGCCCGGATGCTGATCAACCTGGTCCGGACCGCAGCCGAGCAGGGCGCCTGCCTGGTCAACTACTGCCGCGTCGAGGGACTCACCCGGAACTCGTCGGACTTCGTCGACGGGGTGCGCGCCCGGGACATGGAATCCGGGCGGGAATACGAGATCCGGGCCCGGGTGGTCCTGAACTGTACGGGAGCCTTCTCTGACGAGGTGCGCCGGATGGACGATCCCCAGGCCGAGGCGCTGATCGCGCCCAGCACGGGGGTGCACATCGTCCTGGACAAGTCCTTCCTGCCTGGCGAGACCGCCATCATGGTGCCCCGCACCACCGATGGCCGGGTCCTCTTCGCGATTCCCTGGCACGACTGCGTGGTGGTGGGCACGACCGACAACCCGGTCGACCAGGCCGTCCTGGAACCCATCCCGACCGCGGAAGAGGTGGACTTCATCCTCGAAAACGCCCACGACTACCTCAAGCGACCGCCCACGGTCCAGGATGTTCGCAGCGTCTTCTCGGGGATCCGCCCCCTGGTCAAGGCCTCTGAGGATGGCAACACCGCAAAGCTCAGCCGGGACCACACGATCTCGATCAGCCGCAGCGGACTGGTCACCATGGCCGGGGGGAAGTGGACGACCTATCGCCACATGGCCGAGGACCTGGTCAACCATGCCGAGACCCTGGCGGATCTCGAGCCCCGGCCCTGCGTCACCCGCAGCCTGAGCATCCACGGCTTCCACAAGAACGCGGCCAAGTTCGGCGAGCTGGCGGCCTACGGGAGCGACGCTCCGGCCTTGACGCATCTGTTCCGGGCTGAAGCGGGATGCGACGAGCTGGTCCATCCCCGGTTGTCGGTTCGGGTGGGCGAAGTGGTGTGGGCGGCCCGCACCGAGATGGCGCGGACCGTGGATGACTTCCTGGCCCGGCGGACGCGGGCTTTGATCATGGATGCCCGGGCCGCCTCCGAGGCGGCTCCCGTGGTGGCCCGGATCCTGGCCGATGAGCTGGGCCGTGACGAGGCCTGGCAGCAGGGGCAGGTCCGCGACTTCCAGGCCCTGGCCGCTGCCTACCTGCCCCGGTCCTGAGCGGGGCGGGCCCGAGTCGGACCTGGGCAGGCCGGGGGGCTGCCCGAGGTCAGTCGGTCAGGCGGGGGAGGTTCTCCATGAAGACGGCTCCGTTGGAGACGATGGGGATCCGTGGGTCGAGCTTTCGGACCAGATCGGCCAACTGGTCGGCGATTCCGTAGAACAAGGCCCGGGAGACCCGCAGGGCCTCTGGAGCCAGGGCCACCTCGGACAAGGGTTCACCCGGGTCGAAGAGGATGTGGTTGCGGTTCACGCCGGCTGCTTCCGGCAGGACCGTGGCCATCAACTGCCACAGGTCGAAGAGGCGGTGGGCCCGGGTCTGACCCTCCAGGTGTCCGCCCGAGCCCAGCAGGCCCCAGGGTTCGGCCGAGCGGTTCTCGATGACGAAGTTGTCGAAGTATCCTCGTCCCTCGGGTTCGGGGGCCAGGAAGGTGCGGATCTTCTCGATCTCCTGGGGATTGAGGGCTCTTGAGACGGTGGGCATGCGGTCCTCCGGAGGTGTGGCGCGGTGGCTGCACGCGGGCCATTCGCCCACCACTCCAAGGGACCCTGCCCCTGGCCGGAGTCCCAGACAGGGCGGGATCTGCTGGATTGGATGACGAAGCACGAAGGTCGTGTCCCCTTCTTCCAGACCCCTCCAGAACACCGCACAGGCCTTTGCCGCGCAGTTGCGCGAGGGACACTACAACGAGCTGCGCGTGGCCCTGCACCTGATGCTGCGAGGGTGTCTGGTCCGGATCGGCTTCTCGGATGGCCGCTACGACATCGAGGCGCGCACGCCCCGGGGGCGGATCTGGCATGTGGAGGTCAAGTGGGACAAGCGGGCCGCCGAGTCGGGACGGCTCTACTTCGAGGTGGAGAATACCCGCCAGCGCAAGCCCTCGGGGATCATGGCGACCTCGGCGGATTTGTGGTGCCACGTCCTGGGTGAGGGGGACCAGGCCTTGATGGCACGCGTGCCCCATCTGCGGGAGTTCCTGGAACGCGGGGGGTTCCGCTCGGTGCGCACCGGTGGGGCCGACTCCAACAGCCGAGGGCTGCTGGTCCCTCGCGAAAGGCTGGATGTGCCCGGCTTCGGATGGGTCCGGCTGCCGACCGTGCAGGACTACTTCGGGGAGGTCTTCCGCCGAGGAAGCTGAGGATCCCGGCCTAAGCTCGACGCACCGGCAGCTTGACGTCCCCGATGACGACCCAGTCGTCTCCCTCGGTGGCGATGGTCCCATCGGCGGGCGGCTCGGCGGGTCCGGCCCAGATCGGCCTGGATGCCCCCCTCGCGCAGGGCCAGCACCTGCCGGCCTCCGGCCGCGTAGACCGTGCCATCGTTGGAGACGGCCAGGGCGTCGCCGCCCGCGAAGGGGAGGGGCATCTGCCACTTGGACTGGCCCTCGGGGGTCAGGGCGTGCAGCACCTTGTCGAAGGTCCCGACCAGGAGCGTGCCATCGGCCATGCGCTCGATCCGGCTCTCGACCATGCCTTTCAGGTCGACCTCCCAGGCCTTGGTTCCGTCGGGTTCCAGGCCGTAGACCATGCCCTTCATGGTCCCGAAGAAGACCCGGCCGTCCTCCTCGATCCGGGGCATCGCGCGGATCCCCCCGCGGGCCTGGAAGACCTGGCTCAACTGGCCTTCAGCAGAGACCCGGAAAAGCCCGCCCGAGTCATTGCCGATCCACACCGAGCCATCCGGGGCCAGGGCCGGCCTGCCCTCCACTCTTCCCGGGATATTGGCCTGGTGCAGCTTCTGCCCCTGGGGATCGAAGGTGGCCAGGAGGGTCTCCTCGGCCAGGTCCACGCGCACACTGACCTTGCCGTCGGGGTGGACCACCGGAGGCGAGGAGGCGTGCATATCCAGAGAGGCCGACCAACGGGTCTGTCCATCTGAACCCACGGCCTGGAGCTTCCATCCCTCGTCCCGGACGCAGACGTAGGCCGTGTCGTCGGGGCCGAGGGCCGGCTGGATGGTCTGCATCTGCAGCCCCTCACCCCACCTCCAGCGGGGACGGCCCTGGGGATCCAGCCCGACCAGTCCGCCGTTGCCCGGAGACCACACACAGCCTCCGTCGGAGGTGCTCTTCGGACGGGCGTGGGTCCAGGCCTCGCGAGGGTGTCGCCAGGCGATCCGGCCATCCGGAGCGATGCTGGCCACGCCCTGATCGTCTGCAACCAGCAGGTTCCCCTGTCGGGTCACCTCCGGCCAGCCCAATCCGTCGGAACCGGTCTCGACCCGCCAGGCGATGAGATCGTTCTCGCGGCGCGAGCCGAAGACCGTCTCGGCGAGCTTTCTTCCGGTCATCTCAGGGAGGATGGAGGACGAGGCCGAGCGTTCGTCTGCGGGAGCGACCGCGGGCGGTGGGGCCGGGGTCGCGGCCAGGCCTCGGGCTTCGGGTGTGGCGGTCGGTGGCATGGGGCGAAGTGGGGAGATCATCTCCCCTGGATGATGCCATGTCGAGGTCCGGCGGTCGAGGCTTTGGGGAAAGGTTCAAGAAAAATTCGGATCTCCCGAGGCGGGTCCGGGCGAGACCTCGCGTGGCTCGCGGGCTCCGGAAGCCAGAAGGCGCAGGTCGGGCCGGGTCAACTGAGCCAGGGCCGAGTCCAGGAACTCGGCCAGGTCCAGGGGCTGGCGGGCCTCATACCAGGAAGCCTGCAGCGCCATGTCCAGCTTGTCGCAGGCCTGGACGAAGCATCCTTCGGGGGAGGAAGGCTGGATCGATTCCCGGGCCAGGGCCAGCAGCTCCGGACCTTGAGGCAGGGCGCCCAGCATGTCCTGCAGAGCCTGTCTCTCCAGGGCCAGCTTGCGTTCCTTCGGAACCCGGTCACGGGGAGTCAGGTCCCCGACACGGACTTCGGCCAGATCGTGCAGGATGGCCAGGGCCAGGGCCCGCCCCCGGTCCAGTTCAGGTGGACACAGGGCCAGGACCAGCCAGGCGACCCCCCAACTGTGTGCGGCCACGGATTCAGGTGCTTCGACCCCGGCCCGGACCCAACCGGCCCGCGGCAGGGACTTCAGCGACAGGGCCTCCAGGAGCAACTCTCGCAAGGTCATGGCCTGGACTTGCGCCCTGTCCGGCGCCGGCTCCTGCTGAGTCCGGAGTGGCTTGGATGTCTGGAGATTCGGGTCGGGGTCTTGGCCAGGATCGTCGGTA
>DCTU01000402.1 GCA_002329445.1 bacterium UBP9_UBA1432
TGGTTCCCCGGCCAGGATGGTCTCGGCCAGGGGTTCTCCGTCCACGCGGATCGCCCCGCTTTCCAGGTCGAGCTCCAGGCGCTCGATTTCGGAGGCGTTGAGGTACCTCTCGATGTCCTCCAGGGGCACAAAGTGCTCCTGACCGCGGATCACCGCGTCCCGCACCGGGCGATTCCGGATATACAGGTCTTGGGCCGTGGCGGGACCGGCTCCGGTCGTCAGGAGCAGGCCGACCAGTCCCCACAGGATGTTGCGAACCCATCTGGCTTCCATGCTGAACCTCCCTGGAACTCCCCGCCCTGGGCCCATGATGACCTGCGCCCCTGTCAGGAAGTGTCAGGGCGCGGAGGACCGACCGAATTTCCCTTTCTTCGGAGGGGGGAAAAGCCTTCCCGGCGAACCTTCGTCCCTATTCGTTCTTTCGGGGAGGACGGCTCATGGTCCGGCGTTTCTCGCTCTGGTGCACTGGTCTGATTCTGCTGACGGCCCTGGCTTCGCTGGGGATCGCCGGGTGCGGAGGGGGCGCAGGCGGCTCGGGAGTCTCGTCCCAGGACCTCTTCGGGAACCTGACGGTCCGGGTCACCCGCGAGGAGGGGCCGACCCGGGTGCAGGTCCAGGGGGAGACCATCCTGCTGGCCACGTCCTCCAGCGCGCAGCGCCTGCTGGTCGAGCTCTTCCCCTTGCCCCTGCAGTCTCCGCCGACTCCGTTGATGGCTCGCAGCTTCGACCTGGTGGACGGGCGGGGGCAGGTGGTGATCGACCAGATCCCCGCTCCGGCGCGCTATCAGGTTCGCGGCTACCTCTACGAAGGGGCCAACGCGGAGTATTCCGCCTCCTTCCTGGTTGAGGACATCGAGATCCTCCCCGGAGTGGTGGCTTCAGCTTCGACCTGGCTCACGCCGCGGCCCAGCGTCTCGCCGACGGTCTCGCCCTCGCCTTCGCCAAGCGTGTCGCCTTCGCCCGGGGCTTACCTTTTCGTGGTTGGCACTGGCCAAGAACCTCATGTCGCGATGCGGGCAGACGGTCAATTCCTGGTCTCCTGGCAGGCTGGAACGGTCCAGGCCCTCGGCTTCAACGGTTCTCCCACGCCCGCGCCGCTCTGGCCCCAATCGGTGGTCGTGAGCGACGAGGCGGACTGCAAGAGTCCGGTCCCGGCCATCAACTCGTCGGGGCTCTTCGGGGTGGCCTGGATCGCCAACGTGTCAACCTCCGGGTGGTTGCAGGCAACCTACAGGAATCTCGATACCGGAAGCCTGGCAGGCGGTCCCAAGACCGTATTTGTCGACACGGCCAACCAGGGGTTGGGCCGGGTTGGGTTTGGGATGTGCGGCGATTCGGGGGATCCGCCTCCGACGCCCGTCGTGGACTGCCTGCAGGGGCAGACCCTCGGCAACTCCATCCAGTCCTTCTTCGTGCCGGCTCCAGACCCCGCGGATTCCTCGTCGCGGGAGACCTACAGCACGTCCTCGACGATCTCGGTCCCGAACCTGGACGTGGACGTCAATGGAGATTGTGCGCAGGTCTACCACGATAGCTCTCTCCATCTGCAACTGCGCGTGTCCAGGAATGATGCCGCCAGCACGCCGGGCATCATGGTCGGAGGAGCGGGGGCTTCAAGCGTCGTCCGCCCCTCGGTGGCCATTCGCAACGGGCGGGTCGCCGTGGCCTGGTTGGAAGTCGTGGAAGACGTGATGACCATCTTCATCCAGCGCTTCCAGTACACGCCGGGCTCGACCATCCTCACCCCCGTACCGCTGGACTCCACTCCCATCGCGGTGAGCCAGGGGCTCTCCGGGCTCTCGCACATGGACCCCGATGTCGCCATGGACGGCGAGGGCAATTGCGTGGTCGTCTGGCGCTACTGGGAAGGTGAATCGCACGCTCGGATCGTCGGGCGGCCTGTCAATTCCGATGGCTCGCTTCAACCCGTCTTCCAGGCCAGCATCGACAGTCTGGTCGAGCATGAATGGCCCTCGGTGGGCATGGACTCGGCCGGCAACTACGTGGTGTGCTGGGGAGTCCAGGGCGGCGGCTCCATCCTGGGCCGTCGCTACCCTTCCAGTTTCGCCCCGGGGGTGGGGATCTAGGACTCCCCTCTCGGGGAGGACGAGGCCAGAACCTCGTCCCGGGGGCCACGGATGCGGGCCTCCAGGCGGTGGGCCTGCTCAGGTCCACCTTGCCGAAGCTCCAGAATGGAGAGGTGAACCATGAGACACTTCGGACTCGATGAACTCAAGGAAGTCCTTCAGCCGCGCGAAGGGCCGGCGGTGACCCTCCTGGTGCCGACCCTGGCGGGCGGGACCCATTTCCGACAGAACTCCGTGCGCTTCAAGAACCAGATCCGCTCGGCCGAGGAGGCCCTCGCCGCCCGGGGGGTGTCTGCGGCCCGGATCAAGGAGCTGATGGCCCCGGCGACCGAGATGTTGGGAGATACCCCTTTCTGGGAGAAGCAGAGCCGCGGCCTGGCGATGTTCCTGGCCCCCCGCTTCAGCCGCCATTATCGGGTTCCGCTGACGCTCCCCGAGATGGCCGTGGTCTCGGACGGGAGCTTCCATGTCAAGCCCCTGGTGCCGTTGATCGCCGAGACGGGGCGCTTCTTCCTGCTGACCCTCAGCCAGAACCGGGTCGCCTTGTATGAGGCCTTCCGCGATGGGATGACCGAGATCGAGCCGGTCGGCCTGCCCCCCAGCCTGCGCGAGTTCCTCGAGCAGCAGGGGGTGGAGGGGGGTAGACAGTTCCACACCCGCTCGCTGGGAGCCACGGACCGCGCGGGGGTCTCCCACGGCCACAACCCGGCCGACCTGGACAAGGAACGCCTGGCCGAATACTTCCGGGAGGTTGAGAATGCCGTCTGGGAGGTCCTGCGCCAGGAGCGGGTCCCCTTGCTGCTGGCCGGCGTCGAGTACCTCCATCCCATCTACCGCGAGGCCAATCGTTATACCCATCTCTTCGAGCAGGGGCTGCACGGCAACGTCGAGGGCCTGAGCGAAGCCGAGCTCTTCAGCCGGGCCTGGGAGGTGATGGAGACCCATCTGCAGCAGCAGCGCGCCGAGGCCCTGTCCCGCTTCCAGGGCAAGATGGGGACCGGCCTGACCTCGACCGAAACCGCCCAGGTGGTGCCCGCGGCATGCCAGGGGCGGGTGGACACCCTCTTCGTTCCGGTCGGGGTGCAGGTGTGGGGGCGTTACCTCCCCGAGACCTCGGAGATCGAGGTGTCCGCGACCCGGGCCAACGGTCATGTCGACCTGTTGAACCTGGCGGCGGTCCAGACCTTGTCGGCCGGCGGGAGGGTCCTGGCCCTGGATCCTGCGGAAGTCCCGGGGGGCGCGAAGGCGGCGGCGATCTTCCGTTACTGAAGTCTGCGTCTGCTCCTGCAGTCGGGGTCGCCCTCTCCGGGCGGCCCCGTCTTCCTTGTACGCCCGCAATCAGGCAGGAGGAGGGGCGACAGGAGGCCGGCCCTGGCGGGCGAAGCCCTGCCGCCCCGGGCCGCCAGGCCGGACTTGTCTTCCGAGGTTCTTGATGCGCATCGCCATGTTCGTGTTCAACCCGTGCACCCGGGACCCTCGGGTGGACCGGGAGGCCTGGATCCTGGCTCGGGCCGGTCATCAGGTGCGGGTGCACGCCTTCCTCGAACCGGGGCTTCCCGTCTTCGAGGCCAGGAACGGCTATGAGGTGATCCGAACCGACCAGCGCCCCGCCTGGAGGCGCTTTCTCGACGATCGAGTGCTGGCTTCGCTGAAGAAACGCCCCCGGTGTGCGACCTCGGAAGAGGCACCGCCGCCGCGGAGCGCCGAATCCCTCCAGGACCCTCCGGATCGAGAACCTTCGGTCGGAGGATGCCCACCCCCCCCGCCGCGCAGGCTGCCTCTGAAGGCCTCGCCCGAGGTCCTCCGGCATCAGGCCTACATCGCCCGGATCAACCGGATCTGGGCCGGGATGGCGGCCTCCTGGAGGCCCCAGGTCTGTCACGCCCATGACCTGGATACCCTACAGGCCGCGGCCGAGGCAGCGGAACGTTCAGGGGCCCGGCTGGTCTACGACGCCCACGAGTTGTGGAGCGAGCAGCACTACTTCGCCTCCCAGGAGGAGGTGGAGGCCTGGGAGGCCCTGGAGGCAAGGTTGGCGCCCCAGGCCGACCGGGTCCTGACGGTGAACGAGTCGATCGCAGGCGAGCTCGAGCGCCGCTACGGTCTCTCCGGGGTCCTTCCCCTCTTGAACTGTCCGCGCCTGGTGACCCCCGAGGAGGCGCGGCGCGGACGGCTTCGCCAGTTGTCGGGGGGACGGCCCGTGGCTCTCTTCCAGGGTGGCTACATGGCGGATCGGGGCCTGGAGGAGCTGGTGGTGGCTGCCAGCCTTCAGGACCGGGTCGCGGTGGCCCTGCGGGGCTACGGTGAGCGTGAGACGGACCTGCGCGAGCTGGCCACCCGCCACGGGGACCGGGTGCTGTTCCTGCCTCCGGTCCCGGCCTCCGAAATGGTGGAGGGGTCGGCCGAGGCCGACATCGGGCTGATCCCCTACCTGCCCACCTGCCTGAACAACTACCTGTGCACCCCCAACAAGCTCTTCGAATACATGATGGCCGGCGTGGCGGTGGCCGGCGCGGACGTCCCCGAGCTGCGCCGCTTCATCGCGGGGGAGGACCTGGGCAGCCTCTTCGACCCGCGCAGCCCCCGGGACCTGGCCCGAGCCCTGGAAGAACTGGCGGAGCCGGAGCGGCTGGCGGGCTGCGCGGCGCGCGCCCGTCGGGCGGCCGAAGACCGCTTCAACTGGGAGCGGGAGGGCGAGAAGCTGGTGGCCCTCTATGGCGAACTGGAAGCCCGCTCCTGAGTGGGGCTCAGGGTCGTGGTTCGTCACCCAGTCCGAAGACGACCACCCGGGCCGGGGTGCCAGCCACCACCACCGTGAGCCGCGCGGGGGCATACCGGTAGAGGACGGTCTTCCCCTGGCCCGGCTGGCGGGCAGAAGGTTCACCCAGGGCCGCCTTCATCTCCGGCAGGCCGGAACCCCGGCGCAGGATCTGCTGGCCTTCGCGTTCCAGGCGGCTGCCGGTGACGAAACCGACCCTTCCTGACGGGTCGAAGTGGATGGCCGGNNCTCCTGGCCACGGACCCCCTGGTGTTCGCGGCGATAGGCCCAGATCGGCGGATTCTTCTGCTGGACCTGGGGAGTCCCCAGGGCCTTGCGGACCTGCTCGGAGTTCATTCCGGGGCGGACCCCGTAGACGCTGAGGTCGCCCCGCGCGAGGCCGGGAGGGGAGGCCAGGTCGAGGGCCAGGAGCAGGAGGGCGAGGGTCACAAGGATTCGTCGGAGCATGGCCGACGGGTTCTTCATGACCCGCCTCGGGGCCTCCAACTGTCGCTCAGGACCCGCACCCAGTTGCCGTGGCACACGGCGGTGAGGTCTTCGCCGGCGAATCCGGCCTGTTCCAGGGCCTGGACCACCCGGGGGAGGCCCCTCACATCGCCGATTTCTCGGGGGATCAGGGCTCCATCGAAGTCCGAGCCCAGGGCCACATGCCGGGGGCCCATCCGCTCGGCCAGGTAGGCCGCGTGCCGGCCCAGGATCTCCA
>DCTU01000293.1:0-8101 GCA_002329445.1 bacterium UBP9_UBA1432
CCTGGCGGAGCGGCGCTACCGCTCGGGCATCTCGCAGTACCTGGAGCTCACCAACGCGCGCTCGGTTCTCAACCGGGCTCGGGCCGACCTCGAGCAGGCCCGCTTCGACCGCAAGCTGGCCGAGTTTCAAGTGATGAACGAACTGGAGATCCTGCCGTGAGGGGACGCTGCGCCGCCCTGGTCACCCTCCTCGTCCTGGTGTTGGCCGGCGTTCCCCGGGCCGAAGAGCCAAGTCCTGGCGTCGGGGAGACGTGCGTGGAGGTCGTGCGGGCCTACGTGACCGACGTGTACGCCAACCGCCTGGCCTCCGCCCTCTCCCGGGTGCGCGGGGTGGAGGCAGAGGACTTGGGCTCGAAGTTCGAGCGCCTGCTCCTCGACAGCATCTCCCTGGAGGATTACGAGGACATCTCCGAGTGCAGCTACAACCTCTTCGCCCTGGCCGGGGCGATCGAGGCCCGGAGCGGGAAGCCGCTGTCCTCGCTGGAAGAGCTGGTCGGCCCGGGGACCGTCTTCCCCCGGGGAATGCCCCGTTGCCCGGCCCTGGGCCAGTATGGTCTTGCTCGCACCAAGGACGGGGGCTACCGGATCTGGTGCGGGACCGACGCCCACGAGAGCATCGGGATCGGCGGCAACTTCCCGGAGTTTTCCAGCCTCGGGGGGCTCTCCTTGAACAACCAGGAGCTGAAGCTGGTCTCGGACCTGCGCTTCGAGGTCGAGGACTGGAGCCTGGAGGTCGAGGCCCTCGACGAAGAGCGCGGCCTGGCGCGCGTCCGCCACCGCGAGAAGAGCCGCCTCGGGGGTCACCGACAACCCCTGCTCGAGCGCTCCAGCAGCTTCATGCTGTCGTGCCAGGACGGCCAGTGGCGCATCGATCTGGCCCTCTCGAACCGGGACATGGTGTTCCTCTTCGATGAGGACGAGTGGAGCCAGACGGCCACCATCCCCAGGCAGGTCCTGTTCTACTACCAGGTCTCCGAGTCGATGGATTTCCGGTCCCCCGACATCGAGGACCGTCCTCGCCTGGAGCTGCGGATCTGCGAAGCCAACCTGAGATCCCTGTCCCTGGCCGTGGAGGAATGGTCGGTCCAGCACGGTGGCGCCTATCCCACCTCGGCCCTCGAGGTGGTGACGCCGAAGTTCCTGCGCGAGATGCCCCGCTGTCCCGCCGGGGGCCAGTACCGCTACCGGATCGAGCCTCCGGGAAGCTACCGGATCTGGTGCGACGGCCACCGGCACCAGGCCGCGGGCGTGCCCACCGGCTACCCCGCGCTCACCCCGGTGCTGGGCGTGATCGAGAGGCCCTGAGGGTCCTACAAGCCACAGGGGACGTCCCGGCGCACCGGCCGGAACGTCCCCTGCCCGCGATGGAGCCTACTTCTTCAACTGGTTGGCGACCGCCTGGGCGGCCTTGGCGATGGCCTCCTGGTCGCCCAGGTAGTAGTTCCGGATCGGCTTGAGGTCGTCGTCGAGCTCGTACACCAGGGGGATCCCCGTGGGCACGTTCAGTTGCACGATGTCCTGATCCGAGATGTTGTCCAGGTACTTGATCAAGGCGCGCAGGCTGTTGCCGTGGGCCGCGATCAGGACGCGCCGTCCGCTGCGGACCGCCGGGGCCACCGTCTCGTGCCAGTACGGCAGGAAGCGGGCCACGGTGTCCTTCAGGCACTCGGTCAGCGGCAGCTCGGCGGGGCTCAAGTTCGCATAACGGGGATCCTGGCCGGGATGGCGAGGGTCATCCGGCGTGAGGGCCGGCGGGGGGGTATCGTAGCTGCGCCGCCAGATCTGGGTCTGCTCCATCCCGTGACGCTCGGCCGTCTCGGCCTTGTTCAGGCCCTGCAGGGCGCCGTAGTGGCGCTCGTTCAGCCGCCAGGTGTTGTGGACGGGGATCCACATCTGGTCCAACTGCTCCAGGGTCAGCCACAGCGTCTTGATGGCCCGCTTCAGGACGGACGTGTGGGCCTCGTCGAAGACGAACCCCTCGGCCTTCAGGGTCATCCCCGCGGCCGTGGCCTCCTGGACCCCCTTCTCGCTCAAATCGACGTCGGTCCACCCGGTGAACCGGTTCTCCTTGTTCCAGGTGCTCTCTCCGTGCCGCAACAGGACCAGTTTCTTCATGCTCATCGTTCTCCAATATCAGGTGTGGTTTCAGGGTGAATCAGGTCCCGGGCGCTGCGCCTGCCTTCCCGGCGGGTCGGCCGGCGGGCCAGGGTGCGCGGGACTCGAGCCAACCCTCTTCGCCGGCAGTCGCCGATCTCCCCGCCCGAGCCCTCCCGGCAAGAGGAGCACCTCCCCGGGCCGGGGAAACATGCCCCCATGAGCGAGCCCCTGCCCCTCCAGGCGGCAGAATCCGTTGGGGCGGACACGATCCCGGCCATCCGGCTCCTGACCGAGACGGCTCGACCGGCGGAGACCTGGTGGTGCCCTCCCTTTCCCTGCCACCTGAGCCTGGACCCCCTCCTGGACTGGTGGACCCGCGAGGCCCAGGACGACCGCCAGGGACTGGCCGAAACCGCACGGGCCCTGCTTGCTCGGGTGGAGGAGGTCCCAGAGCTGCGGGATGACCTGCTAGACCCGGCGGTCCTCCAAAGGAACAGCTCGCTGGTGGCGGCCCTTCTCTCCGCTCTGGTGCCACCCGCCGTCGAAGAGCTCACCTGCTCGGCCGTCGCGGCACCCTTCGGCGGGGTGTGCCTGCGGGCCACCCCGCGCTTCCGATCGCTCTTCCTGGACGCCGAAGGTCGCCTCCGAGGGCGCCCGGTCTCCGGCGGAGCAACCCTGTCGGCCGAGCTGATCCGGTCGGTCTTCGTCTACCTGGTGGCCCTGAACGAGGCCTACCACCTGAATATCCCCTTCCGCAACGCGCAGCACCTGGCGGTGCCCGACCCCCAGACCGGCCTGGACGCCTTCTTCCAGATGCGCCTGAACCTGGAGTTCTGCCGGGTGCGCCCGGTGGGCCCCCTGCCCGACCTGGATCCGGACCTGACGGCCGCGCTGCGTGAGGACATCACCGACCTGCAGGCCTGGAGCCGGTTGCTGCCCCCCGAACGCTTCGAGATCTCGGGGCTGGTGATCTACGAGGCCAACGAGGTCACCACCGAGGTCGCCCTCTCGCAGATCAAGCAGCTCCTGATGGAACGAGATGCCCTGGAGGACGAGCCCCGCTTCCAGCAGATCGAAGACTGCGTGCGCATCCTGCTGCGCCGGCCCGAAGTCCGCGTCCTGATCGCCATGACGAAGGGAACGAGCGCCTGGTTCCTTCACCCTGGCAAGGACCTGGACCGCCCCGGGGAGGAGCCCTCGACCCGCGTGACCGTCGAGGACTTCCAGCAAGCCCTGGAACTGGGGTGGCGCCGGGATGGCAGCGCCCTGGCCTTCTGCAGGTTCGACTCCGAGTCCTCGGGATTGCACAAGGCACTGGGTCCGCAGGGGCTGTGCCGGGGGGCCCTGGCTCCCCTGGTCTACGCCGACGAGACGGTGGGCTACCTGGTGGTCGCCTCCGACCAGCAGGACGCCTTGAGCTCTCTCGAAGCCACGGTCCTGCGCGAGGTCATCCCGCTCTTCGCGCTGGCCTTGTGGAACCGGTCCGAGGTGCTGCGCGAGCGGGTCCGCTCGGTCATCAAGGAGCACTTCACCGCCATCCACCCGGCCGTGGAGTGGCGCTTCGAAGAGGCGGCCCTGCGGTGGCTGGAAGGGCAGACCGAGCACGGCGAGATCGAGTCGATCGCCTTTCCAGGGGTCTACCCGCTCTTCGGGATCTCCGACATCCGCAGCTCCTCCGACATCCGGATGCAATCCATCCAGGAGGATCTGGATGAACAGTTGGCGCTGGCTGGCAGGTTCCTGGAAGCCTGCCATCGCTCCGAGCCCCTTCCCTACCTCGAGCACCTGATCCACGTCGTGAACCGGACCCAGGAGGACGTCCGGCATCAGGGGCTATGCTCCGGCCAGGAGACGACGCTGCTGGAGTTCCTGCATGCTGAGGTGGAGGCCCTCTTCCCGGTCTTCACCGACCCGGCTGCTGCCCAGGCCGCGCGGCAGTACCGCGAGGCCCTGGACCCCGTGGGCTTCGTCTACCGCCGGCGGCGGGACTTCGAAGAGAGCGTCTCGCGGATCCGTGAGCTGGTGGGAGGCATCCTCCTGGAAGAGCAGGTGCGGGCCCAGCAGATCTTCCCCCACTACTTCGAGATGCACAAGACCGACGGGGTCGATCACATGATCTACGTGGGAGCCAGCCTGAGCCAGAGGAAGGGCTTCCAGGAGGTCCACCTGCGCAGCCTGCGGATCTGGCAGTTGCAGACCATGGTGCGGATCGCCCGCGAGACCGAGTCCCTGCGAGCAGAGCTGCCCATTCCGCTGGGGACGGCCCACCTGGTCCTGGTCCAGCAAAGCCCGCTGGCCATCCGATTCATGATGGACGACCGTCGTTTCGACGTCGACGGCGCCTACAACGCGCGCTACGAGATCGTCAAGAAGAGGCTGGACAAGGCCGAGTTGCGCTCGACGGGAGAGAGGCTGACCCAACCCGGGTACCTGGCCGTGGTCTACTCCCACCCCCGCGAGGCAGCCGAGTCGCGGGACTACCTGCAGGCCCTGGTCGAGTCCGGAGACCTGGAGGGCGAGGTGGAGGACCACGAGCTCGGCGACCTGCAGGGCGTCCAGGGCCTGCGGGCCCTGCGAGTGAAGGTTCGTTGCCTTTGAAGATCGGCGCCGAGCCGAGGGATGACTTTTTCGGGTCGACTCCGGACGAATTGTGAGGTAGACACACCATGCCCCTGTGGGGAGGCCGCTTCGAGGGCGGCCCTGCCGAAGAGATGCAGGCTTTCTCCGAGTCCCTGAGCGTGGACCTGGAGATGGTCGACGAGGACATCGAGGCCTCGCTGGCCCACGTCACGATGCTGGGCGAGGCGGGCCTGGTCTCCGCCACCGAGGCGGAGGTCCTGCGCCAGGGCCTGGCCCGGGTGCGCGAGGAGCTGGCCCACGGGGCCTACCGCCCGGGCGTCGAGCGCGAGGACATCCACATGGCCGTGGAGGCCCGCCTGATCGAGTTGGTGGGTGAGGCCGGCGGCCGCCTGCACACGGCGCGGTCCCGCAATGACCAGGTGGCCACCGACGTCCGCCTGTGGTTGAAGCGCCGCCTGACGGCGCTGGACGAGGCCCTGGAACGGCTGATCAAGGTGCTGGCGCAACGGGTCGGAAGCGACGGGCGCACGCTGATGCCTGGGTTCACCCATCTGCAGCGGGGGCAACCGATCTGGTTGGGGCACCACCTGTTGGCTCACGCCTGGCACCTGCTCCGGGATCGGGGCCGTGTGCGCGACGCCCGGTCCCGAGCCGACCTGTGCCCTCTGGGCGCGGGTGCCATGGCCGGCACCCCGCACCCCGTCGACCGGGCACGCACGGCCGAGCTCCTGGGGTTCAGGGGCATCGTGCCCAACGCCATGGACGCCGTCAGCACCCGGGACCACGAAATGGAGGCGGTCTCAGCCTGTGCGATCCTGATGGTCCACCTGTCGCGCATGGCCGAGGAGCTGGTCCTGTGGTCCAGCGCCGAGTTCTCCTTCGTGCGCCTGGGCGAGGCCTGGTCCACCGGGTCCTCGATCATGCCCCAGAAGCGCAACCCCGACGCGGCCGAGTTGGTGCGGGGAAAGACCGGACGGGTGCTGGGGAACCTGCAGGCCCTGATGGTGATGACCAAGGGCCTGCCCCTGGCCTACAACCGGGACCTGCAGGAGGATCGCCACGCGCTCTTCGATGCCCTGGCGACCACCCTGGCCTGTGTCCGGGTCACGGCAGGCATGTGGGAATCCCTGGAGGTGCGCCGCGAGCGCTACGCCCAGGCGTTGGAGGGCGACTTCCTGTTGGCCACGGAGCTGGCCGACCACCTGGTGGAGCGGGGCGTGCCGTTCCGCGAAGCCCACCACGTCGCCGGCCGGCTGGTGGCCTGGTGCGAGGTCAGGGGGGGGGACTTCCGGCTGCTGACGCCGCAAATCCTGCAACAGCACCATCCGGCCTTCGGCCCGGAATCATTGGCGGTCCTGGATCCCGTGGCGGCCGCGGAGCGCCGGCGCTCGGCGGGGGGCACGGCATGGACGGAGGTTGAGGCCCAGGTGGCGGCCCTGGAGGCAGCCCTGGGGTCGCCTGCACCTGCCGCCGGGGGGCCGGGCGGTGCGGCGAGCTTGGGTGACTCGACGCCGAGACGGCCCGGCCCGGGCAGCAGCCGTCGACCTCCCCGGCAGCGCTCGGCCCCGCCGCGCGCCTCAAGCGCGCGGACGGGGCCGAATCGCGGGCGGGCGACTTCGGTAGGCCCTCAGCGGCTGGAGACTGCGATCTCCCTGCGGCGATGGGCCATGATGGCGTGGTGGGCCTTCAGGCGGATGGCGTTGATCCGGATGAACCCCTCCGAGTCCAGCGGGTTGAAGCCGCCTTCGAGGGCTGCGACGTCGTGCTGATGGCGCTGCCGCACGGAGCCAGCGCCGCCCTGGCCGGTGAACTGGTGGACGCCGGGATCCGGGTGATCGACCTGGGCCCCGATTTTCGCCTGAAGGACGCCCGGGTCTTCGAGCGCTGGTACGAAGTGGAGCACGCCCGTCAAGACCTGCTGCCCCTGGCGGTCTACGGCCTTCCTGAGCTGTATCGTGACAGGATCCGGGATGCCCGTCTCGTGGCCAACCCCGGGTGCTACCCCACCTCGGCAGCCCTGGCCCTGGCCCCCCTGGTCCGCAACGGGATGGCCGACCTGGACTTCCTGGTCCTGGATTCGAAATCGGGGTTGTCCGGCGCCGGGCGCAAGACGTCCCTGTTCAGCCACTTCTGCGAGGCGGACGGCAGCGTCGCCGCCTATGCCGTGGCGGGGCAACACCGCCACACCCCGGAGTTGGAGCAGACCTTGTCCGACCTGGCCGGCAGGCCCGTCAGAGTGACCTTCACGCCCCACCTGGTGCCGATGAAACGAGGCATCCTGACGACGGCCTACACCCGGACCCCGATCCAGGATCTGAGCCCACTGTATCAAGACTTCTACCGCGACGAGCCCTTCGTGCAGGTGCGCTCGGAGGCGCTGCCCGCGACCGGGCACGTGACGGGATCGAACCGCTGCCAGGTGGCGCCCAGGTTCGACCCGCGCACGGGGCGCGCCACGGTGGTGTCGGTCATCGACAACCTGGTGAAGGGCGCGGCCGGGCAGGCCATCCAGAACCTGAACCTGATGTTCGGCCTGGACGAGACCGCCGGTCTCGACCTGGTGCCGGTCTGCCCATGAGCGTGCAGACGGCGAAGATTCGGACAGGATTGCGCCCGGCAGGGCCTTCCGATGTGAAGGGCATGGCCCGACTGGTGGACCTCTACGCCCGGCAGGGCCTGTTGCTCCCCCGCAGCCCCGCGGACATGCTTCGGCGCCTGGACCAGTTCCTCGTCATCGAGGAGGCAGGCGGCGTTCAGGCCATGGGGTCGCTGTGGCCGATGGACGGGGACCTGGCAGAGATCCGCACCGTGGCCGTGGCCCCCGATGCTCAAGGCCGCGGCCTGGGGCATGAGCTGGTGGACGAACTGGTGGACATGGGACTCCAGAGAGGATTCTCGCGCCTGTTCTGCCTGACCCGAGAGCCCGGATTCTTCACCACATGCGGCTTTGTGAGGGTTGGCATCGAGCAGTTCCCCCAGAAGATCTGGAAGGACTGCTGTCTGTGCGCACGCCGGGAACGATGCGACGAGATCGCGATGCTCTATACAGGAGGAATCCTCCCATGATTCCAGGATTCCAGGTCGGCACCGCCTCAGCCGGCCTGCGCGCCTCTGGCGAACCCGACGTGGCCGTGTTGTTTGCGGACCATCCCTGCACCGCCGCAGGCGTCTTCACGACCAACCGCGTCAAAGCGGCGCCGGTGCTCTTGACCCAGGAGCGCATGCTCCATCCGATCCGGGCCCTGGTGTGCAATTCCTGCAACGCCAATGCCTGCACCGGTGCGCAGGGGCACAGGGATGCCCGGACCACCGCGGCTCGTGCGGCCGGGCTGCTGGGCGTTCCGGAAGAGTCGGTGCTGGTCGCTTCCACCGGGGTCATCGGGGTGCCTCTGCCGATGGACCGGCTCCTGACGGGCCTGGACAG
>DCTU01000293.1:8274-15785 GCA_002329445.1 bacterium UBP9_UBA1432
GACGGCGACACCAGCACCAACGACATGGTGCTTCTGCTGGCGGGCGGCCGGGAGGTCCTGCCCGCGTCCCTGACAGAGGCATTCCACGAGACCCTCCGCGAGATCTGCGCCCGATTGGCCCGGGACATCGCTCGGGACGGCGAGGGGGCCACGCGCCTGGTGGAGGTTCTTGTCGAGGGGGCCGGCAGCCCGGGCGAGGCCCGCCAGGCGGCCCGGGCCGTGGCCGGTTCCAGCCTGGTGAAAGCCGCCATCTACGGAGCCGACCCGAACTGGGGACGAATCCTGGCCTCGCTGGGCGGCTCGGGTGCCGAATTCCGCCCGGAGGACGTCGAGATCCGCATCGGGACCGTGCTCGTCTGCCGAGAGGGTGTCCCCGTCGACTTCGACGAGGAGGAGGCGCGCAAGCAGATGCGGCGCCCGGAAGTGCGGCTGTTTGCGCATCTGGGTGCCGGCCAGGCCTGCTCGACCGCCTGGGGATGCGACCTGACGGAGCGCTACGTGGAGATCAACGGGAGCTATCGCACGTGATCCAGAACCTGAAGAATCCCCCGATCGGGATCGGATCCCGATCCTGCCACCGAATCTCCGGCTCCACCGTGGTGGTGAAGTACGGAGGGGCTGCGATGGTGGACTCCGACCTGCGAGCCGCATGCCTGCAGGACGTGGCCCGACTGCATCGCCAGGGAACCCGGGTCGTCCTGGTCCACGGCGGCGGGCCCGAGGTCAGCCAGGAAATGCGCAGGCAGGGCCTGGAGCCCCGTTTCGTGGGCGGCCTGCGGGTGACCGACGAAGCGGCCCTGGTGGTGACCCAACGGGTCCTGGTCGGCAGTACCAACCGGGCCCTGGTGGCAGGGCTGCAGGCCCTGGGCATCCCGGCAGTGGGCTTCTGCGCCGGGGACGGCGGAACGGTCCGGGTGACCGGCAAGAGTGCGGACCTGGGTCTGGTGGGCGAGGTGTCCGCGGTCAATCCCGACCTGCTGCAGACGCTCCTCAAGTCCGGTTTCGTGCCGGTCGTCGCGCCCTGGGGGCGGATGCCGAGGGGCAGGCCTACAACGTGAACGCAGATACGATCGCCTCCGCAGTGGCCGCCGCCCTGAATGCCAGCCGGTTGATCCTGCTGACGGACGTCGACGGCATCCGCACCAACCCCGACGACCCCGAAACCGCTCTACAGGACTGTACCGGTCAGGATCTGTGGCGACTGAAGGCCGATGGGGCCGTGCAGGGAGGGATGATCCCGAAGGTGGAGGCCATCCTGCAGACCCTCTCGGCCGGGGTGCAGACCGTGCAGGTCCTGGACGGGCGCCGCCCCCACGCCCTGCGGGACGCCCTGGTTCCAGGGCGGGCTCCCGGCACCACCGTCACGAACCCTCAGGAGGCCCTGTGCCAGATCGCTTGATGTCCACCTATGCCCGGCAACCCCTGGAAATCGTCCGTGGCCTGGGCAGCCGCGTCTGGGACGCCGACGGGCGCAGCTATCTGGATTTCCTGGGAGGTATCGCCGTCAACGGGGTGGGTCACTGCCACCCGACGGTCGTCGAGGCCATCCGCGCTCAGGCGGGCGAGCTGCTTCACTGTTCGAACCTGTATCACTCGAGCACGGGCTCAAGACTGGCCGGGGAGCTGGTGGCTCGAGGCGTCGGCGAGCGGGTGTTCCTCTGCAACAGCGGCGCGGAGGCCAATGAGGGCGCGTTCAAGCTGGTCCGCAAGCACTTCCACCGCCTGGGTCAGACCCGTCGCGTGCGCCTGGTCGCCATGCAGGGGTCGTTCCACGGTCGAACCCTGGCGACCCTGGCGGCCACCGACAGGCCCGACTTCAGGGCTGGCTTCGGCCCGATGCCCGAGGGGTTCACCTTCGTGCCCTTTGACGACGTCCAGGCCCTGGCCGAGGTCCTGGACGAAACCGTGGCTGCCGTGGTCATCGAACCGATCCAGGGTGAAGGCGGCATCCGAGTGCCTCCCCCCGACTTTCTGTCCCAGGTCCGACGATTGTGCAACGGCACGGGTTGCCTGTTGGTGGCTGACGAGGTCCAGACGGGAATGGGCCGGACCGGCTCCTTCCTGGCCAGTCACGACGCCGACGTGGTGACGCTGGCCAAGGGCCTGGGAGGAGGACTCCCCATCGGGGCCCTCGGAGCGAGGGGCCCTGCAGCCGAGGCCCTGCAGCCCGGCGACCACGGATCGACCTTCGGGGGCAACCCGCTCTGCTGTGCGGCCGCCCTGGCCACATTGAAGGTTCTCTCGGAAGAGGGCCTGCTGCAGAACGCCACCGACATGGGCAAGCTGCTGATGGATGAACTGCGCAGGGCGATACCGTCCGCCCAGGTGCGCGGGCGCGGCCTGATGGTCGGCATCGAGCTGCCTTTCGAAGGCGGCCCGGTGGTGACCTTGGCCCGCCAATCAGGCCTGCTGCTGAACGTGACGGCCAGGAAGGTGGTGCGTCTGCTGCCCCCGCTCAACGTCTCGGAGGAGGAGGTCCTCACGGCGGCCCGGATCGTCGGAGAGGTCGTGGAGGCCGCCCGAGCGGGTGCAGCAACGCCCGTCGCCAGTCCTTCGGGCTGATCCCATGGGCTGCTCCCGCTCGGCCCTCGTCCGTCAACCAGATCATCGAAACCCGCGCGGAATGGGCTCTGTTGAGCCAATCCTGACCGGAACCGGTGGTCGGTTCTCCGAACCGGCTGCCCCGCTCGACCAGGTCAGGGGACCCCCTCCGAGCATCGGGACGGGAAACGGCACGCCGGATTCCGCTGCTCGAACGCACCTGG
The DNA here is from genome assembly GCA_002329445.1 of bacterium UBP9_UBA1432. Lineage (GTDB taxonomy): Bacteria > Vulcanimicrobiota > Xenobia > Xenobiales > Xenobiaceae > Xenobium > Xenobium purgamenti. The sequence continues at coordinate 11,040 of DCTU01000293.1, forward strand.
ATTCTCGACCGCAAGCGGAAGATGCGGCTGGCGGTCCTTCCCCCCTCAGCCGTGGTCCGTGATGGCGAACCCCGCTCAATGCCAGCGGCTGCGGTCTCCCGCCAGCCGACCGACCGAGAGGGCCTGGAAGGCGGGAGAGTCCTTCATGGGCAGGCAGAAGCGGGTGCGCCCGTCGAAGTCCGCCAGGGCGCCAGCCACCGCCGCCGCCGTCGGCACCAGGCCAATCTCCCCCACCCCCTTGGCCCCGCATGGGCCTTCCGGCTCGGGCTCTTCGATCAGGAGGACATGGATCTCGGGCATGTCGCGTGCGCGCAGGACCCCCAGGTCGCGCAAGCGCGTGGACACCGGCCTTCCGTCCTCGCAAGGCAGTTCCTCGGACAAGGCATACCCGAGGCCCATGTGGATGGCGCCCTCGATCTGGGCCTCGCACAGGACGGGATTGATGGCCCGTCCCACGTCGTGCGCAGCCACCACCTTCTCGAGTCGGCCTTCCGGGTCCAAAACCACCATCTGGGCCGCATAGCTGAAGGCGCTGTGGGTCTTCACCGGACCCGGCGCACGCGGCGGGGTCGTGTCGGCCCGGCGCAGGTCGGCGGCATAGACCCGGCCGACCAGGTCCGCGAGGGTCCGGCCCGACTCCAGATCCCCTCGCAGCTTCCCGGCGGCGTCCAGGACCGCCGGCCCCGCGAAGAACGTCGCTCTGGAGCCCGTGGTCTGGCCACAGTCCAGGGCGAACGTGGAGTCGACCCGGGGGTGGAAGAGATCGGAAGGCAGACCGCTGGCCTCGGCCGCGAACTGGGTCAGGATGGTCAGCAACCCCTGACCCATCTCGGTGTAGCCACAGAAGAGAGACACGGTGCCATCGGCCTCAACCACCAGCCGGGCCTTCCCCCACTCCTCCAGGCCGTTGCCGATGCCCACGTTCTTGATCCCGCAGGCCAGTCCCACGGCGCGGCCACGACGCCGGGCCTCCAGGTAGGGCTCGCGGAGGGCCTCCAGCGTCCGCGCCGCTCCGACCGCGGGGGGTCCCAACACCTGGCCCGTGGTGAAGAGATCCCCCGGGCCCACCAGGTTGCGTCGGCGGATCTCCCAGGCGTCCAGGCCCACCTTGCGGGCCAGGAGATCCAGACAGCCCTCGATGGCAAAGGCGGCCTGGTTGACCCCGAAGCCCCGCATGGCGCCGCACGGAGGGTTGTTGGTGTACACCGCCAGGGCCTCGACGTCCAGGGCCGGAACCCGATAGGGCCCGCAGGCGTGGCCTGCAGCCCGCTCCATCACCTTGTCCCCGACCGAGGCATAGGCCCCGGTATCCCCGACAATCCGCGCCCGTACGGCCGTCAGGCGACCTTCGGCATCGCAGGCCGCGGCGTATTCCAAGCGCATGGGGTGACGCTTGGGATGCATCAGCACCGACTCCTCCCGGGACAGCGCGAGCCGCACCGGACGGCCTGCATGACGGGCCAGCAGGGCTGCGTGGGCCTGGACGGAGAGGTCCTCCTTGCCGCCGAAGGCTCCACCGTTGGGGATGAGTTCGACCTGGACCGCCTCCGCTTCCAGGCCCAGGACTTCCGCCACCTGGCGCCGGTCATCGAAGATCCCCTGCCCCTGGGTGAAGAGTCGGACTCCTCCCTCCTCCGGAACGGCCAGGCAGGCCTCCGGTTCCATGAAGAGGTGGTCCACCCGCTGGGTGGTCCAGACCCCCGCCACCGTGTGAACGCCCTCAGCCAGGGCCTGCGCCACCTGGCCCCTCGAGTAGTGGCTTCGCGACAGGAGGTTGACGTGTCGCGGATTCACCCGGGACGCACCCGGCTCCAGGGCCGCCTCGGGCTCCAGGATCGGGGGCAACGGCTCGTAGTCCACCTCGACCAGGGCCGCAGCCCGGCGGGCCAGGACCGGGTCCTCGGCGGCCACGGCAGCCAGGACGTCTCCCACGCAGCGGACCTCCTCCCCGACGGCCACGAAGACCGGCCAATCCCGGGTGATCAGGCCCACCCAGCGCTCTCCGGGCACATCGGCGGCCGTCAGGACGCCCGAGACGCCGGGCAGGGCCAGAGCCCGGGAGGGGTCGACCCGCAGCACGCGAGCCCGGGGGTGGCGCGAGAGGACCAGGGCCCCGTGCAGCAGGCCCGGCGGGGTGAGATCCGCCACAAACGCCCGCTCCCCCAGCACCGAGGCGCGGGCCTGGTAGCGGACGACCGGTCGACCCACACCTCCCGAGCGCTCGACGCCTGGAATCGGTTGGCCTCGGCGCACGGCAGCCGCCAGCTCCAGCGCATCCAGGATGCGCTTGTAGCCCGTGCAGCGGCAGACGTGCCCGTCCAGGGCGCGGGCCAGCTCCGAGCGGGTCGGTTCCGGATGCGACTGAAGAAAGGCGTGGGCCCGCACCACGATCCCGGGAATGCACCAACCACACTGCAGGCCGGAGGTGGCCTCGAAGCAGCGGGCGTACAGGTCACGCGCCACCGGGTCCAGCCCCTCCAGGGTGACCACGTTGCGCCCCTCGATGCGGGTGGCGGGAATGACGCAGGTGGCCAGAGGCCTTCCGTCCACCAGGGCCAGACAGCTCCCGCACTGTCCCTGAGGCCGGCATCCCTCCTTGCAGGAGCGGATCCCCAGGCGGTTGCGCAGGATCTCCAGCAGGGTCTCTTCCGCGTCAGCCTGGACCCGCACCGGAGTGCCATTCAGAAGAAAGCAGATCTCCATCTGCGGTTCTTCGCACCTGGTCGCGGGAGCGCCTGCGCCTGGAGGGAGTCGACGAGAACCGGGTTGGTCAGGAGGAGGCTTCCGGGCGCGGGACCCGTCGCCACACCCCTTGGGGTCCCGCTCCGGGGGTGGGACACAGGTTCCTGACCGCACACCCCCCACAAGCGGAAGACGACTGGCAAAGACGCTCGACGTAGCCTCGCGACTCCAACAGCCCCAACATCCCTTCGATCGCCGAACCGGTCGTCCCCAGTTCGCGCGCCAGGTCGCCTGGCGAGCGCGGAGACTCCAGCAGTTCCAGAAGGCGCTCGATCACAGGGGAAGTCTCGCTGCCACGAAGGCCAGGGCGTAGGCCACAACCAACTGATAGACCGCCGAGAGGGCGGCCCAACGGCGTCCGAATTCCAGTCGCAGCGCCATCAAAGTGCCCACGCAGGGGGTATAGAGCAGGACGAAGACCAGGTAGGCCAGAGCCCCGGAACGGGTCATCGACTGCGACAACGCAGCGGGAAGGCCTTCGGGTGCCTCGGGAGGGGGAAGCGCGATCCCAGGCAGCCCCAGCAGGGCCGGGATGGCCTGAAGCGTCGCCCACAGCGCTCCGAGCAGCCCCGAAGCGATCTGGCGGAGGCCTTCGAGCAACCCCATGGGAGCGACCGGATCGGCCTGCAGATAGCTGACACCCAAGGTGCCGATGACGACCTCCTTGGCCACGAAACCCGGCACCAAGGCGCCAGCCAGGCGCCAGTCGTGGATTCCCAGGGGGCCCAGAAGCCAGGCCAGCCCCGTGGACAGGCGCGCATAGAGACTCTGCGAGATGTCGCCGGGAGGCAGGTTCAACAGGACCCAGACCGCCGCCACCGAGAGCAGGATCGCGCCACCCACCCCCTCGACGAAGCTCCAGGTCCGGGCTGAAGCCTGTCGCCACACCACCTTCCAGGTGGGGATCCGATAGGGAGGAAGCTCCATGGCCGAGCCCGCCTCGCTGGGAGGAGTCAGACGGCCCAGGGCCAGGGCCGTCAGCATCCCGACCAGCAGGCCCAGGAGGTACAGGCCGAAGACCACCACGGCGGCGTGCCCAGGGAAGAAGACGGAGGTGAAGAGGGTGAAGACCGCCAGGCGCGCGCTGCAAGCCGCGAAGGGAACCGCCATGGCCACGCGCAGGCGGTCCGAGAAGGACTCCATCGTGCGGGTTGCCGAGATGGCTGGGACGTTGCAACCGAATCCAAGAATCATCGGGATGAAGGCGCGACCGGGAAGGCCCATCGCCTTCATCAGACGGTCCACCAGGAAGGCGGAGCGCGCCAGGAAACCGCTGGCCTCCAGGAAGCTCAACGCCAGGAAGAGGAAGAAGAGGACCGGCGTGAAGGCCAGCACCGTCCCGATCCCTCCGACCAGGCCGTCGGCCAGGAACGAAGCCACCAATCCAGGCAGGGGCATCGCTGCGATCCAGCCGCCCAGCACCTCCTGGACCTGCCCGAGCCATCCGACCCAGGGGTCGGAAAACTGAAAGGTGAAGCGGAAGACCAGCAGCATTCCCAGCAGGAAGAGGGGGATTCCCAGCCAGGGATGCAAGAACCAGCGGTCCAGGGCCTCGGTCAAGCGATGCGCCCCGGGCCGGGTGACCTGGACGTTGGCCGCCATCTCGCGCGCGGCCTGGTAGCGGGTCCCGACAATCCCCAGGAAGGGATCGACGCCCAGCGAGGCCAGTTCGACCTTCAGGATTTCGAGAAGCCTGGAGGCCGGTTCGTCCAACGAAATCGGCTCGCCCGAAAGGGCAGCCAGGGCCATCCAGCGACGAGAGGGATGCGGAATCAGCGGTTCCAGCCGGGTCACGGCGCTCTCGATGCTCTCGGGATAGTCCAGGCGCAAGGTCGCGGGCCGGGCCTGCAAGGCGGCGGAAACCAGACCCTCCATGCCCTGTTCGCGCACGGCCACGGTCGCCACCACGGGAACCCCCAGGCGCTCTTCCAGGACTTCCAGGCGCAGGTCCAATCCTCGAGCCTGGGCCTCGTCCAGAAGGTTGAGAGCCACCACCAGCGGATA
>DCTU01000293.1:15815-20303 GCA_002329445.1 bacterium UBP9_UBA1432
TCGACGACCGCGTCCGGGCGCGCCGCCAGCAGTTCGTCCCGGGTCAGGCGCTCCTCGGCTGTTCCGGCAGCCAGACTGTAGGCGCCCGGCAGGTCGACCAGGCAGGCTTGACGGTCTCCGACCGGAAAGCAGGTCTCGACCCTCTCGACGGTGGTTCCCGGCCAATTGCCGATCCGAAGACAGGAACCCGACAAGGCATTGACCAGGGTGGTCTTGCCCGTGTTGGGGTTGCCGACTGCGACGAAGCGCAAGTCCGCACTGGCGGGGTCCGCCAGGCACGCCATGGACTCAGCCCTCGACGACGATGCCAGCAGCCTCTTCCGAGCGCAGCATCAACAGGCACCCGGAAACGTCGAACTCCAGGGGATCCCCCAAGGGCGCACGCCGGACCATGCGAACCCGGGCCCCGGGACTCAAGCCCAAAGACATGATCCTGCGGGCCCGGAGATGGGGGCCTCCCACGGCATGGACCAGGGCTTCTTCGTTCATGGCCAGTTCGGTCAGGCAACGCATGGCTTCGTCTACAGGGTCTCTTTCTTCGAGTCGGGGAGGCCGGAGTTCCCCGTCCAGCCCAGGATAGCCTCTCGAAAGGAAGGCTTCCTTGTTCCAGATCATTCGGCGAGCCTTACTTTATCGAACAGGCTGCCCAATAGCAAGGGCTTGCGGGATCCCGATTGTGTACATCCTGACAGAGCCGGGGCGCGACGCAACAAGCCTGGAGGGGAGCGTGCGGGAAGCGTCGATCATGAACGGAAGGTAGTCCCTTCCGGAGGCCTCGATGCGCCGACTCGTCCTGAGCTGGATCCTGCTGACCTGTTGTTGGGGTTGCTCACCGCAGGCCAGCGGCCCTCCCCAGCCCGCCGGAGGCGAGGTTCCCCTCTCTTCCCAAGGCCTGACGGCCCCTCAGGAACCCGCCACGCCCCACCAGCCTCCTGGCGCTTCCACACTTCGGAAATCCGAAACGCTCCCGGATCTGGCCGGGGCCCCACAAGAGCTGACCGGCACGATCGTCGAGGTCCGGGAGGCAGAGATGTTCCTGGCCCGCCCCAGCGGAGTCGAGTTGAGATTCCGGTTGCCGCGGGACCTGAAACTCTTCCCTGAAGGCAGGAGCGTGCAGGACCTGACCCCGGGTACCGAGGTCCTGGTGCGCCTGCGCACAGTGGAACGCGGGATGGAAGCCGCCGAGATCCTCTTCACGGAGGGACGCTGAAGAGGCCTTCCCGGCTCAGGCCGGCGTTCCAGGCTCGGGTTTGACCCCTTCATACAGAGGGACCACGCGCCAGGCTCCCCGGACCGTCAGGACGGCGCACGAGGCCCGGCGGACCACGGCGCTGGCGGTGCTGCCCAGGGGAAGGCCCGCCACCAACCGACGCCCCCGGGTCCCCTGGACGATCAAGTCCACCTCCTTGCGCTCGGCCAGGGCCACGATCGCCTCGGCGGGATCTCCGGTGTCGACGAAGAGACCGGACTCCGGAACCCCGGAGCGACGCCCCAGCTCCACCAGGAACTCCCAGGCGGCCCTCTGACGTTCGGGATGGGGCTCATCCAAGACGTGCACCATCAGGACCTCCGAGACCAGCCGTCTGGCCAGTGCGGCCGCGTAGGCCAGGGCGTCCCGGGACGGAGACTCGAAGTCCACGGGTACGAGAATCCTCTGCACGTGCAGATGCGGAGCCGGCTCACGCATGCTGTCGTCGAAGGGGGACGGTGTGGGCTCACAGGTCTCGGGGCGCTTGACGGTCAGAACCGGGCAGTGGGCCTGCGAGACCACGGCCTCGGTCGTGCTGCCCAGGACGATCCGGCCCGCGCCGCGCCTCCCATGGGTGGACATGACCATCACCGCCTCGGGGATCTGCCCGCTCAGGCGGACCAGGACCTCGGCCGGGTGCCCCACCTCGGCCTGGACGCAGAACTCGGGAAGCCCCTGGTGCCGACCCAGCCGCACGAGATGCTCTTCCACCTCCGACAGGTCCTTCGGAGAATCTCCCGCGTGGACCAGCAGGATCCTGGCGCCGAAAGCCTCGGCCAGGTCCCGCGCGTACGAGAAGGCTTGAAAGGAACACTCCGAAAAGTCCGTGGGCAGGAGGATCGTCTCCAGGGCCATCATGGGCGCTTCCCTCCTTTCGTCATTCAACAGCCTTCGCCGATCCGCCAGAGGGCCCTCCCCAATCCCGGATGATGGAAGCCCCCGCAGCGCAGAGGCCCGGCCCGAGCCCACGTCGAGAATGAAGAGAGGCCCTGGACGCGCAAGCCATCCAGGGCCTCTCCAGGCTCCAACCAGGCGCGTCAGCGGTTGGCCGAAGCGCTCTTGTCCAGGATGGCCTCCATCTGGTCCATGATGTGGTTCATCTCCCGCATCGCAGATTTGAAGGGGGCGCTGGTGTTCATGTCGACTCCGGCCGCCTTGAGCAGGTCCACGGGGTCGCGCGACGAGCCGCTGGAGAGCATGTGCAGGTAGGCATCGCGAGCCCTGGTCGAGCCCTGGGCCGCCTCCTGGCGAATCTCGGCCGCGATCGAGGACGAGGCCATCAGGCTGGTGGCATACTGGTAGACGTAGAAGTTGTAGTAGAAGTGCGGAATGAAGGCCCACTCCGCGCCGTACAGCTCATCGACGCTGCAGACCCCGGCGTCATGGCCATAATAGCGGCGCGCCAGGTCCAGGTAGAGCTTGTTGAGGGTATCCCCGGTCAGGGATTCGCCCTTCTCGACCATCTCGTGGATGGCCAGCTCGAACTCGGCGAAGAGGGTCTGGCGGAAGAGGGTCGTGCGGAAGGTCTCCAGGCGCTCACCCAGCAGGTAGAGCCGGGTCTCGTCGTCCTTGGCCCGATCCATCATGTAGTGGAAGAGCAGGTCCTCGTTCAGGGTCGAGGCCACCTCGGCGACGAAGATCGAATAGTCGGAGGTGGCGTAGCGCTGGTTCTTGTTCGACAGATAGGTGTGGATCGAGTGGCCGGACTCGTGGGCCAGGGTCGAAACGTCGTCATACTGCCCGTTGTAGTTGAGCAACTGATAGGGGTGCACATCATAGGCCCCCGTGCTGTAGGCGCCGGAGCGCTTGCCAGGGGTGGGCATCCAGTCGACCCAACGCTCGTCGTAGGCCCTCTTCAAGGCGGCCTGATAGTCCGGACCCAGGAGGTCCGTCGAGTCCAGCGTCAGCTTCATGGCCTCTTCGGGCGTGAAGGACATCTCGACCGCCTTGACGGTCGGAGCGTAGAGGTCCTCATAGCCGATCCCTTCCAGACCCATCATCCTCTGGCGCAGGCGCAGGTAGCGATGCAGCGTCGGGAGGTTCTCGTTGACGTCCTGGATCAGTTGGCGGTAGACGCTGGTCGGGATGTTGTAGCTGTCCAGGGCGGCGGCCAGGCTGGATTCATAGCCCCGCAGGTCCTTGTTGAGCACGTGGGTCTTGACGTGGTTGAAGAGAGCCAGCCCCAGGGTGCTGCGGTAGTCCTGCCAGGTCTTCCAGAAGGTCTGGAAGACCTTCATGCGGTCGGCGCGGACCGGCGAGGCGCGGTGCAGGCCGTAGGCGGCCTGGTCCAGGCGCACCTTGCGGCCGTCCGAGAGTTCCACTTCGGGGAAGGGCATCTCGGCGGCCGTGAAGATCGTGTAGAGGGAGCGCGGGGCGCCCGTGATGGCGGCCGTCCGGGCCACGATCTTCTCTTCGGCCGGCGTCAGGGTGTGCTGGCGCTGGCGCAGGATGTTGTCCAGGACCGGCTTGAACGAGGCCAGGCCCGGCTCCTTGCGGAGGAACTCCGCCACCGGCTTGTCGCCCAGGGCCAACAGCTCGGGAACGAAATAGGCCGATTCGGTCGCGAAGTCGTTCTCCAGTTTCTGGGCCGACTGCATCATCGCCTGGGCCTTCGAGTCCCGGGTGTCGACGTCCGAAATCATGGAAGCGTAGAGGTAGACCCGTTCGATCTCCTTGTACAGTTCTTCACGGGTCTCGAGCGCCTTCAAGAGGGTCTGTGGGGATTGACCGAGTCGACCGCGGAAGGCACCCATCTCGCCCAGGCGACCTGCCAGCCCTTCCCGGGCCTGGTCCCAGGCGGCCTTCGAGGGATAGAGGTCCGAGATGTTCCAGGTGTACTTTTCCGGGATGTCCGAGCGTTCCTGGGCGAATGCCGGACACAGACCCAGCAACAGGGCCAGCGCCGCTCCCACGACGATCCTTGGGATTTTCATGCTTTCCTCCAACGCGTGATGCCATCCGGTCGGGCTCCTCTGTCGGATCCGACGAACTGCCCGAGGATTGGTTGTGCCCTCCCGACGTGAACCATGCATGATGCTGCGCCCGTCGGCGACTCCCTGCATGACCCGAAAAAGGGGCAGAAAGTTCCTTGGAAGCGGCCCGATTCGAGGAAGGCGTGGACCTGTCGCCGCTTCTTCTAGAAGAGGAGGCGGTCCAGGACGCGCTGGAACATCCCCGGGGGCGGCGGGGCGGGCGGGGCGGGGGCCAACTCTTCCGAGGCAGGCCTGGCAGGCGGTCCC
>DCTU01000236.1:0-2451 GCA_002329445.1 bacterium UBP9_UBA1432
TTGATCGACGAAGAGGCCCTGCAGCGCTGCGACCACACCATCGGCCTGATTGCCGACGGCCTCGAGCCCCGCCCCTACTCCTCGCGCGAGTTCATCCGGGAAATGGGTCGTTACCTGACCAACCTTCCCGGACACCGCAACTCGCTGGTCGAGACGGCCTTCCGCTGCGAGGTGCCCATCTTCTGTCCTGCCTTCACCGACTCCAGCGCGGGATTCGGACTGGTCACCCATCAGTTGCGCAACCCGGAGCGCCACCTGACGATGGACTCGATCAAGGACTTCCGCGAGCTGACCCAGCTCAAGATCCATGCTGGCACCACGGGTCTGCTGATGATCGGGGGCGGGGTTCCCAAGAACTTCGTCCAGGACACCGTCGTGTGCGCCGAGATCATGGGCGTCGAGGTCCCTGCCCACAAGTACGCTGTTCAGATCACCGTGGCCGACGTGCGCGACGGAGCCTGTTCCAGCTCCACGCTCAAGGAGGCCAGCTCCTGGGGCAAGGTCGACCACGGCAAGGAGCAGATGGTCTACGCCGAGGCCACCAGCGTGATGCCCTTGCTCTTCAGCGACGCCTGGCACCGCGGCGAGTGGCGCCAGCGCACCCGACGCAACCTGGCCCGGGTCCTGGACGGCGCACCGGAAGAGACGCCAGAGCCGGTCCTGTGCGCGGCGGGCAACGGCAGATCCCAGCGCCCCCCTGCCGGGGCCTGATGCTCCACCTGGACTGCCTGCCTGCAGAGCAGGGATTCCTGGGCGACGAGAACCGGCACCTCTCCGGCCTGGATTCCGCGCGGGCCGTGGTGGTTCCCTGCCCTTTGGAGGCCAGCGTCTGCTATGGCGCCGGCACCGCTCGGGGACCCCAGGCAATCCTGGAGGCCTCACACCAGGTGGAAACCTGGGACGAGGAACTCGGGGTTGACCTGGGGGATTCCCCGGGCATTGCCACCTTGGAGGCCCTGGAGGTCCGTGGCTCCATCTCGGAGGTCCAGGAGCGACTGACCCGGACCCTCGGGTCTTTGCTGGATCGAGGGGCCTTTCCCCTGATCCTGGGGGGAGAACACTCCCTGACTCCGGGCGCCGTCCGGGCCGCCTCGCAACGTTTCCCAGGGCTGACGGTCCTGCAGATCGACGCTCACGCCGACCTGCGCGACGGCTACCAGGGGCACGCCGACTCGCACGCTTCCGCCATGCGTCGATGCCTGGACGACCCGTCGCTCCGGGTGGTGGGCGTGGGCATCCGCAGCATGTCGGCCGCTGAGGCATGCTTCGCCGCCCAGAACCCGGACCGGGTCCGGCACTTCCTGGCTCGAGGCCGCAGATGGACCGCCCGGGAGGTCCTGGCGGCCGTCTCAGGCCCGGTCTACCTGTCGGTGGACCTCGATGGACTGGACTGCAGCCTCCTGCCAGCCACCGGAACCCCCGAACCCGGAGGGCTTTTCTGGGAGGAGACGCTGGACCTGCTGCGGGCCCTCTTCCAGGAACGGAAGGTCGTCGCCGCCGACCTGGTCGAGCTGGCCCCCATCCCCGGACAACCCGCTTCCGACTATCTCGCCGCCCGTCTGGCCAGCAAGATCCTGGCCTACGCGCTGCATTCCGCCTGACCCCGGGCCTGGACCAACCGGTGCGCGTCGCCCTCCTGGAAGCCTGGGACCCCGCCCGTCCCGATCGGGTCTTCATGCCCATGGGCCTGGCCTATCTCGCCTCCTGGCTCGAATCCCACGTGCCCGATGTGGAGGTCTGCCTCTTCCCGGAGCTGGCTCATGCCCTGGACTGGGCTCCCGACTTGGTGGGGATCTCGGCCGTCACCCCCAACTTCCCGGAGGCCGAGGCCATGGCCCGGCAGATCCGCCGCCACCTGGACGTGCCCCTGGTCCTGGGGGGGCCGCACATCACGGGGCTGCCCCAGAGCCTGCCCGACTCCTTCTCGGCCGGCGTCCTGGGTGAAGGCGAGGTCACCTTCCAGGAGATCGTCTCGCTCGTGAAGCGGTCCGGTCAACTGGCCTGCGACGACCTTCGCGGCGTGGCCGGAGTGGTCTGCCACACCCCCCAAGGACCCCAGCTCACGGGACGACGCCCCCTGATCTCCCCCCTCGACCGGATTCCCTTCCCCAAGCGCGAGTGGCCGGGGATCCCCGGCCAACCTCAATGGTCCTTCACCTCCCGAGGTTGCCCCTACGCCTGCCGCTTCTGCTCGACGGCCGAGTTCTGGGAGTCCTACCGGATGCACTCGGCCCGCTACGTGGTCGACGAGCTCAACCGCCTGATCGACCGGTTCGACATCCGCTTCCACGTGATCATGGATGATCTCTTTGCCGTCAACCTGAGCCGGTTGGAGGAGATCTCCGGGCTCTTCAGGATGGAACTGCGCCGCCCCCTGCAACTGACCGCCGCCATCCGGGCCGACCTGGTCACACCCAGGATGTGCCGACTGCTGCGAGAGGTCGGGGTGGG
>DCTU01000236.1:2540-3943 GCA_002329445.1 bacterium UBP9_UBA1432
CTGGAGCAGACCTGGCGCTTCCTGCGCCAGAACCTGCGCACGGGAAGGCTCTTCGCCTTCACCTTCGGGCCCCTGGTGGCCTTCCCCGGCACGGAGGTCTGGACGGAGGCCCGCAGACGAGGTCTGGTTCACGAAGACTGGACGGACTGGCGCGCGCTGGACATCGATCTGCGCCACTTCGACCTGGACCGCTACATCATGTTGGGCCCGCTCTCCCGAGAGCGATTCGGCGACTGGTTCCGGCGCTTCTACGACCTGTGGGACGAAGTCCGAAGCCGACTGGAGGCCAGCCAGGAGGGCTGAGCCCCGGTCCCGAACGGCGTGGCCATGCGCCGACGTCCCCTGCCCAGCGAGATTCTCGATTTCGATTCCTGGACCCCCAAAGGCCAGGCCCAGGCCACCCGTCCCGGTGGAGGGCTGGCCCGAACCTTTGGTGCCGCCCCCGGGGATCGGGCCCGCTGCCTGCTGGGGGGGCGGCGCAAGGGAGCCCGGGAGGCTTGGATTGAAGAAGTCCTTCAACCCGCTCCGGGCCGTGTCGAACCCCGCTGTCCCCACTTCGGACTGTGCGGGGGGTGCGCCCTGCAGCACCTGGGTCCGGAGGCCCAGTTGGAGGGCAAGACCCGGCCCGTCCTCGAAAGGTTGCGTCAGGCCGCCGGCGACTTCGAGGTGCTGCCCGCCGTCCCGGCTCCATGCCCGTGGCACTACCGCGGCAAGATCGAGCTGAGCTTCCTGGGGCGGCAGCTCGGCTTCAACCGGCGCGGGCGCTTCGACCGGCTGGTCGAGGTGGAGGAGTGCTTCATCGGCCCTCCCGAGAACCGCGCCATCCTCCATGTCGCCCGCGCCTGGGCCCGGCGCCATGACCTGCCGGGCTGGGACCCGAGGGCCAACCAGGGTCTCCTGCGCTACCTGGTGATCCGGCGCTCCCATGCCAGCGCGCAATGGCTGGTCACCCTGGTGACCACCACCCCGCCGGCAGGCTTTCCCCTGGAGGAACTGGCCGAGGAGCTTGCGGCGTTGGGGGCGACGGGTGTCGTGCATGCCGAGCACAACTCGCCAGCCGGAGCCGTCCGCGTGGAGACCAGCCGGGTCCTGCGCGGTGAGGACCGCCTGGTCGAGAGGTTGGGGGTCCTGGAATTCCAGCTCTCCTGGCGGTCGTTCTTCCAGTCCAACCCCCCGGCCTTCGCGCGCATGCTTGAGGAAGCTCGGTGCTGGATCGGAGAGGACCCGGACCGGAAGGTCCTGGACCTCTTCTGTGGAGTCGGGACGGTCGGCCTGTCGCTGGGGGGGCGCCTGGTCGGCGTCGAGTCCGTCCCGGAAGCCATCGAGGACGCCCGGCGCAACGCCGCTCTTGCCGGAATCCCCGCGCAATTCGCGGTGGGCGCCGCCGAGGACTGGCCCGACCT
>DCTU01000021.1:0-2724 GCA_002329445.1 bacterium UBP9_UBA1432
CCCCTCCGCCCCCTCCTCCGCCGGAACGAGGACCGGCACCCCCGCCTCCGGAACGAGGTCCGGCAACACCTCCTCCCCCGGAAGGCCGCTCGCAGGTGATGCTGGAGCTCACCCCCGCTCAGTGCGCCCGGCTGGACCATCTGTCCCGTCAAGACCGGCTGGAACTGAAGGCCGACCTGGAGCAGGCGCTGGACCAGGTGCAACCGCGTCTCCAGGACTGGCAGTCTGAAGCCCTCCTGGAGATCGGGCGGAGGTTCCCCGTCCACTGAAGAACTAGGCGGCTGAGCCCAGGACGGTCTCAGTCGTCTCCGCAGACCTCGGGCGACGTCTCGGAAGCCCTCGTCTCGACGATGGCCGGTGATGCCGCAGGCGTCGGCTTCCCAGAGGTCCCAGACGAAGGCTCGGAGGCCGACGGTTCGGGCAACGTCCCGGGCGCGGGCTCTTCGGAGGCTTCAGGCCCTGGTTCGGCGGTCGACTCGACCTCCCGGGCCGCAGTCAGGTGCCAGACGAGGATCTTCAGGGTGGCCACCAGCGGAGCCGCCAGGACGACGCCCCAGAATCCGAAGACGTTGCCGAAGACCATCATCCCCAGAAGCAGGCTCAGGGGATGAAGCCCCAGGGTTTGTCCCATCACCCGGGGCACCAGGACGGTGTTCTCCAGTTGCTGGATCACCACATAGATGACGATCACCAGCGCCGCCAGGCCCAATCCCCCCTTCTCGGGCAAGGCGAAAGCGATGATCACTGCCGGGATGGCCCCCAGGATGGGACCCAGGACGGGAATGGCCTCGGTGATCCCGGCCACCAGGCCCAAAGCCAGGCAATACTGCGGGAGAACCAGGGCCATGGCCGCCGTGGTGACCAGTCCGATGATCAGGCACAGCAGGACCTGGCCTTTGAGGAAGCTCTGCATGGCCCCGTGGACTTCCAGCATGATCCGGCGCATCCGCGCCCTGCGGCCGACCGGCGCAAAGCGGACGAAAGATTCCAGGAGGTCCGGCCCGTCCTTCAGGAAGTAGAACCCGATCAAGGGGACCAGCACGAACGCCCCGGCCACCCAGACCACGGCCTGGGAGACGGCCCCCACATAGTGCAGCCCTCCCTGGATCAACTGGCTGACGGTCGAACCGATCTCGCCGACGGCCCGGGTCACCTGCTCCTTGACGGGAAGCGGCAGGGCCTCGAAGTAGCGATGGCGGTAGTCGAGCATGGTGACCTGAAGCTTCTGGGCGAAGCTGGGCAGGTTGACGGCCAGGGTCTGCAGTTCGCGTGCCAGCTTGGGCACCAGGAAGGCCAGCAAGGTGGCCACCAGGGCCAGCAGGATCAGATAGGTGACGACCAGGGACCGAGCATGGGAGAATCGCTCCATCTGGGGAATCCGCCGAACCTGTCGCAGGACGAAGGCGACCAGCGGATTCACCACGTAGACGAAGATCAGCACCAGCAAGAGCAGAGGAAGGATCCCCAGGGCCTTCTCGACCAGGACCACCACCCAGGGATGGAAGGAGACCACGGCCACCACCAGCATCAAGAGCAGGCCGTTGAGGTAACGCAGGCCCACGACCAGGCCCTGGACCTGGTCGTCACGAGACGTCTCGGAAGAGCTCGGGGGCGGGTTCTCCACCATGCCAGCGGGTTCTCCACCCCAAGTCCCAGCCCTGCACGTCGACCGCAGGGCCCGCCGGGCAAAAGGCGAATGCCCGCGCATCGGAGGACCGCCTCATGGGCTTCGAAGTCGTGGCAATCGCGCTGCTGGGCATCCTGGCCGTGCTGGGGGCAGGGCTGCTCCTGGCCTGGATGGTCTACCTGTTGATCCGCCGGCTGATCTGGAAGACCACCCACCGCGTCCTGGATCGCACCGTGGACCAGGTGGTTCAGGCCGGCGAACGCCACCTGGTGTCCGGGGTGGGAACCCTGGCCAGATCGGTCCAGGAAGAGATGCGCAAGAACGATCCGCGTCGCCAGGAGGCCGACATCTCCCGGCTGGCCCAGGGCAAGTCGGGTCGGATCACGGTGGCGGACGTGATGGCGGGGCTGGACCTGCCTCAGGACCGGGCCGAGCGGACCTTGGAGGGCCTGGCTTCGCGAGGCGTCTGCCGGGTCACGTCCGGAGAGGAGGGCGGCAAGGCCTACCTCTTTGAGGCCTTCATGGCTCGAAGGGAGGTTGCCTGCTGCGACTACTGCGGGGGCTCCTTCGAGGAGGTGGACGCCGACCAACCCTGCCCCAACTGCGGAGCCGTCCTGACCCGCAAACAGATCCTGGCCTGAGAGATCCCCCTCCCAGGTGACCGAGATCATCGCCACCTCGTGCAGACAGGCGCTTGATCCGTATCGAAAGGCGGAACAGATGGATACCAGACTTCCCCGCGCCTGGAGGCTCTCTGAGCGCGACTACCCCGAGAACTCCGACTCCGAGGACCAGCTCCGGTTCCTGGTGGGCTATGCCATCCTGGCCCCCTCCCCCCAGAACTCCCAGCCCTGGATCTTCCGGTTGGATGACGAGACCATCGACATCGTCCCCGATCCCTTCCGAATCCTGGAAGCCCGCGACCCGGCCGGCCGCGAGCGCGCCATCTCCTGCGGATCGGCCCTGTTCAACCTGAGACTGGCCTGCCGCCACTTTGGCCGCGAGGCCAGCTTCCGGATCCACCCCCCGGAAGCGGACTCGGAGGTCCTGGCCCGATTGCACCGGGAGGGCCCCTGCGAACCGGCTCCGGAGCGCCA
>DCTU01000021.1:2793-3470 GCA_002329445.1 bacterium UBP9_UBA1432
GCCCGGTTGACCCCCGTCACCAGCCCCAGCCTGCAGAACGCCCTGGCCGGACTGGTGGCCGAAGCGGACTGGAGACTCGGCTCGAACGAGGCGGTCCGTCGCGAATCCGCGGGCTGGATTCGGGCCACCGACCACGCCGAGGATGGCGTCCCCGGTCGGGCGATGGGGATGAGCCCCGTGGAGGCCATGCTGGCCCCGGTCACCCACCGGGTCTTCAACTACGGCGACACCCGCGCCAACCGGGACCGCTCGCTGGCCTGCACGGCCCCCCTGGTCTTCGCTTTGTCCACCGAGGGCGATGAACCCGAGGACTGGGTGGCCTGCGGCCAGGCGGCCCAAAGGGTCCTGCTGGGCGCGGTGGCCCAGGGTCTTCAAGGCTCGTTCCTGAACCCGCCGGTCCAGATCCCCGAGCTGCGCAATCGCCTGAAGACCTTGCTGGACATCGAGATCTGGCCGCAGGTCCTGGTCCGGCTCGGCTACCCGACGGGACCTGCCCGACCCACTCCCCGGCGCCCGCTCGCCGACGTCCTCCACTCCTGACCCCAAGAAGAGGTCCCGGCCTGACGGCGGAAGAACCCTGCCGCCATGCCGTGGGCTTCTGCTAGGAGTCTGTGTGAGTATCCGGACCGAGCATCGCCGAGGGATCTTGTGCACCCCGCAAGGCGCAAAAAGTCGTG
>DCTU01000034.1 GCA_002329445.1 bacterium UBP9_UBA1432
ACCAGGCGGCTTCGCCATCGTTGGATGTGGCCTCCAGGCGGCCGTCCCATTCCTCCCGCAGCAGCGCCACCTCCTCCAGGGGCCACAGGACCACCCCATCGGGTTGGTGGAAGACCACGGCCTCCACGATCAGGCCGGGTTCCGGTCGCGGAGGTTGCGCAGCAGGGGCAGGTCGCGCGGATCGCAGGCCAGGCCCAGGCCGTAGATGCCGGGTGCGGCCACCTCGGGGTCCGGGCTCTGGGCAGCGGGGACCAGGTGCTCCCGCCCTGCCGGCACCCCCAGTCGGGCCAGGGCCCAGAGTCGCGAGAGTTGCACCTCCCGCGCCGGCGACTCCCGCAGGCGGGCCGCCAGGCGAACGGCGGTGGCCGTCCGGTCCTCGAAGCTCGCCAGGGCCTTGCCAGCCCACAGGCGCACGGCGGGGTGTGGGTCTTCCATCGCCTGGTGCAGGACCTCGGCCACGGCCTCCATCCGGTGCGCATACATCAACGCCTGCATGGCGCCGATCCGCTCGCTGACTTCGCTCGAGGCGTCCAGGATCAGGTCCAGCACCGCCTGCAGCGGCTCGGCCTGTTGGCATGCCGTGGTCTTCAGGAAGCGCCGCGCCTGGTAGCGGACCTCGTCGGCCCGGTCGCCCAGCAGGCTGGCCACGGTCGGCACCAGGCGCGGATCCGGCGCGAGTTGGGCGGTCTCCAGGGCCGCCAGGCGCACCTCGCCGCGCTTGTCGCCCAGGGCCTCCAGCAGCAGGGGCAGGACGTCCCGGCCCAGCTTGCGGTGCAGCTCGACCACGAAGCGGACCTGGCGGGCGCGGGTCTCGGTGTCGGGGTCGCGCAGCATGGCCTCGGCCGCCCGCACTCCTTCAGGGTCACCCAGGCGGGCCAGGGCGTTGATCACGAGAGGGCCGAGACGCTCGGCAGGGGAACGGACTGCTTCGGACATCGTGGCGGGCTCCAATCTGCTCCGAACAATCGGGTCTTTGGGATGCTTACGCCAACCGTCGCTTCCGTCCTCCAGGACCGCAGCGTGACCCCGCCTCCAACTCCCAGCAGGTTTCCTCCATGAATCTGCGGCAGACCCATCAACCGCTTGGTCCCTGGATGATGAGGCCGAATCCAAACCTCATCGTTCCCGAGCCTCGGGACGGATGAGCGTCTCGAACCGTTGGGTGACGGCTTCCAGGAGGTCAGGGGAGGCCTTCCCGACGGATTCGGCACGGCGTTGTCTCCAGTCGACGCTGCGCACGTGGTCCGCCAGGACCGCCCCGCAGATGAGGGCATCCTCAGGCAGGAGGATCTCGAAGGGATAGCCATTGACCTCCCGCCCCTCCGGCGCGCCCCACTCGGCTTCAGAGTGCAGGTTCTCGTCCGTCACGCCGACCAGGAGGACGTCCAGCGTGACGACCGGAGAAGCGCGCGGCCGGATCTTCAGAGCGCCGTCCCCGCTCTCAGAGTCGACCATCTGGCCGTCGCGCAGACCAGGCTCGCGGGCCACCAGGCGCGGGATGCGAAAATCCAGGCTGGGGCCCACTGGTCAATGCGACCCCCCACGGGACAATCTCCAACAATGGATCGACAAAGAGTAGACCAGAGCGAGGGCCGGAATCCGTCGTCGTCTCGTCCTGGCCGATGCCGGTGACGGGACCCACGCACCAGGACATCGACGCAGATCGCCACCGGTGGCCACGGACGCCGAGGTCGACCTCTGGTTGTCGTCATGGGGGGCGTTTTCAGTTGGAACGGACACTGGCCGGGATGTCCGGGCCCCCTGGAGTCTGCGAAACTCAGGGAGGATTCCTGTTGACTCGAGGTCTGGGCAGGTCGGGGTAGTTGCGCTGGCTTGGGAGAGGTTACGCCTGGGTGGGGGCTGGGGCGTGGGGGCTCTCCTTCGTCGTCATTCCCCTGTCGTCGGGGCCGAATGTTGCCGCTTCGCGATCTCGACCCCGATCATGAAGTCCAGCCTGGCCTTGGCCTTCGCTTGAGGCACCTGACTCTCGGGGACATCCAGACGCGACAAGGCACCCTCCCTGACGACGGTGCCTTCGAGTTCCCTGTTCAGAGCCGCCGTAGCTTTGGCAATGACATCCTCGCTGGTGGACGTGCCGATCGCCTTCAGGAAGGCCTTGCCGGCCTTGATGCCAGCCTTCATGGCACGGGACTCACCTGCGTGGGTCACTCCTGCAAGCCTGGCAGCTTCGGTGATCGCTCTCTCTTGCAGGGTCGGTTCGTCCTTCTTGTCCATCGCAGACCTCCTTCGGGAATCCTGGCCGGGTTTCCAAGCTTGGTGTTCATTCCGTGGTGTCGGGGGGGCTGACTTCGCCTGTATCTGCGCGGCTGCCTGCCGGGAAGCCGCTACTCGAGTGCCTTTGCAGCCCCCGCCAGCCGTCCGGCAGCCTGGTCGTTTCCAGCCAGGCTGAGGGTCGTGGCAAAGGCGCCCAGCGCCGCCGCAATTTCGCGCTTGTCGACCACACGGGTGTTGCTGTAGTGGAGCAGCAGGCGGACGGCCCACACCTCCGCCGGATCGGAGGCTATCCTCTGCAGTTCGTTGAGCACCTCGAGGGGCGAGCGCCGTACCGGAGCTGGTCTTCCAGGCTTGGCAGGTGGCGAGGGCTTGGCAGTTGCGCTCCGTGCCTGCCCCGCCGGGGAGGTGTTGTGGCCTGGAGATTCAGAGGAGGGAGTCGGCGCTTGTCGAGTTCGGCTCCCCCGTCTCGGGAGCCGCAGCCGCATCACAGGGGTCTCGGTGACAACCTCCACCAGGACTTTCTGCCCTGCCCGCACCGCGACCTTGCTCGCATCCAGCCGAGCCTTCGAGCCTTTCCCCTTCACATGGACCGCCCAGCTATTCCCCAACCATTTGAGCACTGTGCAGTAGACCGTCGGGCGCTCATCGGGCGACCTCTGGGCCGAACCGGATGCCAGGGTTCCCGGCGCCTCGCGCCACCGGCTGCCGCGCTCGCCCCTCCAGCCATCTCCACTCTCCTCGGGCGAGATCTCCAGCTCCCGCGGAGGCTTCTCGGGATCCGGTTCGGCAAACCAACCCGGATTCTCCAGCCGCGCCTGTTCCGCCCTCTTCCTCTGGCGCTCCCTGTCCCAGTTCCGTCCGGCCATCTTCGCGATCCTCCTCGGCGGCAGGCCTGCCGGCCCGCCGCCGTGCATGCCCGCTCTCCTTCGAGAGATGCTTTGACCAGCCCTGGAGCCAACCGCTCGTGTCTGCACGGGTGTCTGTCCTTTTCCCCCTCCAGGTTGGCAGAAGTCCTTCAGGAAATC
>DCTU01000025.1 GCA_002329445.1 bacterium UBP9_UBA1432
ATCTCGGGTTCGAGGACGTCCGGGACGGGGAGGGTGGCGTCCGGTTCAGGGGCCGGCGTCCCGGCGGATTGTTCGATCAGGAAGCGTCCCACCACCTGGCCGCTGGCCACGATGGTCTCGGTCTCCAGGTGGATCCGGGCGCTCTGGCTGGTCAGCCAGTCGTCCTGCCCCTGCTCGAAACGGACGTTCCCGGTCAGGTCGATGGTCTGCGCCGTCCGATCATAGCGGGCCTGATCCGAGAAGGCTCGACGATTCCCCTGACGGACCTTGACCTGCCCGCGCGCCTCTCCGATTCCCTGGACCCAGGCGTATTCCAGCTCCTTGCAGGTCATCACGGCGGGCGTGCGGCGGTCGCCTCCCGGAGACCTCTCGGTCAACATCCGGACGTTGCCCGAAAGCAGGGCGCGCTCCTCGCCGTACCAGACCTTCATCCGGTTGCCGACCAGGGTGCTGCCGGGTTGCGAGACCCGAACCCCGCCCTGAAACTCGGCGACGAGCTGCTCGGTGTGGTACTGCGCGTAGGGCGCCGTCATGACGGTGTCGCCGGATTCGATCCGCACGTGCCCGACCAGGCGGACCTGCTTGCGCGTCTCGTCATAGTCCATGCGGTCGGCATGGATCTTGAGCTCCCGCGTGCTCTCGGGCTTCTTCTGGGCCAGGGCAGGCAGGACCGCTCCCAGGAGGGCGATCATGATCAGGGGCAGGAGAAGACCGCGTGGCATGGGGGGTGAAGAAGACTCCCTCGGGCTCCGGGCGACCTGGACGACAGATCGCCTGGACGTTCATCCGACCCCACTTCCTGGCCCGAACCATCGGACCACGGGGTCGAGCGCACCTTCACCTTCGAGGGCTTCTCACCTTCCGAACGACGGAGGCGGCCTTTCGATCCGGGAAGGCCCGTTGTTACGATTCGGAAGGATCGGTCAGGAGGTTCCGGTAGAGGATGTACGCCGTCGGCGATCCGGTGGCGGTGAAGATCTCCCAGAAAAGTTGCGGGTTGGAGCTCAAGGTCAAAGGCCTCCCGTCTGGTTTCCGAGAATCCGGGACACTGCAGGACGAGGGGGGGGTCCCGGGATCATGACGCTGTCTGCCCTCGCAGCCGGCCCCCCTGCTTGGGAGCCGAAATCGCCTCCAAGACACTGTCAGACCACGTGCGGAGTATAGCACAGACGTACCAGGCGTGCAACGCGGGAAACATCCGGTTCACAATCCGGACGGCCGACCCGGCGTTCCTCAGGTCCCGGGACCTTCCATCCCGGCGGCATGCAGACGACGACGCCGGGCCTCGAAGAGGATGACGGCCGCCGCGGCGGCCACGTTGAGAGACTCGCAGTCACCCTCCAGAGGAATGGTCCAGCGCGCGACCGCGGCGCGGCGGCAGGCTTCGGAGACCCCGCGGACCTCTCCGCCCAGGACCAGGGCCATCCGCTTGGGGAAGGAGGCCTGATAGAGGTCCTGCCCGCCGTGGGCCTCCGCGCACGCCAGGTCGAAGCCCGCCTGAGCCAGCGCCTGCAGGAGCATGGGTGCCTGCCGCGGTTCCAGACGTATCAAGGGAAGGCGAAACGCGGCTCCGGATGCGGCGCGGACGGCCCGCGGATTGAAGGGGTCCGCCCCCCCCACCAGGACCGCTCCCCCGGCACCGGCAGCTCGTGCTGTCCGCAGCAAGGTGCCTGTGTTTCCAGGGTCCTGGACGCCCTCCAGGAGCACCACCAGATCTCCCCGCAGGACATGTTCCAGTTCCGTGCCGGGAATGCGGGCCACGCCCAGCAGGCCCTGACTTGTCCGCGTGGGCGCCAGGCGCTCGAGGACCTCGGCCTCCAGAAGGCCCACCTCGACCCCGGTGCGCGCGGCTCGACCGGCCAGGTCGAATGCCTCCTCGGAGGCGCCCCGAGCGACCAGCAGCCAATCCAGGTCGAGCCCTGCCTGAAGGGCCTCCGCCATGACACGGACCCCCTCAAGCAGGAAACAGCCTGATTTCGAGCGCCCGGCCGGCGTGTCCAGCTCGCGCAGCCGCTTCAGACGAGGGCTGTGTCGCCCCAGGATCGGAAAGCCCGACCCCATCGCCGGGTCGGGAGGGCTCACGGGATCAGGCGCTCGGGAACCACGAAGGTCTGCCCGGTGACCTCCACCCGGTCGCCCGGGTGCAACTGACGACCACGGCGGGTCTCGACCTCGCCGTTCACCAGGACCTCACCCTGCTGAATCAGGATCTTGGCTNNCCCCCCCGGTTCCGACCAGGGAGACCCATTTGAGGAACTGACCGAGGCGAATCCTGTCATCCGGCATGGTCCGGGTGTTCGGCCCGGCTTCCAGGCGTCCTTCAAGGCTCAACGAGCCGGGCGATTGGCCTCCACCAGCTCCTCGATCCGGCCCTGGGCCGACTGCACCTTCACCGAGGCATCCCGGATCATGCGGACGCCCTCCACCAGATGGCGGGTCTCGGAGTCGACGACGAACTGACGCAGCTCCTCGACGGCCGCCAGGAGTTCCTGGGCTCCCGACTGGACCTCGTCGCGAGCCGCTGAAAGCCGCGCCTCCACCTGGGTCAACTGCTCGACCTGCTGGGCGTTGAGGCCGTCGCGGCTGAGCTCTGGAGCCTCGGGGACCTCCAGGAGGTTCTCGGAGACCAGGTTCTCGAACCACTCCAGGACGTCCTGGAAGGCTTCCAGCTCCAATCGACCTTCGGCCACGCCGTTCACCGACTCGAAGACCCGCATCAGGTTCTCGGTCATGACCAGCTCCCCGCCGATCTGGGCCTGTCCGCCCTCCTCCTGGATCGACATGGTGGAGGACGAGGCGCCCATCCCCGTCTGCATCAGGAGTTGGGCCCCGCAATTCGAACACGAGCGGTTGGAGGGCTCGTTGCGGGTTCCGCAACGCACGCACGGAATCTTGTTGGCCATTTCGCCGATGCTCTCGAAGGCCTCCTGGCAGTCGGCCAGGGCCTCCGCAGCAGAGACCAGCGCGTGGCGTGCCGAATCGTACAGCTCGGGTTCGCCCTGGAGGTATCGGTCGAAAAGGGCCAGGGCTTCCCAATGAGCCTTGAAGGCCGCCCGCGTGGGCTCCATCTGTTGAGCCACTCCGTCCGAGCCCGAGGGGATCGAGGCAATCGCCTCGATTTCGGCCAGCAGGTCCTTCTGGCTGTTTCGAAAGACCTCCAGCCCGCGGGCCAAGGTCTCGGCGGGAAGGCCGCCGCCCCGATGCAGTTCGGCCATCTTGAGGACCAGATTGGCGTGAGCCATCCGGGTCGGCCCCGCCGTGGAGTCGTGGAAGACCAGGGCCTCCATGGCCGAGCGGACTCCCACTCCGGACATGGCGGCCTCCTGCAGGGCCGTGTCCACCGCCTCCTGCCCCTGATCCACCGATGCTGAAACCCGACCCAGGACCTCGGCCATGTTCTCATAGGCGCGGAGGAGGGCCATCTTCTGGTCGGTCTCGGGCTGCGATCCTCGGATCTCCTCGGCAGCGGCCAGGGTCATCCGGCGAGCCCCCTCGATGCCGGCGTCCAGA
>DCTU01000439.1 GCA_002329445.1 bacterium UBP9_UBA1432
GAGCACCGCAGAGGTGCGCCTGACGACGCAGACGGGCCCGGATCGGCGGCCGAATGCCACGGTAGGTGGCGGATTGAGGCCCAGGACCAGACCCACGTCCACCGGGAACGGTCCACCTTCGAGCGCAGGCATGGCCGGTGGATCTACGTGGCCGGCGAGATCCCGAGGGCGGCGCCCCTGCGCCGCGAGTCGCCCCGGGTCGGCCGCAACGAGCCCTGCCCTTGTGGGAGCGGACGCAAGTTCAAGAAGTGCTGCGGTGCCTGAGATGCCTGTCATTCGTCCAGCCATCCCCGCCGACGAGGGCTTCCTGGTCGGGCTCACCTCGCGCCTGGCCGACTTCGACCTGCCGCCCTGGCGCACCAGCCAGCAGATCGCTGACGCCGACCTGGGACTGCTGCGCGAGGCGCTGCACCGACCGACGGCCCAGACCGCGATCCTGGTGGCCGAGGCGCCGCCGGGCACGCCGGCCGGATTTGCCTTGATCTCCACGAAAACGGATTATTTCACCCGCGAGCGCCACGCGCACATCGAGGCCCTGGCGGTGAAGCGGGGCTGCGAGGGGCAGGGCCTCGGGCGCGCGCTGCTGGAAGCCGCCGAGAACTGGGCCGCCGAGCGCGGCGACACGCAGATCACGCTCAACGCGTACTGGCAGAATTCTCGCGCCCGAGCGCTGTACGACCGGCTGGAGTGGGAACCGGAGACCATCCACTACCGGAAGGGCCTGGCCCGACCCGAGGAGCGGTCCTGACGCCTCTGCGGCGATTCGACGTGCCCCGGGGTCTGCTTTCCGATCGCCAGCACCTCGGCGATTTCCCCAGCGGCCTCGCCGACGCGGGCCGAGGCGACCCCCTGTCGCATCCGGCTCTGCCCAGGCCGGACTCCTTCTACGAACCACCCTCCGCCGGGGTGTGTGCCTCCAGTCGCCGTAGCCGCTCCTCCACCGACAGGTCGCCCTCCAGGCGCAGGACCGGGCAGGTCAGGGTCCGCAGCCAGGACTCGTGGAGGACGCGGCTCCGCACGTCCGGGCCGCCGTCCTCATAGGCCGCGGCCCAGTCCATGAAGGCCAGGTGGGCTTCGCAATGCCGGCCCCCCGGGGCCAGGGCCTCGGGGCCGAACCGGCGCAGTTCCCGAAGGCGCAGGCGCTCCAAGCGGACTCTGCGATCCACGATCAGGAACACGACCAGGTCGAAATGCTCGACCAAGGCGTCTCCCCAGCCGCAGAGGGAGCCTGACAGGACCCAGGTGGGGGAGGCCGCCATCGCCACGCCCAGGAACCCCAGCCGCTCGGCGACGGGCCGGCTGGTCTGGAAGGGTGGGTCTGTGGGCTTCCAGTAGAAGTCGTCGGTGTCCAGGAAGCGGTGGCCATGCCGAAGGGAGATGGCCTTGGCCAGGGTGCTGGTGCTGCTTCCCGAGGCACCCAGGATGTGGATGTGGGAGGGAAGTGGCGCAGCCTCGCACTCCATCTATCGACCTTGCCCCGCAACCTCCAGGGCCGCCAGTTCGCCCAGGCTTCGGGCCACGTCGGCCAGGCGTCGCAGGTGTTCGCGCTGGCCCTCCGGCCAGGGCTCACTCAACTCCTGGAAGGACTCGAAATCTTCGGCATACAGGGCTCGCGAGGCCTCCTCGAAGCCGGGTTGGTCGCCGACCAGGATCGTCATGGCCCGAAAGGCCGCGTCGCGGGCCTGGCGGGCGGCGTCTCGGGCCCGGGTGGTCTTGCGGGCCTGGTCCACCAGCCGGCGAAGGGCCGCCGAGGCTCCTCCTGGCTGGGCGCCCAACCATTCCCAATGGCGGGGCAGCAGGGAGACCTCGCGGGCGACCACCCCCAACCGGGGGCGCCCGGGCCCCTGCCTCTCGGGCGCCGTCTCGGCGGCGGGCTCCAGTCGTTGGCGGAGGGCCTCGATGTCGTCCTGGGGTCCGACCTCCGTGCGGTTGCCCGATGCGTCCTGGAAGATTGTGACGGCGCGGGCCCGCCCCTCGATCAGGGCGTTCCGGGCGGCTTGGACCACCAAGGCCAGATCCAGGTTGGTGCAAAGGTGGTCGCGGTGGTCCAGGAAGGCCGAGAAGGTCCGGCTCTGGCTGAGAATCTGGTCGAGCGCGGTGGTCATGGGACAGGCTCCTGGAATTAATTTTGTCCGGGTAAAAAGCTGTCTACAACCTAGCAGCCGCAACCCGTTTCGTCAATATCATCCGGGTATAATTTTGTGGGCCAGGGCCTTCGGGTTCGTCTGGGACTACGCTCCCGGCGTCTCCTTCGGGAGCTCCGCCACCACCTCGGCGGCGCTGTATGCCGTGGCCACGGCGCCGACCAGGCGCAGCAGCACCTCGGGATTCCCGTTCGCCTCCAGGCCCTGAAGGGGCAGGCGGTCCATGGAAGCGACCGGGAACCGCCGGGCCCAGGCCTAATAGCGAGTCATCGAGTCGCCAGGGCCGCCTGGGCTGCCATCCGGCTTGTGGGAGACCAGGCTGTTCGTCGAAGTGCTCAGATCGAAACAGTAGACCAGGCCGGGGTACTGGACCAGGTCCGGGATCAGGTTGGTGGCGTAGGAATAGTACAGGACATGGTCCTGGTCGAAGGGCAGGACGGCCGTGAACGACCCGTTGTTGGCCGCGGCGGTGCCATCCGGGCTGATCGAGGCCAGGATGGTCGTGCCCGCCTGCAGATCCCGGACAAAGATGTTGTTGGCGTAGTCGGTGTAGGTGACGCCCGGAACCAGTGGGCTCAGCGACTGAAAGGCCACCCGGCGGCCATCCCCAGAGAGCACGGGCATCTGACAGTAGGCTGTGGCCGGGGTCCCGTCGGAGGCTGCCGAGGCCAGGAACGTGGTGCCTGCGGCCAGATCGCGCACGTAGACCATGCCTTGGGGCATGGGAGACTCCAGCAGGTTGGTGGCGCTCGAGGTGAAGGCCACCAGGCGTCCATCTCCGGAGATCGACGGGGTCTCGGAATCACTGTCCGACAGCGCCCCTCCCGCGGCAACCGAGGCCCGGACCGTGGTCCCCCGCAACCGGTCGTAGACGAAGACGTGGCGTCGGGTGTCCTGGGCGGCCTGGTCGGGCACGAGGTTCGTGGCCTTGGAGCTGAAGGCGATGAACCGCCCCTGGGCCGAGACGACGGGGTAGTTGCTGGGCCCGTTGGGAGGCCCCTGCATTCCGGCCGAGACCAGTGTGATCTGGCCCGTGTCGGCGTCGTGCAGGTAGACCTGCTTGTCCAGTCCTTCTCCGGTGTCCCACTCGAAGACCGTCAGCCGTCCGTCGCCGGAGGTGAAGGGACGCAGGAAGTAGTTGGTCACGGCCTCCCCCTGGGCGAGGTCCGCCGTCAGGCAGGTCATCCTTCCGGTCTTGCGGTCATGGCGATACACGTCGACCGTCGCGTCCTGGTCCAGGCCGTCGCTGTCCAGCCGAGCCAGCGACTGGAACACGAGGAACCGGCCCGAATCCGAGAGCACGGGATGCCGGGAATCGCCGCCCTCGGTCCCCTCCGGGATCCAGGTGACCTTCTGCAGGGTGCAGTCCGGCAGCCCCGTGGCCAGGAAGACGTCCGTGATGTAGTCCGGAACCATGGCGTCGCCAGCCACCAGGTTGTAGGCGGAGGACTGGAAGACTGCGACCGGCTGGTCAGGCCAGAACTGGACGTTCTGGAGGAGGGTGATCCCGGTGCCCAGGTCCAGGTCCCAGCGCCAGGGCTTGAATCCCGCCGCGGTCACCTGCAGCAGGTACAGGCCGGGGGTGATGCCGCCCATGGTGTAGTTGCCGCCCTGGTCGGTGGTGGTCGAGGTGACCACCGCCTGGAGCAGGACCGATCCTCTGGCCTGCACCGGTGGCAAGAGCTCTACCAGGGCATCCGCCACGGGGTTGCCGGCGTCGTCGGTCACCTGTCCGGAGAGGGTGGCCAGGGTGGGGTCGACCTGAGGGGCGGTTCCCAGACTGGCCGGGGTGGTGGAGCCCCCGCCGCCGCATCCTGCCAGGGCCAGAGCCCCCGACAGGAGGGCAACCAGGAGCATGAGGGGGCAGGTTCTCCCTGCCTTGGAGGGACGACGAAACAAGGCCATGGACTGTTCCTCCCGACGGTCCGCATGGTTTGACCGGTGCCGAGTCCTGGGCCGTATCTTCATGAACCC
>DCTU01000244.1:0-4080 GCA_002329445.1 bacterium UBP9_UBA1432
TAGCGCAGACCGTGGGCCTGGCGGAAGGCGGCGTCTCCCAGGAGATCTGCTGCCAGAGGCGGGGCCCAGGCGCGCAGAGGCCAGGCCTCGGGGCCGGGGGCGACTCCGCCCAGCACGGCACGTCCGCTCCCGGCCACGGCCGGGCCGGCCGGACCGTCCACCACGAAGACGGGACGGCTCAGGTTCTGCAAAGCCTCGGTCAGGGGGGCGGCGCCGGGCAGGGGGGGCTCGCCGTCGGGCAACCACCAACCGGCGCTTGCCGGGGGGGCAAGTCGAGGGTTCAATGTCTGGCCTGTCGTCATGGGTGTCTGGATGCTCCGGTTCCCCGATGTGCGTGGGGCCCCCGCGCTCCCGGCCGGCGATGAGGACCCGCCAATTCCGGGGGGGGTGCTTCGGGCCGGGCATGCCGAGGCTCGCGCCGCTGGACCCGCGCCGCCTTTTCGGAATGATAGGCGGATTGACAAGAAGGGTCAAGCCTTTCAATGGCCCGCACGGGTCGGGGCCGGGGCCGAGCGCCCGCAGTGCCCTCATGGGCGCGACAGGACTTGCCGGCCTTTCGGGTGAAACTGAAGTCCGATGATCCCCTCCGAGACCCTCCGCCGATTGTATCGCACCTACCTGTCCTGGTATCGCATCGGGCACGACCGCTCGCTGGCGGCTCCTCGCTCGATCTGGAGCCTGGAGCTGGCCCTTCAGCCCGCCACGCCTCTCGAGGCCCGCCCGCTGGCAGGCTTGCCCGGGACGGGCGGTTGGAGCGGTACCCCCGAGAACCTCCTGTGGAAGGCGCCTCTCCAGACGGTTGTGGCCTATCCTCGCCTGGATCGGGTTCTGACCTTCCCCGAGGGCACCTCGGGGTTGAGGGCGGTCAAGGTCCAGGTCCAACTCCTTCTGGCCCCCGAAGACCGCGAATTCCGCGAGGACTTCTCGCGCGAGGACGGCTGGATGTGGCTTGTGTCGGCGGGCCGGCTGACCGAGCTCTTCCTGATCGGGGTCCTCAGCGACGAGGGCCTGCAGATTCAGCGCCTGTTCCATTCTTGTTATCGGACCGAGCAGAACCGCGAGGTGTCTGGCGACCTTCTGGGAGGGCTGGAGGCCTGGGACCGCAGTTTCGCCGAGGTTTCGCGCCGGGCCGGACCAGGCGGCGGCAGCGCGGTGGAACCCAATGGGAGCCTGGCGGCTCGTCGGGTTCCACTTCTCCCCTCCCGCTGGGAGCGATATCGCCTGCCCTGCGAGGATGCCGCCGAGGCCGGGAGACTGGCCATCATGTGCCGGGACCTGGGCCTGGAGCGCGTGCGCGAGGTCCGAGCCGTGGGCAGCTCGCTGGAGAGCCGGCTGGAACCGCTGGAACTGGCCGACGTGCTGAGCTTCCTGCGTCACGGAGGCGGTCTGGGGCTCTTCCGCTTCTGACCACGCGGACGCTGGTGGGTCGGGAGGCCCCGGGTCTTCGACGAGCGACCTGGGCCATCCGTCCTACTCGGAGTTAACATCCCTGCAACGAGGGTTCGCGGCCGGAGGTGTCATACTGGGAACATCAGTTCACTGGCATTTCTGGAACATTCTTCTCGGGTGGAGGCACCATGTCGACGATTTCCGGTTCCCATCATCTGGCTGCGGGCGCTCCCGCGACGCGTCGGGTCCTGGACCAGGACTCTCCTGCCGAGGCCGCACGCGAGCTTCGTCAGCAAGGCGAGCAGGAGATTGCCCGGGGACGCGGCCTGGTTGAAGAGGGAACGGCCCAGGCCACCCGCGGCAGGACGACCCTGGAGCAGGGCACGGCGCACATCGAGCAGGGCCAGGACCAGGTCCACCTGGGAACCGATCAGCAGACCCAAGGTGCCTTCCAACAGAAGGAGGCCATGACCCGCATGGCGGCCGGCATCGCCTCCGAATCCGCCGGGCACGCCCGCGAGAGCGAGGGTCTCGAGCAGTTCGGCCAGGGCCTGGAGGCCAGCCGAACCGCCCAGGCCGGCAAGGACGCGGGCTTGGAGGAGATCCGGCAGGGCCTGCTCCAGGAGCAGGAGGGCATGGAACGCCACGAGGCGGCTCGCGCCGACTTCAAGACCGGGTTGGGGACCGCCGCGGTGGCTTCCGAGCTGCAGGCACGGGGCTCCGAACGGATCGGCAAGGCTTTGAAGTCCGAGGCGGCTGGGAGTGCCCAGGTGGACGCCGGGCTGGAGAAGGTGGGCCAGGGCGTGCAGGAAGCCGACGCCGGTCGCGAGACGATCCGTGAGGGGGCCACCCACAAGCGCACCGCCTCCCATCTGGGAAACCAGGCCCGAGAGGCGGAACACCGGGCCCAGGACCACGCGGCCCGCGCTGAATCGCGCAAGGGGACGGCCCAGGTCAAGCAGTCCGAAGCCGGCGAGTTGCGCACCGAGGCTGAAGAGAACCGGACCCAGGGCACCCTGGCGGGCGCTGAGGCGGTGGTGGCCAAGGCCCAGGCGGGCGACTCCCGCACCCTGGCGGACCTGTTGGCCCGCAAGGCGGCCATCGACGCCGCGGCCGGCGAGGCCCTGCTGGACGTCCCGCTCTTCTTTGAGGAAGGCTCCCGCACCTTGACCGAAGGGTTGTTGACCAACCAGGTCAGCCAGGCGCGGGTCCAGGAGTCGCTGACCTGGCAGGCCCGCGCGGAGGGCCTGCAGGCGGAGGCCGGCATCTCGATGCGCGAGGCCCGGGCCCAGACCCGTCAGGCTTCCCGCCTGGACAGTCAGGCCTCCCGTCTGCTGGAGAAGGCCGAAGCCGACCAGCGCAAGGCCGCCGAGCAGACCCGCACGGCGGCTGAGAAGGCGGCCGAGTCGGCGCGTCTGGAAGAGGAAGGGAGCCGCCTGGTGTCCGAGGGGCGCAAGCGCCGGGAAGCCGGCAAGGCCCTCAAGAGCGAGGGGCTTTCGGAGGTCCGCGCGGGTGCCTCGGCCGAGACTGCCGCCGTGGCCCAGCAGGAGAAGGGCCTGATCGAAGGCATGGTGGGCGAATCGGTCCGCGAGGTCTCCCGTCAGGCCCGCCAGGAGGCCGTGACCGGCATGGAGGCCGCCGCAGCCCGCGAGGCCGAGGCCGTGTCTCGCCAGGCCGCCGGTCTGGAGCAGGTGGCATCTGGTTCACAGGCCCAGCAGGCGTCGCTTGCCGATCGGCTGGTGGCCCTCAACGAGGTTCGGGAGGGCGATGCCACCGAGCAGCAGGGCCGTCAGGTCCAGGACCAGGGACGGGCCGCCTTCGTCGAAGGGGACCAGCTCGAGCATCAGGGCCGTCAGGCGATCGAGGAGGGTTCGAACCTGGTCGCTCGGGGCACCCACGAGGTCCGCTCGGGAGAGCGCGAAGTCTCCCAGGGCATGCAGAAGCAGCAGGCGGGCCAGATCGTCGGGCAGAAGGGCGAGGAATACGTCAAGCTGGCGGAGGAGATTCCCTTCCTCCTGTCCGAGTAGACGCTGAACCCGGCCTCTCCGGCCAGGGAGGGCGGCATGCGGCAGCGAAGCCTGCCGGATGCTCGCCCTTCTTCTTGATCACGGGCTCTCTCTGGAGGAGCGGCCCGAACCGGTTCCAGCCCCCGGGGAGGCCCTCCTCCGGGTGCGGCTGGCGGGTATCTGCAACACCGACCTGGAGCTGCTGCGGGGGTACAAGGGCTTTCGAGGCATCCCGGGGCACGAGTTCGTCGGGGTGGTCGAGGCCTGTGAGGAGGCCTCCTGGATCGGCCGTCGGGTGGTGGGGGAGATCAACTGTGGCTGCGGGGCCTGCCCCGGGTGCCTGATGGGGGACCCGCGGCATTGTCCGGGGCGTCGGACCTTGGGAATCTCCGGCCTGGACGGGGCCTTCGCGGAGCTCCTGGCCCTGCCGGTCGCCAACCTCCATCCGGTCCCGGACGGCGTGCCCGACGAGGCGGCGGTCTTCACCGAGCCGTTGGCTGCTGCCGTCGAGGTGCTGGAGCAGTTGCATCTGGCCCCTTCCGACCGGGTGGCGGTCCTGGGAGACGGCAAGCTCGGGCTCCTCATGGCCCAGGTGCTGGCCTGGTCGGGGTGTGACCTGGTCGCGGTCGGAAGACATCCCCAGAAGCTGGCCCTCCTGCAGTCCCTGGGCATCCGGACGCTTCTG
>DCTU01000244.1:4127-12865 GCA_002329445.1 bacterium UBP9_UBA1432
CGACCGAGGGGACGGGTGGTGCTGAAGTCGACCGTGGCGGGGGCGGTCAGCGTGGATTTGTCCGGCTTGGTGGTGCGTGAGCTGACCCTGACCGGTTCGCGTTGTG
This sequence comes from bacterium UBP9_UBA1432, assembly GCA_002329445.1. Lineage (GTDB taxonomy): Bacteria > Vulcanimicrobiota > Xenobia > Xenobiales > Xenobiaceae > Xenobium > Xenobium purgamenti. The sequence goes on from DCTU01000244.1 coordinate 4,234, forward strand.
GGCCCTTCCCGCCGGCCCTGCGTGCCCTGGCAGCGGGTCGGGTTCACGTGGAGCCGCTGATTCAGTCGATCTTCCCCCTCTCCCAGGCCCTGGAGGCCTTCTCGGAGGCCGGTCGGCGAGGCGCCCTCAAGGTGCTGATCCGCCCCCGATGAGCCGATCCCGGCGCGGCGAGGTGGCCCTGGAGGCGGCCCGCCTGCTGTACGCCCGCGAGCACAAGGAATACTTCCACGCCAAGCGGGAGGCGGCTCGGCGGCTGGGAACCCGGGAACTGCCCACCAACCGGGAGATCCACGAGGAGCTGATCCGTCTGTCCGAGTCCCTGGGGGGAAACGACCGCCTGGCTCGCCTGCAGGCCATGCGCCGGATCGCCCTGGAACACATGCGGCGACTGGAGGCGCATGAGCCCCGCCTGGTCGGCTCGGTCCTGACGGGCAGCATCCGGCAAGGCTCCGACATCGACATCCACCTCTACACCGACGATCCGTTGGGGGTTTTCGACGCCCTGGATCAGGCCGATCTGGTCTTCGAGGTCGAGACGGCTCGCGCTCGCAAGCGCGGCGAGGAGGTGGAATTCCTGCACGTCCTGGTGCTGGACCCTCGCGGGCACACCTTGGAGTTGACCGTGCTTCCCCCAGCCAGGCTCCACGATCGGCCCCGCTCGGGAGCCGCCGACAGCCGGCAGGGGCGGGCGGATTGCCAGGAGGTGGCCCGATTGCCGGGGGTCAGTCCTTGAGAAGGTGCCAGCAGCGGTGGGGGCGGTGCCCTGAATAGTCCACAGGGATTGTCTGGTCGGTGATCTCCTCGAGGTGGACTCCGCGCGGCGGGGTCCAGTCCAGCTCGAAGCGCCGGTGGTTGGTGCTGAAGAAGAGTTCGCCTCCGCGGGCCAGGAGGTCCAGGACCCGGGCCAGCAGGAGGGGGTGGTCGCGGCCCAGGTCCAGCGTCTCGTCCATCCGCTTGGAGTTGCTGAAGGTCGGCGGGTCGCAGACCACCAGGTCGTAGCAGAGCCCTTCACGGGCTGCTCGGGGAAGCCAGGACAGGATGTCGGCCTGCACCAGGCGGTGGGCGGAGCCGGTCAGGCCGTTGAGACGGAGGTTGCGCTCGGTCCAGTCCAGGTAGGGGGCCGAGAGGTCCACCGAGGTGGTCTCCAAGGCTCCTCCCGCGCCCGCGTGCACCGTGAAACTGCCCGTGTAGCAGAAGAGGTTCAGGAAGCGCCTGCCTCGCGCCAGAGAGCCGACCCGGGCCCGAGTCTGCCGGTGGTCCAGGAAGAGCCCGGTGTCGTGGTAGTCCGAGAGGTTGACCAGGAACTTCAGCCCCTGCTCCTGGACCGTGATCTCGGCCCGCTCCTCGGCTGCCTTGCGGTACTGACCTCCGGGACGTCGATCCTTGAGGAAGAGCTGTTCCGGCCGCAGACCCAGACCCTCCAGCACCTCCAGGCGGACCTGGGCCAGCCACTCCTGGCGGGCCAGGGGGGTCTCGTCGCGGCGGCGCATGGCCGCCCAGGCCACGGCGTTGCCCTCGTACAGGTCGACGGTGAGGGGGTGCTCGGGGATGTCCCCGTCGTAGACCCGAAAACAGGTGATCCCCTCGCGGCGAGCCCACTTGCGCAGGTGCCGGAGGTTCTTGCCGAGGCGGTTGGCCAGCATGCCCATGGGGCGGGCAATTCTGCCCCAGGGCTCCCGGGGCCTTTCGACCGGATTCTAACAAGCCGGTCAACTCTTCAGAGGGGGGGATGGGCCAGGATGGACCTGGAGGATGTTGATGACTTCGCCCATCGGACCCAGCCTGCCCAAGACGCCTGCTGCTCCTCCTCGCGAGTGGACAGCTCTCTTCTACCTGGACGGCAACGCCTCGGACATCGAGCGGGACGTCTTCCACGGCTTCCTGAGCCTGGAGGAGGTCGCCGACCGCCCCGAGATCGCCATGGTGGCCGAGTTGGGACGCATCCCCGAGCCGCCGCGCTCGGGCGCCTCCGACGAGCCGGTGCCCCCCAACGACTACCGCGAGCGCTGGGAGAGCGTGCGCCGCTACGAGGTGGCCAAGGGAGCGCCCTCGTCCTGGCCTCGGCGGGTCTCCACCTCGGTGGTCCAGCATGACGGCAAGATCGACTCCCGGCTGGTGGCGGATCACGGCCCCCAGGACATGAGCAACCCGGCTCGGCTGGAGGATTTCCTGGTCTGGGGCATCCGGAACTATCCCTCGGAACACTACATGGTGGTCTTGAGCAATCACGGGGGAGGTTTCCTGGGGATCCTCTCGGATGACCGCAGCCGCAAGACCATGACTGTGGCCGAGGTGGACCGGGTGATGGAACGCGTCCAGGAGCAGACGGGCGTGAAGCCGGACCTGCTGGTCATGGACGCCTGCCTGATGGCGCAGGCCGAGGTGGCCGGTCAGGTCGGGCAGGGCGCCACCTGGTACGTGGCCTCCCAGGAGTACAACTTCGACTCCTATCCCATGCAGCGGACCCTGGAGAGGGCCTCCAAGAACTGGGATCAGGGAAAACCCGTCTCACCGGAGGACATGGGCGACTTCCTGGTCTCGGAGTGCAGCCAGTTGGGCAACACCTTCCCGACGGCCTCCCTGTTGGATCTGCGCCGGATGCCGGAGTGCACCGGAGCGGTCAAGAAGCTGGCTGACGCCCTGCTGGCCACCCCGACCGACCGCCAGGTGATCCGCAAGCTGATCGCCAAGACGCCGGGCTTCGCCGAGGGCAACCAGAAGGTCAAGCCCTACTCGGATTATCGCGACCTGGGGGCCTTCGCCCGGCTGCTGGCCACGAGTCCCAAGGTGCAGGACGCGGGCCTGAAAGAGGCCGCCGAGGAGGTCCTGGGGGTCCTGGAGGGGGGCATGGTCCGCTCCAACGCCTACACCTCCCGTCGGGATGGCGAGTTGAGCGGGATGAGCATCTACCTGCCGCTGACCGGCTTCGACTACAGCGCTCGGGGTCTGCACTTCCCCAACCACACGGACCCACGGACGTATGAAGAGACCTACCGGGCGCTGGAGTTCGTCCAGCAGACCGGTTGGGACCGGGTCGTCGAGCACTTCGCCGAGAAGGCCTGAGCCGGGATCAGGACGAGCGCGAAGCGGTCAGGTTCTCCTCCAGGAGCGCCGTGGCCCGGTCGGCGTCGACGGGGCGCGAGAAGAGGTAGCCCTGCATCGAGTCCACCTCCAGGGTCCGCAGCAGGTTGGCCTGCTCGCGGGTCTCGACGCCGGTGGCGATGGTCCTCAGCCCCAGATGCCGGGCCATCGTGACCATCAGACGCGCGGTCTCCCAGGCATCTTCGTCTGTTTCCAGTTGCTGGACGAAGGATCGGTCGATCTGCAGATACTCGATGGGAAGCCGGTGAAGGTGGCTCAGTGACGAGTAGCCTGTGCCGAAGCCGTCCAGGCCCAGGCGAAGGCCCATGTCGCGCAGAGCCCGCAAGGTCTCCAGGGTCGATTCCAGATTCTGGACCAGCAGGTCTTCGGTGATGTCGAGCCGCAAGAGGGTGGGATCCAGGTGGGTCTCCTTGAGGATCCGGGCCACCGAGGCGACCAGATCCGGTTCGGCGATCTGACGCGCGGAGAGGTTGACGTTGAGGGTGAGCCGGCCCAGGGCGGGGTGCATCTCGTGCCAGCGATGGGCCTGTTCGGCTGCCGCGCGCAACACCCAGGCTCCCACCGGGACGATCAGGCCGGTCTGCTCGCAGATGGGCAGGAACTGGGCCGGGTGGACCATCCCGCGGTGGGGGTGGCGCCAGCGGATCAGGGCCTCGAAGCCCTCCAGGCTTTCGTCGGCAGCCGAGACGATGGATTGATAGAATGCCGCGAACTCCTGACGATCCACCGCCTGGCGCAGGTCGGACTCCAGCCGCAGCCTCTCTTCGGCCTGCAACTGCATCTTGCGATCGAACATCTCGGGGCGGTCGCCACCCTGGCTGCGGGCCTGGGCCAGGGCCGTGTTGGCGTCGCGCAGCAGGTGCTCGGGCCGGTCGTATCCGGTCTTGGAAACGGCGATGCCGATGCTGGCGGTGATCCGGCAGTGCTGGTCGGCCACCCGGATCGGGTCGCGCAGGGTCATGGCGATGCGGTTGGCCACCCGGATGGCGTCGCTGATATGGCGGATGTCGTCCAGCAGGACCCCGAAGCGGGCTCCCTCCAGTCGGGCCACGGTGTCCGAGGCCCGACTGGCCAGTTGCAGGCGGCGGCCCACGTGGGCCAGTAGACGGTTGCCCTCGGACTGCCCCAGGCTGGCCGCCAGCAGGTCGAACTGGTCGATGGCCACCACCAGGACCGCAAACTGGCTGTCCATCTTGCGGTTCACCCGGGCCAGCGAACGTTCCAGGACATCGTGCAGGAGCTGGCGCCCGGGAAGCCCCGTGGCGTTGTCATACATCTGGGAGGTGGTGATGTCCGCCAGGGAACCCGCCATCCGATAGGCCTGGCCTGACTCGTCGCGGACGGCCAGCCCCCGGGCCAGGACCCAGCGATAGGTGCCGTCCTCGTGGACGACCCGGTGTTGCGACTCGAAGTGGGGGAGAAGACCCCGAAGGTGCTCCTGGATGTCGCCCATCACCCGCTCGCGATCCTCGACGTGGATGCGGTCCAGCCACTCGCGAGGGGAGGCGCCGACGGCGTCCTCCTCGGCTCCCAGGATGTGTTTGAAGCGGGGAGAGTAATAGACCCGGCCATTGCGCAGGTCCCAGTCCCACAGCCCTTCGTTTGCGCCGCGAACGGCCAGGGCGTAGCGTTCCTCGCTCTCGCGCAACTGGCGGTCCATCCGGCGCAGGTGCATGTGGGTGCGCAGGCGGGCGATGGCCACCGGGACGTCGACCGGCTTGGTGATGTAGTCGTTGGCCCCCAGCTCCATGGCGTCGACCACGTCCGAGCTCTCGTTCTTGGCCGTGGCCATGATGACCGGCAGCTCGGTCAGGGTGTACCTCTCGCGCAGCAGGCGAAGAAGCTCCAGGCCACCCATCCCGGGCATGATGATGTCCAGCAGGACCAGGTCGAACTCCTCGTTGGAGATCCTCTCCAGGGCTTCTTCGCACGAGGGGACGGAGGTTGGAAGGAATCCGTTGTCCTCCAGGTAGTGGACCATCAGCAATCGGTTGACGCCCTGATCGTCCACTACCAGGATCCGGCCGGGGTCGGAGTTCAAGTTCCCATCCTCCGCAGACCAACTCGGGTTCCCGAGATCTCGGGGCAAGGGGACGGCGTGCAGGCCTCGTTCAGGTCTCCCCTCCCTGGATGCCAGCCGGCGCCTCTTCCCCACCTGGGGCTGAATACGCCGGAGGAGGCGAGGCTCCCTGCCGGGGAGCGGGATGGTGCGGACCTGATCTGGATCATCCTCCTGAGACGGGAGGAACGCTACAATCAGGTCAAAGAGGACGCGTGGGCGAACAAACAAAGCCAACTTGGCGGCCCGTCCGGGGCGTGAAACCTCCGGCGGCCACCCATCGACACAACGGAACTGTGTCGACCCCGCGGCCTCTTTACCAACGCCCTCGGCTCTCGCAACCGGGGGCGTTCTGCATTCCGGGTTCTTGATCTCGGGCCAGCCGATGCCCCCCGGCTCTGGGGATGGCCCCTGCGGGTCGCCTGCAGGAATCCCATGATGTCGGCCCCGGGGGCAATGGCTCTTTCGAAGGGGCGGTGGGGTATGTCTTGAACCGGAAGCGCGGCCGGGCACCACGGGGCGTCCGACTCGCCGCACGTCGATCCGTGGGCCCGGATGGCCGTGGCGGACGGCTCTGGAGGCGTGCTACCGGGGCAGGAGGGATTCTGGAAGCCTGAGGACTTCCAGCACCTGCCGAGGCGCCTCGACCCCTGGATCAGACGCCGAGGAACCCGCCGCCGGGCTCCCGGGACGGTCTTCGATCGCGCGTGTTCGCTCCGCCCCCATGATCCATGCCTCATGTCCGAAGGGCATGGGGAGGACGCGTTCCACGCGCCACTCCTGCCGGGTCGAGGTCTCGATCGAGGCCTTCCTGGCGGAAAGATTCTGGGGCAGCGCAACCAGGACGACGGCCCGGAGGGGTATCTCCGGTGTGGAACTCCTGGGGCCGATCACCTTGCCTCCGGCCTCTTCGATGGCCCAGGCCCGCACCTCGCTGCGCGGCTGAAGCACCATCAAGCGGCCCTGCCGAAAGAACATGGCATGCCAGGCCAGCGGATGTCCCTGGAACAAGGCCATCAACTGAAGGGCATTGCGGTCAAAGGCGCTGGAGTGGCTCCCCTCGGTCTCGACAGCCAGCGCCACGCCGCTGGGAGTCGGAAGCGAGCGGGCCAGGTCCTCGTTGAGGGCACGAAGATGGGCATCCGCCAACCGGTATTCCTCCAGGCTCAGAGGGTAGGGAGCCACCCGGTGGTAGGCCTGGAGGCCGGTCCGGTCGGAGACGGGAAACCTTCCCGTCACGGCCACGCCCTGAGCCAGGCCCACGGCAAGCAGGACCCCCACCACGGGCACGCGGAGCAGGGAGGGCATGAGTCCCATCCAGCGCGTCGCCAGGACGATTCCCAGGGGGACCAGGGGACCGGCGTAGTAGTCCAGGCAAGGATGGGGCGAGGTCACGACCCCATAGGCACCGGCCAGGAAGGACAGCGCGAAGAGGCGGGTGTCGCGCAGGCGCCAACAGAAGAGCGTCCCGATCATGAGCAGGCCCGAAAAGCCAGGCATGAACCGGCGCGCCATGTCCACATGCCCCTCCCAGTTGTGATGCCAGGACCAGTCCGGGGGCATCATGGGATCCGGACCCAGCAGTGGCAGCAAGGCGGGAAAGATGTGCACGTAGGTGGTGACCGACATGGCCCAGGCCACGACCAGGCTGCCCAGGAGGTTTCCCAGGCGGTTGTCCTTTCCGGCATCCAGACATTTTCGGGACAGGAACCAGAGCGGCACGGCCAGGGCCACGGCGGAGCCCAGCACCACCAGCACCTCGCCGCCCTCCAGCATGGGGTGGTGCCTCCCCCCGTACATCCTGTGCAGGAATCCGACGGTGTACCCCGCCAGAAGTGTCAGCCCCCCCAGGAATCGAAGGCGATCCGGCCAGCCAGCCTGCCACAATCCGACTCCGGCCAGCCAGCCTGCCACAATCCGACTCCGGCCAGCCAGNNCACAATCCGACTCCGGCCAGCCAGGCGATCGGGAGGACGAAGTACCAGACTGCCAGGTAGCGGGAGAGCAGGCTGGCGCCGAGCACCACTCCAAAGGCCAGCGCACGTCCGCGACGCGACAGGGAGGGATCGTCGGCCAGCAGCGCCAGTCCGAGGAAGGCCAGCGCGCTCAGCGACACGTCGGGGGTATAGGCGACCGTGGTCGAGACCAGGACGCTGGAGGTCCCGGTCAGCAGCGTGGCCAGGGTCGCGAGCGCGGGGCCGGCGTGCCTGCGCGTGGACAGGTACACCGCGACCAGCAGGAGGAAGATCCAGCACAGATTGCTGAGGAAGGCGGCGTGTTCGCTGACTCCCAGTACTCGGAAGCAGACTCCGGTCCACCAGGAGGCCAGCGGGGGGTACTGGCTCTCCCCCGTCAGTGCGCTGACCAGCCACTCGGAGGGGCTGGAGGCCTGCGCCAGGATGCGGTTCTGGAGCGTGGCGGAGATCAGGTGCTTGGCGTATTCTTCCCGGCTCAGCAGACCGTCGGCACACCAGCGGAAGTGGATGCTGCCCAGGATCAGGACGATCATCGCGCCCGCCAGGAAGACCTCGGGAATTCGGGCCGCCGAGCGGCCAGGACCCGCGCAGGTCCGGGGCACTCGGGTCTGCTCAGGGGGTGGGTTCATCATCCGATCTCAAGAAGAACCCCCGGAGGAGGTCCACCGGGGGGGCAGGAAGGGGGNNGACCCTTCTCGGTCACGATGCCGCCTGCGCGCATCATCTGCTCGCCCTCGGCCACCAGGCGCAGGCCCTCGTGCTCGAGGTTGCGGGCCTTCTCGCGCAGCCGGAAGCCCTGCTCGGCGTCACCGCGCGCCTCTTCAAGCAGGCGGCGGGCCTCCAGGAGCATGGCCCGGCCCCGATTCTCCTTGCGGCGGCCCTGGATCTCCAGAGAACGGCCGTCCTGGAACTCTTCCAGACCCTCCTGGGAGAGCTCGCGTCCGGCCGACTCCACCACGAAGCCCGCCTGGATCTGGTCGATTCCCTGGTTCTCGTGGCGCCGTCCCGTCTCTTCGCGCTGGCGGGCCTGACGGAACTTCTTCAGGGCATCGCGCTCTTCGACGCGCGCGTCGGCCTCGCAGTCCAGACCGTGGCGGATCTGGTCGATGCCCTGGCGCTCCTGGAGGCGGGCCTCCTCTTCCACCTCGCGGCCCTGATCGAAGAGCAGCATGCCCTCTTCTTGCAGATCCTTGCCCGCCTGCTCGATGGCGAAGCCCCGATCCACGTCGGCGCGGCCTTCGCCCACCAGGCGATTGCCCTCACCCGACAGGCGGCGGCCCTCCTCGCGGTGAGTTCGGGCGGCGCTCTTCAGGTCGCCGGCCAGCAGCGCTTCGGAGGCGGCCTGAGCCCGCTCGGAGGTGGCCTGCTGGGCTTCGCCGACGGCCAGGGTGCGCTCGCCGGCAGCCGTGGCCACCAGCTCGTTGGCCTGGGTCTTCAAAGCCGCAGCCTGGGCCGCCTTGGCCTGGGATTCGGCCTGAAGGCGGGCCGCGTACTG
>DCTU01000260.1 GCA_002329445.1 bacterium UBP9_UBA1432
GTCACAGGCGGGCCTCCTTCCAGTTCCAGCACCTCCACGGCGAAAGGGGGAGGTCCAGGCCCGGGCGATAGACGGCGAGGAGGGAGGGGAACGGGGCCTGCGCAGGCGCCCCCACGAATCGAACTCGGGGTCGCAGGAAGATCACCTCGGCCTGCCCGGCGATATCCTCTTGAAACCAGGTGGTTCCCGTGTCGGACTTCAGGAGCAGGACCGAGAGGTTCCCAGCCCGTGNNAGCCGGCAGGAGCAGAACCGAGAGGTTCCCCGCCAGAGCTTCAGCCACGGCCTTTCGGCACCAGGGCCCCGGGTCGGAATATGGGGGGTTGCACCAGGTCGGGCCCGGCCCCCAGGGTTGAGCCAGGCCATTCTCGGCCGGGGTCCAGAACCGGGCGCACTTGGCGTTCCCAGGCAGGGCGGCAGCGTCAAGGACGAAGGGCCCGAACTCCCTGTCCAGGGCCTCGAAGAGGGCAGGCGGGGTTGCCCACTGGTCACCCGTCCCGGTCGGAGCAGGGCAGGCACCAGGCAGCAGTTCCAGTTGGGCGCCGGTCATCGGGCCTCCTCGGGCCAGTCCAGGCCCTTCCAACATCGGCCACACAGGAACCGGCGGCCACCTTCCAGGGCCTTCCACTTGGGCGATCGGCTCTTGCAAGCCGGGCAGGTCTCAGGCAGCCCCTCTGGCGGAGAGGGCGGAGGCACCACGGCCACCAGTTCGCGGGCATCCACCTTCAGGAACAGGTCCGGGCGGGCCGGGGCCGGCAGCGGCTCCTCCTGGCGGCCTGCGTCCCCTCCGAGCAGGTCCCAGGCCCTCTCGGCCAGGTCACGGCCCGGCGCGGGCGAGAGGGCACACAGGCGGCCAAGGACGCGGGTCACCAGAACGGCCAGGTCATCCTCCCCGAGGTCCGGGGCCAGGTCCCGAGCTTGAGCTTCCAGCCAGGCCAGGCCGGCCTCGGGGGCGGACCCGGCGCGGGCGCTCCGAAGCCAGGCCAGGTTCACCCGGTCGAAGAGGTTGGCAACCAGGGGCGCTTCCGGGTCGAAGGTCAGGGAGTCGGAGTCCCCTTGGACGGCTTCCCGAGCGTCCGAAGCGTCCGAGCGTCCGGGGTCGATAGCGGGCGCAGGGTGAACCACGGTCAGAGAGGGGCGGGGCTCCTCTTGCCCCGGCCCAAAGAGGGCCTCTTGAGCCAGTTGCACCAGGTTGCCCCTCATGATGCCCTCCACAGTTCCGAGGCCTTCCGGGCTGGCGGCACCGGCGGTATCCTCTGGGCCTCGGCCAGGTGGTATTTCTTGAGCAGGGCCAGGGCGGCCACGAGCTTCTCGCGGGGGCAGTTCCCTTGCAGCACTTCTCGAACGATCCGGGTCCTGGTCAGCCCCTCGGGCTCCCGGCGCAGGGCGTGGAGGATCTTGTCGGCCGTCTTGTTCCCGGTCGAATCGCCGAAGACCATGCCGGCGGAGTCATAGCAGTATTTCCAGGCGGCCACGGCGGCCAGCAGGTGTTCCCCCCGGATCACGCGGTCGCAGTCCAAGAGGGCATAGATGAGGGACAGACGGGAGACTTGGGCCAGGGCCCGAGAGGTTGCGGACCCCATCGGGCCTGGATGCCCGCACGCCAAGTCCTCGTAGACATGCCTCCAGACCTTCCGGGCGCCCTCGTCGCGTTCTACCCGTTCCACGTTGCGGGCGCAGAGGATGGCCTCCCGCAGGCGGCCAGCGAGGGGCAGGGTAGCTTCTCGGGGCAGGCTCCCTCCCTCGGGCAAGGACTTGGAGCGTTCAACGAAGACCACGAGGAAGCGGTTCAGGAAGCCGTTCGCGGTTTCAACCTGGGGCAGCAGGAGGGCCAATTCGGTCGGGGTCACGTGGGCCAGCAGGGTGAGATGATGCTCTTCCACTGTGATAGGGTTGCGGGTCAACGTGCCGATCGGGATGCCGTCCCAGGCGCTTCGCAGGATGGAACTCAGGGTGTTCCCCTTCCGTTCGAAGTTCTTGAGGATGCCCGCGAACTCACCCTCCAGGACGAAAACCCGGGGGTCATGGAGGGGCAGCGGAGGGGGCTCCTTCCCCTCTGGAACGTCCGGCGGGGTTGGGGGGCGCATGGCCTCCAGGACGCCTTCACCCGAAGACAGGCCCGAGCGGATGCGCACCCGGTAGGCCTCGGGCAGGTCCTGGGTTGCCAGCCAAAACAGGTCCTGGGCCCAACCCCAAGAGGTCCCCTTCCTACCGCTTGCCGTGTCCCCAACGAGAAGCCCGAAGAGGTTGGTCCGATGGATGTTGCGCTCGTGGAGAAAGAACGGGCCTCGGCCAAAACAATGCCCGGCGGCCAGCAGAAGCGAGAAGAGCAGGGCGGCGGGGTCGGCCTCGGTCTCGGGTTCCACCAGGCGCACGAACTCCCCGGCCAGACCGTGGAGGGCCACAGGGTCCAGGGTTGGACGTTGCCGGCCGGATGGAGCGGCCTCCTCTTCGAGGTCCTCCTCTTCCTCCTCGTCCGAGGTCACGGCCACGGCACCCGAGCTGGCTTGCACGGCCTGCCCCTGGCGGCCTGTCCTGCGGATCGGAGTCACCTTCCCATTCCCACCAGGCCCCCCCGGCGCGGGGCGGTCCTCCTCGGCCAGTCGGCCGAACTCCGGATGGCCAGGCGCCT
>DCTU01000140.1 GCA_002329445.1 bacterium UBP9_UBA1432
AGGACCTCCTCCTGGGCTCGGCCGTTGGGAGACGTCAGGCCGTTGCTGCGACCGTCCTGGTTGGTGGCGCTTCCGCGGATCACCGCCAGCACCCGGTCCCCGTCGCGCCGGGCGGCTGAGAGGGGTTTGAGGATCACCATGCCGGCGCCCTCGCTGCGCACGTAGCCGTCGGCTGCGGCGTCGAAGCTCTTGCAGCGGCCATCCCGCGCCAGGGCACCCAGGTCGTGGAAATACTGGCTGTTGTCGGGAAGCAGCACAAGGTTGGCCCCACCGGCCAGGGCCATTCGGGATTCACCGGCTCGCAGGCTCATGACGGCCAGGTGGACGGCGACCAGGGAGGACGAGCAGGCGGTGTCCACGGCCAGGCTGGGGCCCTGCACCCCCAGGTGGTAGGAGAGCCGACCCGCAGCCACGCTGGCGGCGTTGCCCGTGCCCGTCCAAGGGCCGCGCTGACCCTGGCGGGCCAGCAGCGTCTCGTAGTCGTGGGAACACAAGCCCACAAAGACACCCGTCGCACTGCCCCGCAGAGAGCCCGGCGGGACCCCGGCATCCTCCAGGGCCTCCCAGGCCACCTCCATGAGGAGGCGTTGCTGGGGGTCCATGGAATCCGCTTCGGCCGGATCCAGTCCAAAGAAGGCCGAGTCGAAGCGGTCGACCTGGCTCAGGAATCCCCCNNAGGAGCTCCCAGAGGGATTCGGGATTCTCGACTCCTCCGGGGAAGCGACAGGCCATCCCGATCACGGCGACGGGCTCGTCCGATGGAGCCGGCCCAGGCGATACGGTCCGGACCTTCCGAGGGGACTCGCCGGACAGGGCCGCGGCAAGCTCGCCCGGCGTGGGATGGGCCCAGGGCAGGAGGGGGGCTACGGGGCGGTGCAGCCGGCGCTCCAACCCCTCGACGAGTTCCATCACCGCCAGAGAGTTCAGCCCCAGGTCCCAAAGGCTTTGGTCGGGATGCCGGCAAGGCACCCCGATCCGGGCCTGGATCCAGGAGAGGATCCACTCCTGAAGCGCGGCGGGTTCCGCGCCGGGGGGGAGAGCCGGCTCTTCTCCGCCAGGTACAGGGGCGGTCCAGCGCATCACCTCCTGAAGCCCCCCTCCCAGGAAGTGTTGGCGACACGCGTGGCGCTGCACTTTCCCGCTGGAGGTGCGGGGGAGGGTCCCCTTGCGGACCAGGGCGATGGCCTGCAGGTCCAGGCCGTGCTCAGCAGCCAGGGCCCGCCGCAGGGAGGAGACCGCCTCTTCGCGGTCGACCTCTCCGGAGGCCAGTTCCCAGGCGAAAGCGACGCGCTCGCGCTCCTCCACCTCGATGGGGAAGGCCGCGCCGTGGCCCGGGCGGAAGGCTTCGTGGCATGACTCGGCCGTCCGTTCCAGATCCTGCGGGTAGAAGGTCTGGCCGTTCATGATCAGGACATCCTTGAGCCTGCCCGTGACGAAGAGAACTCCTTCGCGTTGGAAGCCCAGGTCTCCGGTCCGCAGGAAGAGGCCTGGCTCTCCGTCCAGGCGGGCGCGGAAGACCCGCTCGGATTCCTGGGGGCGGTTCTGGTAGCCCTCGGCCACGTGCGGACCGGCCACCCAGATCTCGCCGATTCGATTCGGCGGACAGGGTCTTGCGCTCTCGGGGTCCACGATCTCCACGCGACAACCGGCCCACGGTGTGCCGGCACCGACCAGGGCGTGGGGGCCGACCTCCACCCGTCCCTTGCCCAAGGCATCGAGGTCCACCCCCAGGAGGGTGGGGGGACCGGTGGTCACCTGGGCGGTGGCCTCGGCCAGGCCATAGGACGGGCGGAAGCTGGCCGGGTCGAAGCCGCAGTCGGCGAACGCGGCGGCGAAGCGCTCCAGGGTGCTGGCTCGAACCGGCTCGGCGGCGTTGCAGGCCACCTTCCAGCACCGCAGATCCAACCGGGCACGCTCCTCGGGCGTCGTGCGCCGGACGCACAGGTCGTAGGCGAAGTCGGGAGCCCCACTGGAGAAGGCCCGGAACCTCGAAATAGCCTCCAGCCAGCGCATGGGACGGGCCAGGAAGGCCAGGGGCCCCATCAGGATGCAGGGGCACCCCGCCAGGACTGCGTGCAGCGCGTCTCCAACCAGCCCCATGTCGTGGAAGAGGGGAAGCCACGAGACGATGGCGCCTTCCTCCGGGATCTCCCAGGCCTCTTCGAGCATTCGCAGGTTGCCGAGCAGGTTGCGGTGGGTGATTCGGCAGCCGCGTGGACTGGAGGTCGAGCCGGAGGTGTACTGAAGGTAGGCCAGATCGTCTGGAGAGGGGAGGGGCAGGCGGGGAGGGTCGCCCGGCAGACAGTCCTCCAAGGCCAGACAGGCCAGGTCCAGGCCGTCCCGGAAACGCGGAGCCAGGCCCTTCGTCGTCAGGGACAGGGCCGGTCGGGCATCCTCGACCAGGGTCCTCAACCGCTCCAGCCGGCTGGAGAAGCGCGGCGTCGGAGCCGGGATGGCCACCACACCGGCCTGGAAGCAGCCGAAGAGGGCCACCAGGAAGTCCAGCCCGTCCTCGGGGAAGAGCAGGAGGGCCGGACGGCCTCGCATCCCGCGGGTCTCCAGGTCACGTGCCAGGACCCTGGCACGGCGGTCCAACTCGCCCCAGGTCAGCCGGACGCTCTCGACCTCGCCGTTTGCCAGCCACTGGAAGGCCAGCCCGTCGGGCGTGTCGGCGGCTCGGCGCGCCAGCACCTCCACCAGGGTCGACGGGGTCACGTTGTCCAAAGAGTCCTCATCCGGGTCGGGGTGCGGTCGTGGGGGCGGGCAGGAGCCTGCGCGTGGGCGGCGCCCCCTCGAAGGGGCGGCCCTGCGGCTCGACTTCCCAGGGAAACAGGAGTTCTTTGAGCGTCGGGAGGACTCCTCCCGGCAGGGCTTCCGAGCGACCTGGTGGTCGTCGGACGTGAAGCCTCGCGAGAGGGATCGCCCAGGAATGCGCCCACCCGTCCGGGATGGGAAGGAACTTGGTCGCGGCGGAGAATCCGGTCGCGATGCCGCGACGCGACGCCTTCTCCAACCGCCGTCCCCCGCAGGACCCACCGGGTCTTGCGGATCTCTCCCTCCGGTTTCGGACGGTGGCCCCCGAGCGACTGGACGAGGCCCTGCGCCTCCGACTCCCCCCGGGGATCTCACGGTCTCGGGTGCGCTCGTGGATCCTGGCCGGATCGGTCCGGGTCCAAGGAACTCCGATGCGGAATCCGGCCTGGGTGCTGGCCCCGGGAGTCTGGGTCGACCTGCGCGTGCGGCGCCCTGCGCCCCAGACTGTGCCGGAGCTGGGGCCGGAGCGGATCCTCTTCGAGGATGAGGACCTGCTGGTGCTGGACAAGCCCGCTGGACTGCCCATGCACGCCAACCTGGACCCGGCCCGACCGCACCTGCTGGGCCTGCTCGAAGCCTTTCTGACCCGACGCGATGGGCAGGCCGGCTACCTGGGAATCCACCAGAGGTTGGACATGGAGACCTCCGGAGTGGTCCTCCTGGCGCGGAGCCTGCGGGCCAATCCTGGCCTGGCCAGGCAGTTCGAGGGCCGCCTCGTGCGGAAATCGTATCTGGCCCTGGTCCGAACGGCGGGGAGGGTTCCGCCGGCATCCTGGCTTGAGACCCGCCCATTGGGCGCTCCGCTGCGACGGGGAGGGGCCGTTCCCATCCTGGAGAGTGGGGGAAGTGCAGCGCGAACCGAGTTCACGGTCCTGGCTTCGGCCGGCCGGGCTCTCCTGATCCAGGCCTGTCCCCAGACCGGTCGAAAGCACCAGATTCGGGCCCATCTGGCCGGGAGGGGCCTGCCGNNGAGCGTGGGCGGTGTGTCGGTGCCAAGGCCCATGCTGCATGCCTGGCGGCTTGAACTCCAGCATCCGCATTTCGATCATCCGCTCTGCTTTGAAGCCCCTTTGCCAGGCGACTTCTCGCGTCTAGGTGAGCAACTCGGTGTGCTTGGGGTTTGG
>DCTU01000330.1 GCA_002329445.1 bacterium UBP9_UBA1432
GAGGATCTCTGGGAGTACCCCGAAGAGGTCTTCCGGGAGGCCATCGTCAACGCCCTGGGACACCGCGACCTCTCCCCGGCCGCCCGGGGAGCCCAGGTGCAGGTGCTGATGTTTCCCGATCGCCTCGAGGTCGTCAGCCCCGGCGGGCTGTTCGGGCCCGTCTCCCTGGACGAGCTGGGCACGGTCGGCGTGCAGTCCTCGCGCAACCAGGCCCTCATGCGGCTGCTCGAGGACCTGGAGCCGGAGGGCCTCCCGGGAACCCTGTGCGAGAACCGCGGGACCGGGCTTTCATCCATGCTGGAAAGCCTGCGCCGGGCCGGGATGAGCCCGCCCGAGTTCGACGTGAGCCTGACACGCTTCCGCCTGGCCTTGCCGAACCACACGATGTTCGACCAGGAGACGCTGACCTGGCTGGAGCAGGTCGCGCAGGATCGCCCCCTGCACGAGCGACAACGGCAGGCGCTGGCCTGGCTGCGCCACGGCAAGGAACTGAGCAACGCCATCTACTGCCGGTTGACCGGGGCCGACTCCCGGGTCGCCACTCGAGAGTTGACGGAATTGGTCGAGATGAGCGTCCTGCAACGGGAAGGCACCCGGCGATGGGCCACCTACTCCCTNNGAGCCGGTGCCCGAAGAACAGGCGACGGAAACTCGTCCCGTGCAGAAGAGGAGCCTGGAGCGCGGCCAGGAGATCCTGGCACTACTGGAGCGCGAGGGCCCGCTCTCGACCGTGGAGATCGGGGAGTGGTTGCGACTCAGTCGCTCGGCCGTGGGTATCTGGCTTAGGCGGCTTGAGGCATCTCAGGAGGTCGAGCCTACCGAAAGGAGCCGCCGAGCGCCCAACCTTCGATACCGGCGTCGGCACCAGGGATGAGAACTCGCGGCACGGAACTATAGCGTTCGGCATAACTGCCTAGTAAACTGCTAAGTAAAGTGGTGAGTAGACTATCAAGCCTCATTGTCGCCATCTCTCCAGACAAGAGCCCCTGCCACGGCTCGAAGGCCCATGACTCTGAAGACCTCCAAGACCCCCTGGCCCCGGCGCGGCAAAGCGTCACCTGACGAGACGGGGAGCCGGCGCGGGGCCTGTCGAACCTGCCATTGCTGCTCAATCCCGCTGTAGATGGCGGCTTCAGGTCCAATCAAGCGCAGAACCAGAAGAGACAAGGAACTGCCATGCCGAGCTCCAAGTCCGACGAGAGCTTCCTCGAGAAGCTGGCGATTGGTGCGACCGGAACCACCTGCGTCCATCGCGACCCCACTTGCCTGGGCCACCATGCCTGGCTCCAGGCCGACGGTCGCAGGATGCGGACGGGCCAACTCACTTGGAAGGTCCTCGCGAGCTGGGTCAACGGTCTGGAGGAATACTGATGGTTCCCTCTTGGTTCAGCGACCTGCCTTCCGCTCTTTATCAGACACGGTCCGGACGGGCCATCGTCGGCGACTCGCTCGAACTCCTCCAGCGTATTCCGGAGGGGAGCGTGGACCTGGTGGTCACCTCCCCACCCTTTGCCCTTCAACGCCAGAAGGACTACGGAAACAAGCCACAGGAGGAATACGTCGACTGGTTGACCCGGTTCGCCCGGGAGGTGCACCGGGTCCTGAAGGAGACGGGGAACTTTGTCCTCGATCTCGGCGGTGCGTATGAGAAGGGCCGCCCGGTTCGCTCCCTCTACAACTTCCGGGTCCTGCTGCGCTTCTGCGATGAACTCGATTTTCGCCTGGCTGAGGAATTCTTCTGGTACAACCCGGCCAAGCTCCCGTCCCCGATCGAGTGGGTGAACAAGCGCAAGATCCGGGCCAAGGACGCGGTGAACACAGTCTGGTGGTTCAGCAAGTCGGACAACCCGAAGGCCGATGTCCGCAACGTCCTGGCCCCCTATTCTGCCAGGATGCGCAAGCTCCTCAAGGATCCGGAGGGCTTCTACTCCGCCAAGAAGCGGCCATCCGGCCACGACATCAGCATGGGCTTTGACAAGGACAACGGCGGCGCCATCCCGTCGAACCTCCTCGAGAACCCGAACACCGAGAGCAACTCGCAATACCTCCGCTACTGCAAGACTGCCGGGATCTCCGGCCACTCCGCTCGATTCCCGGCCGAATTGCCTCGCTTCTTCATCAAGTTCCTGACCCAGCCCGGCGACGTCGTGCTTGACATCTTCGCTGGTTCCAACACCGCCGGCCGGGCCGCCGACGAGCTCGACCGCGCCTGGCTGGCCTTCGAACTCGACCACGCCTTCCTGGCAGCCTCGGCCTTTCGGTTCGTAACGGACCTGGAGGAAGAGGCAGTGCGGGATCTGTTCGCGCGCCTGCAGGCTTGGCGGGACGCCGGCCTGATGCTCCACGGCGGCCGCCTGGACCAGCATCCCGAGCGGAACGGTTCACCACGCGCCACTGCCCTGCCGGTCGTCCGGGCGGAACAACTGGACCTCGTCAACCTGTGATTCAGCGATTTGAAAGGACGCCGTCCCGGCGATTGCCAAGCTGATGAACCTGCGTTTCGGAACCGCGATCACGCCCGCTGAGGTCGAGCGCCTGGTTTCCTCTTGGGGGGACGAGGGGCCCGGCCGCTTCGCCGTTTTCTGTGACGCCGTCGCGGGCTGGGAGGCCTTCAGGGTGGGAGGCGTGCCTCTCACCACAGGCCGACGCAGCGTGCCGGACGGTGGCGTCGACATATGGATCCATCTGGACGCGGACCAGGCGCGACAACTCTCCCCGGGCACTCTCCTTCGCGAAGGCCGCAACGTCATCCAGGTCAAGTTCAAGAGCGTCCTGTCTGGCAATCCCGGGTCGCGACTTTCTGCCCTGAAGACGGCGATCCGGGGGGGCTGGAACGATGTGTCCGAGTTCTTGAAGGCGGAGCCCGACAGGTATCTCCTGTTCACGAACCTCGACCTCTCCCGACCAGAAAAGGACAAGTTGGTCGCCGAGATCCTCGATGCGACTGCGGAGCCGGCGTCCATCCGAAGTCGGGTGGAGGTCGTCGACGCCTCCGCGCTGGCCCTCTTCATGAACGAGCGCCGAAGCCTGCTGGCCGGCTTCTTCTGGGAACGCCCGGGGGTGGCCTTGTCTTTGTTCCGCAAGCAACAGTTCCGCCTCTATGGCGTGCCGGAGTCCTCCGCCATGGTCGGACGGGACGCGGAGTTGCACCAGATCCGGGAGCACCTCTCTCAGCCTGGAGGTCGGGTGGCCCTGCTCCTGGGT
>DCTU01000103.1 GCA_002329445.1 bacterium UBP9_UBA1432
CGGGTCCGGAGTAGTCCCCCAGCGCAAATCCGCGCTGGGGCGCCTGGACGGTGTGCGCCACGCTCCGCAGGCTCTGTCCGAGGGGGGAGCGCGCGGTGGCCTTCTGGATCTCCAGGCTGCAGTCCAAAGCCCTCCGGGCCGAGGGGAACACGGCCAGGAGACCGGAAGGTCCTTCCCGGATGATCCTTCCACCGTGCTCGGCGCAGGCGCCTTCCAAAGCCCGGATCAGCACCTGCTGGCGATGCGGGGACAACTCCGGTGCCTCGGGAGCGGGTTCCAGGTAGAGCATGGTCAGGTGGCCATCTGGCCAGGAGGCGGACGTCATGGCTGGACCTCCCGGGGAGTGGAGGGTTCAGGGTCGGGGACCAATCCCGGCCACGTGCCGTCCGCCCAGGCCACGGCTTCGCCGGTCGGTCCCGGCGGCAGCGGAGCCGCGCCCCCCCAGCCCAGCAGGGTCTGGAAGTCCAGGTCCCCAGGCAGATCGCCGGGTTCCGTGGAGACCGGGGTCGAGGTTCCTGAAGCCTCCCAATCCAGGGTCTCCAGCTCCTGCTCGAGGTCTGGAGAAGACGGACCGGCTGGATCCGTGGGGAGCAGGGGTTCGAGCAGGGTGTCCTCCAGGGTCCCGGGCGCGCGGGTTTCGATCAGGTCGCTGGAGAGCGAACCCTGGCGTGCCTGCATCCGGGCCAGGGCCAGGCGAGCCGCGGCCCGGACTGCCGCCTCGGAATCCTGCGCGGCTCGAGTCAGGGCACGCTCCACCCGCGGGGCGTCGTTGCCCAGGACGGGGAAATGCGCCAGGGCCAGGGCCGCGGCGCAACGGGCCTCGAGGCTGCGGGCGCGATACAGGCTGAAGCGTTGCGACAGGCAACGCAGCAGGGCTTGAAGTCCATCGCGTTCCTGCAACTGGCCCAGAGTGGTGCAGGCCCGGGCCTGGAGGCGCGGGTCGGGATCCGTGAACAACGGAGCCGCCGAGCGACAGAACTGCAGGACCCTGGGCAGGAGTTCCCGGAACTGGTTCTCGCCCACGGCGGCCAGGCAGTCCAGCAGGACCTCGACCGGCGCGTTCTTCTGGGCCAGAAGCCGGGCCAGCTCCGTCTGCAGGGCTTGAGGGTCGCGCTTCTCCAAGGTCCGCATGGCCGCCTGCCGAACCTGACGAGAAGGGTGGGAGAGGAAGGCCACCAGGGTCTCTCCCACGGCAGGAGCCTCGAAGCTCTCCAGGCAGGCCAGGAGACGGGGACGCTCCTCTTCCGAGGANNTGCGTGAGGGGCTGGATCGAGTCCTCTCCTCTCTCGAGGAAGGCCTTGGCGGCCGCCGTGACCTTGATCCGGTTGCCCGACTCCAGGTCGGCGACCAGCACGTCCCAGTCTTCAGAGAGCTCTTCCACGAACGAGAGGTCCAGATATCTGGACATCTCCTCATACCAGGCGGCAACCTCCTCCCGCGCGGCCATGAGACTGGCCAGCTCTGCCACCGGGACTTCGGCCGTCTGGCCGTCCGCGCTTCCAGGGGCCAGGTCGGCCGAGGGGGTTCCCTCCTCCGGGGACTGGGAAGGCCGCACCAGAACCAGGCCATCATCGGTGATGCGGCGCATCAAGACATCCCGCTCTCCCACTTCAACGAAGAGCCGATCGTTGGGGATCACGTGGCTGACGCCGCGCTCGCCCAGCATGGCCGCCATGCCGGCCTGGGCCTTGAGTTCGTCCGGCGAGAGAGCCAGGGCTTCGGTCAAGGCGCGCAGCTCCGAGAGGTTCACGCCCGGGACGAAGGACAGGGATTGAAGGTTCCAGGAGGGGCCCAGATCCAGCCTTCCGATGCGACGAGCGGCGGCGTCCGGAGGGTGGCCGTTGATGATCAGGACGCCTCGAGCCTCGCTGAAGTCCAGTCGGGACCGGGTGCGATGGAACTGCGCCAGGACGCGCAGCAGTTCGGTCTGGGTGCCCCCCACCTGGGGGTGCCCGACGCCGTAGAACCGGACTCCCTTGACCAGCATGCGCAAGAGACGGACGATCTCCATGACCAGGGCCCATTCGGCAGGTGAGAGCGGGTGATCGGGCCCGGGGGCCTGCGACGCCTCGGCGGGTCTGCCGCGAACGATCTCGCCTGTTCCTGAGACCCGGCGGTGCAGCTCGGCCAGTTGCAGCTCGACCCGACGCGCACCGGCCAGGTCGTGGGCCCGCCGCAGATGGTAGGCCAGCTCGGAGAGTGCGCCGTCCGGGCGAAGCGAGCAGGCTTCCCGGTGGACCCGGACGATCTCGAGGTGGATGGCCCGACGTTCCTGCTCGGGCAGGCTCTGTTCCAGGTCGCGGCGCAGGTGTTCGGAGGTGAAGCGGAAGCTCTCCCCCAGATCACGTTCCTCCAGCAATTCAAGGCCACAGGCCCGGTCCAGGAGGCCACGGAGGAATCCCTCGTCGAGATCCTCGACGGCCAGCAGGGTCTCGAGGTGGAACCGAGTCCCCAGGACCGCCGCGCGCGCCAGGAGGTTGCGCGACACCTCGTCCAAGCCCTCGATGCGGGGTTGCAGGCCGGCCACCGGAGCGGTCTGGCGCGCATGCAGCAGGTCCTTGAGGGTTTCCTGGACCAGGAGCGGGAGACCTCGCGAGCGACGATAGACCTCTGCCACCAGGACGTCTCGCGGCGGAATCGGGAGGATGGCTTCCAGCATGGCCCGGACGTGCACCGGGGTCAGGGGCTCGAGGTGGAACTCGCGCACCCCCTGGAGCGCGCGGATCTCTTCCAGGAACTCGCGCAGCGGATGGCCCTCCGCCTCCGGGGGAGCCTCCGGGTCGGTCGGGTCGGCGGCAGCGCAGATCGACAGGCCCGGTTGTTTGCCAGACCACAGATGATGCAGGACCTGCCAGGAGGTGCGCTCCACGCGGTGGGCGTCGTCCAACAGGACGAGCAGCGGCCCTTCGCGGCAGAGGGCCTCCAGCATCCGCACGAAGGCCGGACGCAGCGGGACCTCGACGGGCTCGGAGGCCGGGGTGCCCGAGCAGAGCATCGGACTGAGGCGCCCCAGGGCCATGAGCTCGAGCTCGGTCAAGCCGGCGCGAAGCCGACTGCGGAGCCCGGGCTCGCGATCCAGGAGATCCTCCAAACCGCGGATCAGGGTGGCGAAGGGCTGGCCGACGGTGGCCGCACGAGCCTCCGAACGAAGGATGCGGAACCCCTTCTGCCGGCAGCGCTCCGCGACTTCCGCCAGCATGCGGGTGCTTCCGACTCCCAGCGGTCCCTTGACCAGGACCACCGGCGGAGTCCAGGGCGCCGTTCCCGGGGACCCGACCCGCGACAGGTCGACCAGGATCTCCTCGAGGACTCCCGTCCGTCCCACCAGCAAAGGACAGGGGAATGTCCCCGCGAGATGCGCCTCGGCCCCGGCGGCATCCCGCTCCGAACCGTGCACGGCCAGGCGGTTGCGCCCCTCCCGCCGAGCCCGTTGGACGGCTCGGCGGGCGGCTTCCTGCAGGTTGTCGGGATCGGCCAGCCCCTGGGGAAAGACCGCGACTCCGGCAGACATGGTGGGGCGCACGGTCCGAGAGGATTCCAAGAGGCGCACGGTGCACTTGCGCACCCCTTCCAGCAGCGCTCCGGCCAGTCGACAGGCTGTGGGCTGGTTGGCCCCGGGGAAGAGGACGACGAACTCGGGGCCGGCAAAACGGAAGAGTCGCCCTTGAGTCCCCACCATCGCGTGCAGGAGGGCCGCCACCTGGGCCAGGATGTGGTCCCCTTGCAGGGTCCCGTGCTCGTGGTTGAACTCGCGCAACCCCTGGACGTCCAGCCAGACCAGCGCCAGGTCGGTGCCGTAACGTCGGGCCCGCTCCGTCTCCTCCCCCAGGGCACGCGTGTAGGACCTGCGATTGGGCAGGCCGGTCAGCTCGTCATAGGAGAACCGCAGCAGGGCCGGACGCCCGGCCTCCTCCACAAGGACCGGGAATTCGGCTTCGGGAACCTCCTCGAAGGGCAGGGAAAGGGACCTCAACGCGCCTCCATCTGCGGCTCGACCACCGGCCGGCATCCAGCCCCCTGGGATATCGGCGGGCCTCTTCCTGGACCCGGCCCGGACCTCAACGTGGAGGCGAATTCGCGCTCATGGCGGCCTTTCCTGGCCCCTCCCCCGCTGGGGTACCCGGACCGGAATCCGCGGGATTCCCGAGAGGATTCCTTCTGCCCGACCGGAATAGGGCCAGGCAAACGCTTTCGGAGGCAGAACATGGCAAACGTCCAGGCCTTGGGAATGATCGAGACCATGGGACTCGTCGCGGCGATCGAAGCCGCGGATGCGGCGGTCAAGGCAGCCGCCGTCACCCTGGTCAAATATGAGAACGCCGAAGGTGGACTGATCTCGGTGCATCTCCGAGGGAACGTGGGCGCCGTGTACGCAGCCACCGACGCCGGCGCCGAAGCAGCCCGCCGGATCGGTCAGTTGGTGGCCGTGCGCGTGATTCCGGCGCTGGCGGAGGATGCCGACGAAGTCCTCTATCCCTGACCCGGGGGGGGGAACCCCAGGTCGGGGGCCACTGCCCGCAGGGCCTCCAGGCAGTTGGCGATGTGCTCATCCAGCGACAGGTCCAGGATTTCGGCCCCGGTGTGCAGATCTGACCGCGAGACTGCGGCAGCAAACGCCGGGGTCTTGATCTTCTTGCGGACACTCTTGGGTTCCAGGCCCTCCAGGCGGGTGGGGCGAACCCACGCGCAGGCCATCAGGAAGCCAGACATCTCGTCGACGGCGAAGAGTG
>DCTU01000315.1:0-6267 GCA_002329445.1 bacterium UBP9_UBA1432
CCCGCGGGCAGCTCGGTTCCGCACTTGGTGCAGGGCGCCGGTCCGGCGGCCTGGGGCATCTGGCTTCCGCAGCCCATGCAGAACTTCGCTCCCTGGGGAACCTGGGTCTTGCAGTTCGGGCACTCGACCATCGGCGGGGCGGCCGGAGCCGCCGGAGCCGGGGTCGCCGCGGGGGCTGCCGGCATCGGCTGTTGAGGGGCCATCTGCTGCTGCGGAGCCATGGGCTGCTGCATCATGGCGCCCCCCATGGCCTGCTGCATCATCTGGGGCATCATCATGCCCATCCCCAGCCCGGCACCCATCTGCATGCCCTCGCCGCCGGTTCCCGGGTTCTTGGCCATGTCGCCCATGGCGTCGGCGGCCTTGAGCTGCATGTAGTTCTGCACCCCCAGCGCGCCCATCCGGGCCCGCAGGCGGAAGGCCTCCTGGATCTCCTCGGGGACCGAGACGTCCTGGATGAAGAAGTCGCGCAGGCCGATCCCATACTTGCCGAAGTCGTCGCGGACCTTGACCTTCATGGCCGCGGCCAGCTCGTCGAGATTCGAGCGGATGCTGGCGTAGGACTGGAAGGTGGTGGTCAAGAGGTCGTTCAGCCGGGTGCGAATGCTGCCCTTCAGGAAGGTGTTCAGGGTCTGGGTGCTGTACAGCCCCTGCGCCCCCACCAGGGTGTTGACGAAGAGCTGGGGCTCCTCGATCCGCACCGAGAAGGTGCCGAAGGCCCGCAACTGGACCCAGCCCAGGTCGGGATCCTTCAGGTCGATCGGGTTGGGCGTCCCCCACTTCAGGTCGGTCAGGACCTGCTGGTTGACGAAATAGACCTCGGCGGAGAAGACGTTGTGCCCGCCGGTGAAGCGGGACATGAACTCCGAGAGGATGGGGACGTTGGCCGTGGTGAGGGTGTGGCGACCTGGACCGAAGACATCCAGGGCCTTGCCATCCCGGAAGAAGACGGCGCACTGGGTCTCGCGGACGATGAGCTGCGCGCCCACCCGGATGTCCGCCTGTCCGCTCTCGGGAACCTTGCCCACGATGGCGGCCGGGTCCGCAGGGACCCACTCGATGACGTCAAGCAAACGTTGTGCCAATTTCAGCCAACCCCTTTCAGGATGCGCTCACGCTCGTCCAGAGAAGCGTCCAGCTCCTCGACGCGGCGCCGGAAGTCTGCCAGACGGGCGGCGGCGTCCTCACCGCCGGTCATGAGGACCGAACGCAAGCCCATCAGGGCCTCCTCGGCCGAGCTCATGCCCGTCACCAGGGAGAGATCGAACTCATAGAGCCGGTCCAGCTCGGCCTCGTTCACCTTGGCCACATCGAAGAACCCGGCCTGGCCGTAGCTGGCGTGACGCAGGCGCTCGATCACCCGATCCAGCTTGTTGGAGACCCGGTCCAGGAGCTCGACCAGGCTGAGGTTCCCCGAGGACAGGATCTCCTCCTGAAGCCCCTGCATCTCGGATTTGAGCTGGCCCACCCGGCGGGCCAGGAACTCCCTTTGGATCTTGTCGGTGTCGCGGCGCCGCTCGCGGTCGAAGTAGCCGCCGAACCCGGGGATCTTCCGCATCAGCGTCTCGAGCGCGTTCTCGCCTGCCCGAGACTTGTCCCTGAGGTCTTCCATCCGAGCCTCCTTCCGTCTTCCACGGAGGTTCGCTGCCCCCGGAAAGTTCAACCGGGTCTTGAAAGCCGAGGAGGGCCCCGACCCTCTGCGACCCGGCCTCCAAGCCCTTGCCCGGGCCAGGCGCGGCCCCCAGGGCGTCCTACCCGGACTTGCCGGGAGATTCCACCCCAGCCCCCGGTTCCCTGTCCACCGGCTCCCACAAAGCTGCCAGTCGGGGGCCAAGCCAGCCGGCCATGGCCACACAGGCCAGGCACGCCAGCGACCCCAGACCCCAACCCACCACCAGCCCCCATCCCGTGCGGGCCAGCGAGACGGCCAGAGGGGTGTGGATGTGGGCGTAGGTCCCGGTCAGGCTGGCCTGTCCCACCGCCGCGGCCAGCAGTGCCAGGACCACCAGGGTCGGCTTGCGCAACCAGGCCATGGTGAAGGCGAGGATCAGGGCAGGGTGGCCCAGGAGGAACTCCTTGAAGCGGGGCCGGACCCCCAGAAGCGCGTCCAGTCCCCGGCGCAGCAGCCTCTCGGAGTCGCTGACCACCAGCTCGCCCGAGACGTTTCCGGTGCGCGCCAGATAGAAGACTCCCAGGGCTCCCAGCACGACCAGCACCACGAGGTGCCAGACCCGCAAGCGCTCATCCAGCAGGCGGATCAGCGCCTGGAAGCTGCCCCGGCGCACGGTCCAGGCCAGGACCACCAGCAATGGGACCAGGGCGCTGAGGACCTTCACGCCGCGGAAGACGTCCAGGGACAGCATGCAGGTCGTCTCGGGCAGGAAGCTGGCGGCCATCAGACCGCCCGCCAGCGAGACCAGGCAGGCCGCCAGCAGGGCACCCGTTGCCCGGAGCAGGAGACGGGGCGCCCCTGGCTCGTCGCTGGCCCGCTCCAAGGAGGGGAACTGCCAGACCAGCCCCAGGACCGGGAGGATCGTGGCCGTGCCCAGGGCCATCAGGGCTCGCCAGGGGCCATCCAGGATTCCGACCAGCCCGGTCAGCGCCGTGCCTGCCGCCAGGCCCAGGACCAGGCCCACCGCCAGCCAGGCGGGGACAGACGCGAAGATCCCCAGCAGCAGGACCACCGCCGCCCCGGCTCCGGCCGCCACCAGCACCTGGCCCAGGAGCCATCCGCTTCGCGGCGGCGGGAAGGTGGAGGCCTGGACGTCCAGCATGGGCGCCAAGGAACGCTGGATTCCCGTGAAGAGACGCTCGTTGGCCTCGTCGGCCGACAGCTCGCCGACCAGATCATCGTAGGGGCGCAGGTACAGAAGCCGGATGTTGCGCTCGCGAGCCCCCAGGCTGTACATGGCCACCACGGTCTCGGGGTCGGTACGGGCCTGCTGGGCGGGGGGCACCGCCAGCACCCGGACCACCTGCTCGGGGGCCTGGCGGGCCAGGGTCTCGACGCCCTTCTGCTGGACCTTGGCCGGAAGCTCGATCACGCCCAGGCGCAGCGAGAGATCGGCCAGCGTCCGGGCCACCGCCTCGAGATGGTCGGGGTAGCCCATGACCTCGTTGCGGACCCCCGCGAACANNGGCTCGGAGGCTCCCGGCATGCCCTCGGGGCGAACCCAGACCCGGAACCCCAGGTCCCGGTGCAGGTGGGTCAGCAGCTCTTCGGACAGACCCAGGCCGATCTGGGTCAGGGTCCGAGGATCGCCCACCAGCTCGACCAAGGTCGAGCCCGGTGCGGGCCACACGCGAACCCGATCGGCCCCCAGGCTGGTTTCGGCCTCGCGGGCGATGGTTCGCGCCTGCTCGGGATTCCGGGCCAGCAGGTAGATCCGTTCGGGAGAGGGCTCTCGGGTGGCGGGGAGGCTGCCCTGGCTTTGCAGCTCGGCCACTTCCAGGCCTCGCAGAGCCCGAGCGCGCCCGCTCAAGGCCAGGTCGTCGAGGTTCTGCTCGTCGACGGCCAGCGAGCGGACGCCCTGGGCTGCGAACCCGCGCAGCAGCTCGTCGGTCGGCACGCCCCTGGAGCGGGCCAGGCTGACCACGCTGCGCAGGTCCAGGACGGCCTCGACCCGGTCGTTGGCGCGCTCCCGACCAACCCGCTCGAAGAGGATGCCCAGGGCGGCGGCCAACCCCAGCAGCAGCAGGGCCCAGAGCGCGACACGATGGGGGCGACCGCCGGCCGATTCCGGGACGCCCGCCGCCCGGGCCAGACTCCCAGGAGCCTCAGGCATCGTCCCGAGTCACCTCGTCCGAGGCTTCAGGTCTCGCCATGGAAGGGGTGGAGGGCGGTGCCTCCTGGGCAGCCTCAGCAGGTTCTGCGGGAGGCGCGGTTGCCGGAGGGACGTGTTCTTGCGACCAGCCCTCCTCCTCGGGCCACTCGGCCCCCTCCTCCACGTGACCGCGGCGCAAGGCCTCCAGCGAACGGGCAGCCTCGGCGGCGGCCCGGGTCCGAGCCTCCTGCTCGACATGCTTGCGGACGTGTTCGGGCAGGCGCTCGCCCATCTCGTAGAAGAGCCGGCAGCTCTCCCCGACAATCCAGGTCCCCGACCAGGCCACGGTGGCCTTGGCCACGGGACCGACCACAGGCACGAAGCCGACCAGTTGTCGGGCCAGCGTCCGCCAGCCCATGGCTCCCCCCACCACCGGCCACAACTCGTCCACCCGATCGAAGAAGTCCAGGGGTCGGCCATACAGGGCGCCGACCAGCAAGGCCAGGCGCAACTGCTCGGCGGTGATCACCATCGTCTCGCCGGTGACCGCCATCAGGCTGAGGATCTGTCCCAGCAGGGGGATCGAGACCGTCACGCTGGAGGCGGCAGCCAGGACGGCCATCCGGGCGGAGGTCCTGGCGGTCAGGCTGCGGGCGTATTCCAGGCGGACCCTGGAATAGTCCCGGGCCAACCTCAGGGCCAGCGCGGGAAAGGTCCGACGCAGGAGGGGGGGCACCAGCTCGGCTGCTCGCGCGGGGTCCACCCGGTGCACCCGGGGAAGCGTCGGATCCTCCGGAGGCGGGTCCTTCTCAAGCGAGTCCGTCTCGCACAGATACAGGACGCCAACGCCTGGGGGAAGGCACTCGGCCTGCCGGCGCAGGAAGTCCTCGCCGGGCATCTCGGTCCCCAGATGATACAGCACCGCATCCACCGTCCGCAGAGCCGGCTCGGACTCCTCCACCAGGGGCGTCCCCAGCACCAGGATCCCCTCATCGGGACCTCTCCCCGAGGCCAAGGTGGGCTCCCCCAACCAGGCCCTCAGGCGTTGGACCTGCTCGTCATCTCCCAGGAGGGCCAGGCGATAAGGCTTCTCCAGACCCTGGCGCAGCTCGTCCAGATTGTAGTGGGTGCGGAAGATCCGATAGAGGAGATCGATGGTGTTCATGGCAACCCTGCGGTGGGATGTCTCTTCGCCACGGAAGCAGGCCTTCCAGGCGCGGAAGGGCGCGCGGCGAGGAAGGCGCGACTTCGCCGCACGGATTCGATTCCCCCCCGGGGCTCGGGGCGCTGAAACGGGGGCGAGGGCCGGCACTCATGAACGGTCGGGGACAGCCAGCCCGACCGGAGAGCACGGTGGGCAACACCAGCATTGGAGCGCGCCAGTCCTGGCGCGCACAAAAAGAAAAGACCCTCGGGCCAAACCCGAGGGTCCTGGTGGGCGCGAACGGACTTGAACCGCTGACCCCTACGATGTCAACGTAGTGCTCTAACCAACTGAGCTACGCGCCCGTCGAATTGGAGGCGACGAGCGGAATCGAACCGCTGTAGAGGGTTTTGCAGACCCTTGCCTGACCACTCGGCCACATCGCCGCGGTGCTCCGGAAACCCTTCGCATCTGCCGACCCCGAAGGGCCTGGTCCCGAGTGGAGCGGGAGACGAGGTTCGAACTCGCGACCCTCGGCTTGGGAAGCCGATGCTCTACCGCTGAGCTACTCCCGCGCTCGACCCGAAGGGGATACCGGAACGACCAAAGCTTTCGACAAAGGGAATGATACCACCCCTGTCAAGACATGAGAACCCCCTCGAATCCGCCGCCCGGTTCGCTGCCCTCGCGCCGCTGCTCCCGTCCAGGCGGGATGGGACGGACCGGTTGCAGACCCCGTCCGATGGGCCCAGGCAGCAGGACGGAGACCGACTTGCCCTCCCCGACGGACGTGGGATGGCGCCGCCCAGGCAGCCGGGTCCGAAGCGATTCATCCTCCCCCGAATGAACCTCCGATGCCGGTCGACGTCGCAGGCCCCCCGACGCACCCTCGCGAATCCTCCAGGACGAGGTGACGCGCATGTTCTCGTCCGAGGCTCCCATGGCCCGCCTGCTGGCCGCCCAGGCCCGTCGCCGGGGCTTCCTGAAGCTGCACATCTGGGCTGGCCTGAGCCTCCTGCTGTGCCTGGTGCCGGCCGGCGCGGCCGCGCTGACGGGCGCCGGCGACTCGATGGAAGCCCGCACCTTCGTCTACGTCTTCGCCGTAGCCCTGGCCGCCCTGGTCCCGCTGGGGCAGATCCAGGGCGATGCGGCGCTGCTGGCCGGCCTGCGCCGCGGGCGCTGCCTGGAGGATATCCTCGGCACTCGAACCCAGGCCAGGGAGATCGTCGATCAGGTGGCGGGCTTCAGCCTGCTGTCCGTGCTGAAGATGGGCCTGGCCGTGGCGGTCCCCCTCCTGGCCGGCCTGTTGCTGGTGACCCCGCCGGCGAACCGGGCCCTGGTCCTGGGTCTCGGTCTGGG
>DCTU01000315.1:6285-16458 GCA_002329445.1 bacterium UBP9_UBA1432
TCCGGCCTGGCCACGGCGCTCTTCCTGGGCTTGCTGCTGGCGGGCGGGATCCACCTGGCCGAGAACCACAACCTGCTCTTTGCGGCGCTCCTGGTCGCGGTGGTCGTGGCCCTGGGGCTCGGAGCCCGCTGGCTGGCGCTGCGGGCCCTGGATCGCGCGGGTTTGCCGAAACCCCGACTGCGCCCCAGCGTCTCCGCCTGGAGGGCGCCGGCACCGACCCCAGCGCGGGGCTCCTCGACGGAAAACCCCATCGCTCTGCGCGAGGAGGCCAGGCGCCGGGGCAACCTGCCCTTTCCTGGCCTCCAGCGCCTGGGCGTGGTGGGCTACCTGCTGGCCCGGCACTGGCCTGTCTGGCTGGGTCTGGCGGTCCTGCTGGCCTGCAAGGCCGGGCCCTTCGCGGACGTGGCCCAGGGCTCGGCCGTGGGCCTGGCCATGATCGTCTTGTTCCTGCAGCCCTTCTTCGCCTCCGTACACACTGCAAACGCGGTTCTACAGGAGCAGGAGGGCGGGACCCTGGAAGCCCTGGTGGCCACCGGCCTGGACGCCCGCACCTTCGTAGACGGCTGGGCCCGAGCGGCCTGGAGACCTCGCCTGGTCGAGGTGCTGCTGGTCCTGGCCGGTGCCGGACTGGTCCTGTGGCCCTCATCGCATCCGGCATGGAGCGAATTCCCGCCTCCGGCAGGCTACCTGCTTGCCCACCTGCCGGAAGCCCTGGTGCGGATCTTCTTCGGCGCCTACCTGGGTCTGGTCGTCTCGTGCCTGGCCAAGGCCCGCCGGGACATGTGGATCCTGCTGGTGCTGCTGTGGGTCGCCTCCCAGATGGCCATGAGCATGACCTCCGGGCTGATGGTGGGCGCTTTGGCCCTGCTGACCACCTTCAGCGGGATTCCCGCCCCAGAGCAGGTCCTGGCCCACGGCGCCCTGGTCATGGGGGGCTACCTGGTCTTGAACCTGCTGGTCTCCATCGCCGCCGTGCTGGGCCTGCGNNGGCCGGAAACCTCGACCGAGCATCGTCGAGGGCCTTGGATGCCCCGCGCGGGTGCATCCCATGGAGCGGCGAGGCGACCGGCGCGGTCTTCACACAGGCTCCCAGACCCTGGGGAAGTCACCCTCCCGAGGCGCACGCCCCGACGGTTCAGGGCGTGACCGGAGGCGCTGGTGGAGGGAACTGGCTGGGCGGCACCACGGACATTCCCACCACGATGTCCAAGGCCAGGCCGGGGCCTGCGAAGGTCCGCTCATACTCCAACACCAGGCCCTCGGCCAGCCAGGCCTCCCCGCGAGCGGTCCGCTGCCCATCCTGGTCGCGTTCGACGGGGCCCAGGGTGGCCACCATGTCGGGATGATGCTCACGGAAGGCGAGGAGGGGAACCCCCACCCCCAGTTGGCCGGGAAGGCGAAAGCGCTCCGAGGTGGTCCGGACCCGGACCACCCGATGGGTCTGGGCCTCGAGGTCCACCTCCACGTCCAGGTCCGGCAGGTGGACTCTGCGCAGGCCGTCCACCGGGGCTGGCAGGGATGCGGGCGGGTAGGCCGCAAAGAGCACGCGGCCTTCCAAGCCCAGTTCCACACCCGCCATCGAACGGCCGGGGCGGACCCGCCAGCGCTCCTGCTCGCGTTGCGCCTGCAAGCGGCGCCGCTCGCGTTCCCAAGCCTGCTTGTTGGCCAGGATGGCCGCCTCGCGATCCAGGCGCGCAAGCCACGAGGAGACCTGCGAGCGCAGCATCCCAGGCAGCGACTTCGAGCGGACGGCCGCGGACAGGTCCCGATGCGACGTCGACCCCGGAATGCGCTCGCCCGGATCCCTCTGAAGCCGCGCCAGGGCCAGCCACGCCCGAGCCTCCAGGTCGTCCCGCTCCTGGGCCACGACCGGCTCCAGGCCAGCGATCCCGGCGGCCAGGTCCCCGGCCTGGACCTGGCGGATGGCGGCGTCGCGCCGGCTCATCGGCAGCACGACCTGGACGGCTTGGACCACCCGATAGCGACCATCCTCCTCTTCGTGAACCTGCTCGCCCACCATCCAACGCCCGTCGGGACCGACCTCGGCCAGGACCTCCTCGGGTGCCTGACGGGGGTCGAAGACCACCTCCAGCAGCAACGGCTTGTTTCCCGGAGCCCGGGCGACATCCAATGTCAGGAAGAAGCGTCCCCTGCGGACCGTCGAAGCCCCGTGGACCAGGCTACGGTCCGCATCCCGGATTTCCACAGAGACCGGGGCGGAATCCGGCAGCCGGGCGGTCCCCTCCAGGACCAGGATCTGGTTGGAGTCGTTGACCAGGTGGACCTCCACGGAGGCCGGGAAGGACCCCAGCACCCCACAACCCCAGGCCAGGACCAGGCTGAAGAGAGAAACCAGGAAAAGGCTCCGCCCGAACGCAGCCCGGAGCCTGCGCCCGGTCAGGACTCGGGTGGAGACGGCCTCAGGCGCCCCGCAGGTCGCGGATGGCCGCGGCATAGTCCGGTCTTCCGAAGATCGCGCTGGCCGCGATCAACACGTCGGCCCCCGCAGCCACGCACCGGGCGGCGTTGGTGGGATTGACGCCTCCGTCGACTCCCACCCGGATGGACCGGGGACCGAAGATCTCCCGAACCCGTCGGATCTTGTCCAACGCCGAAGGCAGAAAGGCCTGGCCCGAAAATCCAGGGTTGACGCTCATCACCAGGACGTAGTCCACGTCGTCCAGGACGTATTTCAGGAACTCCGGGCTGGTATGGGGGTTCATGGCCACTCCGGCCCTCATCCCGGCCTCGCGGATCGAGGACAGGACCCGCTGGAGATGGAGACAGGCCTCGACCTGGACGGTCAGGGTCCAGGTGCCCAACTCGGCGTAGGCCTGGACCACCTCTCCGGGGTTCTCGATCATGGTGTGCACGTCCAAGGGGCGCGGGGCACGTCCCTTCAGGTGCTGGAGGACCGGCGGCCCGAAGCTCAGGTTGGGCACGAAGTGACCATCCATCACGTCCAGGTGCAGCAGGTCTGCGCCGGCCTGACACACGGCCTGGACCTCCTCGCCCAGACGCCAGAAGTCGGCAGAGAGGATCGATGCGGAAATCAGCAGTTGGTTCACAGCTTCTCCCGGCTCAAGAGCCTGTTGTTGAGGTAGGTCTCCACCTGGGCTCCGGGCGGCCCCGAAGCCCAGAGATCCAGAGTATTCCCGGCCATGTGGGTGCCGCGGTAGACCACGTCCTCCCCGGCCTCCGAAGTCACCACCACGCGCACCTGGTGCACGTCGCTGCCTGCAGGCAGTTCCAGATAGAGCCGCCGCTGGAGGAAGACCCGATTCCCGCTGGCACCCGCCGACACCTCGAATTCCACGGCCGAGCCCGGGGTCACCTCCGAGCCTCCTGGAGGCGCCTGGCTGAGAATCCTGCCGCGGGGGGCATCCTGATGGACCGACCAGACCACGCCTCCCATGGCCAGATCGGCCTTCTCCAGGCGGGCGTCGACCTGCGAGAGTTGCTGCCCGACCAGGTTGGGGACGGCCACGGTGGCCACCCCGGCGCCCTTGTTGATCTGGACATCGACCGGGGTTCCCCGGCGCACCCCCTGGCCGGCCTGGGGCTTCTGGCCCACCACCGATTCGGGCTTGTCGGGCGCCTGCTCGGTGAAGCTCACCTTTCCCAGCGTCAGGCGGTGTTCGGAGAGCAGAACCCGGACCTCGCGCAGCGAGCGCCCCTTCAAGTCGGGCACCTGGATCAACTCGGGTCCCAGGCTGACGACGGCCAGGACCTCCCGATCCTTGCGGACCTTGCGCCCCGGCCTGGGGTCCTGGGAAATCACGATCCTCTCGGGGGTATTCCCGGTGTGACGGGTCTCTTCGATGCGCAGGCGAAGCCCCAGCGCCTCCAAGGCCTGGTTGGCCTCGCGGATGTCCTGGCCTTGGATGGCCGGGACCTCGACCTCGGCCGGAATGGCGAAGTAGGAACGGTAGACGGTGACCCCCAGGACCATCGAAAAAACGCAGGTCACCCCTACCAGCAGGGCCAGGACGACGGTGCGAACCGCCGACCACAGGAAGGCGGCGGCCTGCTGCCCGGCCACTCCACCGGGCGACTCCTCGCTCAGCCCCTCCAGACCCGGCTCGTCCTCTGCGTGATGGGTC
Organism: bacterium UBP9_UBA1432; assembly: GCA_002329445.1. GTDB lineage: Bacteria > Vulcanimicrobiota > Xenobia > Xenobiales > Xenobiaceae > Xenobium > Xenobium purgamenti. The sequence goes on from DCTU01000315.1 coordinate 10,389, forward strand.
GTTGTGCTGCTCATTTCACCTCGTCCGCCCGGGTCCGGATGAACCGGCCCCGAAGGTGGGTTCCCGATCGACCGGATCGGGGTCGGCAGATCCCTGCCGGACGCTCGGAAAGCGACCTGGAGCTCTTGGCAAGGCGAGCCGATGCATCGGGAGGCCTCAGGGAACCCAACTTGCCGAGGGGGTTGGCGCCTCGGGCTCCGGCTCGGTCGGCGTCGCGACGGGCGTGGGGGCGGCCGGGTCGGCCACCGTCAAGTCCACGGCGGAACCGCGGGGCACCTCGATCCCCTGGGCGGGAGACTGCTCGAGAATTTCTCCGGGGGCGAAGTCTGCGGAAGGAACCCTGAAGACCTCCCCAACCTGCAGCCCCAGGGCTTCCAGACGCTCCCTGGCCTCTTCGACGGTCGCCCCCTGCAAGCGGGGCACCACCGCCGTCTGGTGGCTGGCCACGTGGATCTCCGTCCCCGAGAGCGGTTGACCTGGGCCCGGATCCTGGCTCTCCACGGCATCCTCGGGGTTGGTCGCCCCCTCTACCACCAGGGTCAATCCTTGACGGGCCACGATTTCCCGAGCCTCCCGCAGGGACTTCCCGACCAGGTCGGGCGCCACCAACCCCTGCTGGCCCAAGGACAGGACCACGTAGACCTTCTGCCCGGCATCCAGGAGGGTCCCCGGCGAGGGGGTCTGCTCGAGAATGGAGTCGACCGCAACCGAGGCGTTTGGCCGGGTGCCTCGGACCACCAGCACAAAGCCCAGATCCGACAGAACCTTCTCGGCCTCTGCTCGAGGCATGCCTCGCAGGTCGGGAAGCTCCTTGGTCCCCGGTCCGCTGCTGACCACGGCCACGACCGTGGTTCCCCGGGTCACCTGCCCCCCGGGCGCGGGAGACTGCCGGATGACCACGCCAGGAGGGATCTGCGAATCCGGCGTCCTGCTCTCTTCCAGGACCAGGCCCAGACGCGAGACCTCCTCCCGGGCACGCGAGAGCGTCAGCCCGGTCAGGTCCGGCACGGTGACCATCTCTCGTCCGCGGCAGACGATGACGTACAGAGCAGAGCCGCTGGCCACCCTCTGGCCAGGAGCGGGCCGCTGCTCCAGGATGGTGTCCGGTGGCACCTCTTCCGAAGGGCGCTGATCCTGAATCCGCAGGTCCAGGCCCAGCGAGGCGGCCTGCCTGCGGGCCTCCACCAGCGAGAGCCCCACCAGGTTGGGCACCTCGACGCGTTCAACCGGGCGCAGCACCGACCAGACCACCCCCGCCAGAAGAGCCACCAGGGCAGTTCCAACCATCAACCACAGCAGCCCTGCCCGCCGGGGCGGAGCCGGGTGACGACCGCCGTCGGCGACCTGGGGCGGCCGGGTGCCCCCAGGGAGCGGTGCCGGATTCGGCACCGGCTGGGCCCGGGTCAGGGTCCGGTCCATACGGACCCCAGAGCCAATCGTCTGGAGGGCGGCGAGCATGTCTGCCGCGGAGGGGAAACGCTCCTCGGGATCCTTGTTCAGGGCCTGGAGGACCAGATCCTCGAGATCCTCCGGAAGCCCAGGCCGCAATCCTGAAGGAGGAGCGGGTTCCTCGTTGACGTGTTTGAGGGCCAGTTGCACCGGATTCTCGGCCACGAACGGCAGCCGCCCGGTCAGCATCTCGTAGAGCAGGACCCCGACGGCATACAGATCGGCCGGGGCTCCGGCCTGGTCGCCGCGCGCCTGTTCGGGAGAAATGTATTGAACCGACCCCAGCATCTCGCCGGTCCGGGTCAGGGTGCGATCGCCCACCGCGCGGGCGATTCCAAAGTCCGAGACGCGAACCGTCCCGGACTGGTCCAGAAGGACGTTGCGCGCCGAGATGTCGCGATGAATCAAGCCGTGGCGATGGGCCTCCTGCAAGGCGGTCAGGATTCCCCTCGCGATCCGCAGGGCCTCGGGCACCGGCAGCGGTCCCGATCGGCTCAGCCGGGTGCGCAGGTCCTCGCCGCGGACCAGTTCCATGATCAGGAAGATGCCCTCGGGGCTCTCCAGGAAGTCGAAGACCCCGACGATGTTCGGATGGGACAGGGTGGCCGCCGCCCGGGCCTCGCGACGGAAACGCTCACACAGATCCGGGTCGCCTGCCACCGAGTCCAACAGGACCTTGACCGCGACCTCGCGGCCCAGGTGCAGGTCCCGCGCGCGGTAGACCCGCGCCATCCCTCCCTCCCCCAGGAGTTCAAGAATCTCATAGCGGCCAAAAATCTTCTTGCCCTGCATCGCCCGGAGGATTCTGACCGTCCCCTGGGACTCCTCCCCTGCGCCCCCTGCACTCGCTCCGGGTGGACGCGCAAGCCGGGTCTCGACAAGCAGGGAGTCTTCCTGGATTCCACGAAGGGTTGGGGACTGGTTCGGTCCCTGGGCGGTCTTCCGCCCCATGATCGAGCCTGGAGTCACAATACCCCGGGCGGATCAGGCCCCCGTCCGTGAGGAGAAGTTGAGATGACCCCGAAGTTCGGTTCCGGCTCGAAATCCAAACCCAATCTCCCGGCCAAGGGGAGCGCACCTGCCGCCGGAACCCCGGGAGGCCCGAACAAGGGGCTGATCCGCAAGGAGACGCACGTCAAGAGCGCCCTGGCAGGGAAGACGCCCCAGGCCACCGACGACTCCGACAAGCCCGTCCTGGGGGACATCAACGAACCTCTGGACGAGGCCCTGGCCGAGGTTGAGGTCAAGCTGGCCCAGGCCCCCGCGGACCGCGAGCTGCATGTCCGCCGGTACAAGATCCTGCGCAAGATGGCGGATCGCGCCGCCATGCGGGCGGCCCTGCAGCAGGCGGCTCGGCAGTGCGGAGACCCGTTCTTCGGGGTCAAGCTGGCCGAAGCCCTGGAGGAGGAAGGCGCCTACCACAAGGCGCTGGAGTGGCGACGCTGGGTGGCCCAATTCGAGCCCGACGACCCGGACACCATCCGGCGCCTGGCGGCCACGGCCGTGCGCGCAGGGGCCCTGGAAACCGCCGAAGAGAGCTACAGCCACCTGCTGGAGGTGCGCAGCAAGGATGATGCGCCGCTGGGCGGCACCTTCTTCGAAGAGATGCTGGGCAAGGGCCTGGATCTGGAAACCCGCAAGAGCCTGCAGAAGATGGGCTTGCGTCTGCTCAACCAGGCCCTGGCCACGCGCAAGAACAGCCCCTCGCTCCTGGAAGCTGCTGCCCGCCTGGCCTATCGCGCGAAGGATCTCAAAGCCGCCCAGGCCGCCTACGAGAAGGCCATCCACGCCAACTCCAAGCACAAGAACGTCGACCAGTGGAAGTCCGAGCTGCTGAGAGTCTACGCGCACCTGGGCCTGCAGGATCGCTGGCACGCCCTCAACGAGAGCCTGATCAAGAGCCTCTCCAAGGCTGTTCGCGAGGCCCGCGGGGACACCCGCGCCTGGAACATGCTGGCCAACCTTCAGATCCAGGCGGGACGCTTCGAAGAGGCAATCGCCACCCTCAAAGAGTCCCTGCGGGCCGATTCCAAGAATGCCCAGGCCCTCTGGGAACTGGGGCGCCTCTATGTGCGCATGGGCCGCTCCCAGGAGGCGGTGGACTACTACCAGGACATCATCAACGATCCAGGCGAGAAGAAGTCGGTCCGCCGGGCCATCGAACGGGCCCTGGCCGAGCTGTACTTCAAGCTGGGCCGCTACCCCGAGGCCCTGGAAATCTACATGCGGGAAGAGGACTCCAACATCCGCATGATCGCCCCGATCTACGAAGCGGTCGGTGAGATTGAGGAGGCCCAGGCCCTCTACCTCAAGTCGGTGGCCCAGGCCCCCCGCGACGCCAAAGGGCACCTGGGCCTGGCCGAGTACTGGGTCCGCCGCGAGGACTGGCCCCAGGCAGCCGAGGCCGCCCGCGAGGGCCTGCGCTGCACCTACGCCACCGAGGAGGTGCACTCCAACCTGGCGGTGGCCCTGGCTACGGCCCAGATGAAGATGTCCCAGGTCAACGAGGCCCTCCAGACCATGGAAGAGATCTGCGTGGCCTATCCGGACTCGATCCAGCAGATCTTCCGGAAGGTCAAGCTGATCCTCCTCCAGGGCCGCAAGGAGGAGGCCATGCACCTGGCCGAAGAGGTGCGGGTCTCGGCTCAGCACCAGACGGGATGCGCCCCCTCCTCTTCGACCCTGTGGACCCTGCTGGGAGATACATGCTCGCTGCTGGGTCGAATCGACGAGGCTCAGCAGGCCTACGCCCAGGCGCTGAAATACGACGCCATGGACGCCACCGCCGTGCGTGGCCTGGGCATCCTGGCCGAGAAGCAAGGGGACCTGGCTCAAGCTCTGGAGCTGTACGAGCGCTTCGTGGTGCTGGACCCCCTGAACCTGGCAACCCCCACCATCCGGCAGCGCATCAAGACCTTGCAGGCCAAGGGGTTTCGCCGACCGGCCCCGCCTCCGGTGCTGAGTCCGGAGGTTGCCCACGTCGGCCCCCCTCCCGCCCCGGTCGGCCGACCGGGCTTCCCAGGCCTGCCCCCCAAGCCGGGCGCCGCCTCTGCTGGCCCCCAGAACCGGGAAGGCTGGCTGGGTGACGGCTCTGTGGAGGACTGGTACAACCCTGGCGGATGAGGGACTCGTCGGAGGGGGTCTGATGGTCCAGGAGGCGTTCCAGGCACTGGGGTTCAACGCAGCCATGCTGCTGGCCATCGTCTTCGTGTATGACCTGGCCCTGGCCAACCCCATGCGGTTGCAGACCCCCGCCCTGAAGGTCCTGGCCGGATTCTGCCTCAGCGCCATCGCCGTCTCGGTCATGCAGGTTCCCTGGGTCTTCGGGCAGGGAATCGTCTTCGACACCCGCTCGGTCTTGATCGGCGTCTGCGGACTCTTCTTCGGGGGGATCCCCGTCGTGGTGGTCATGGGCATGGCCGCCCTGGCTCGAGTCCTGCAGGGCGGCGGTCAGGCCGTGTTGACCGGGATCATCGTCATCTCCATCTCGGGCATCCTGGGTCTGGCCTGGCGCCGGCGCCTGAGGCGCGACCTGACCAGCCTGCGGTTCCTGGACCTCTGGAAATTCGGCATCGTGCTCCATGTGGCCATGCTGGTCGCGATGCTGACCATCCCCTGGCCGACCGCACTGGACGTCATCCGGACCATCTGGTTTCCCGTCATGGCCATCTATCCGCTGGCCACCGCCGTCCTGGGGATGCTGATGGTGAACCGCCTGAAGCGGGAGTTGGCCGCCGAGGAGCTGGCTGTCCGCGAGGATCAGTACCGGACCCTCTTTGAGACCATGGTCCAGGGCGTTCTCTGCCACGATCCCGACGGCCGCATCCTGTCCGCCAATCCGGCGGCCACCGAAATCCTCGGGCTTCCGAATGAGCAGATCGTGGGACGGAATCTCTTCAACCAGCCCTGGTTCAAGCTGGCCGAGGATGGCTCGGAGCTGACCGCCGACCAGAGTCCCTCCCGCCAGGCCCTCACCACCGGACGCCCCGTGCGCAACCTGGTCCAGGCGGTCGATCGTCCTCAGGGCGAACGGCGCCTGGTCCGGACCGCGACCATCCCCCGTCTGGCGACGGGCGAAACCCGTCCCGATCAGGTCTATGTGGTCTTCGAGGATATCACCGAGCGCCGGCAGGCAGCCGCCGAGAAAGCGGCCATCGAAGGCCGCCTGGCCCAGTCCCGCAAGCTGGAGTCCTTGGGACTGATGGCCGGCGGAGTGGCGCACGACTTCAACAACCTGCTGCTGGGCATCCTGGGCAACGTCGAGCTGCTCCGCGAGACGCTGCCCGCGTCGTCCCCCCAGCAGGAGAATCTCGGTTTGATCCACCTGGCAGCCCAGCGCGCTGCCAAGCTGACCCGAGGCCTGCTGACCTTCGGGCGGGGTTCGGTCGGGCACCCCACCTCGCTGGACGCCAACCAGACGGTCGGTGAAATCGCCGATTTGCTGCGGCGCACCCTGCCGGCCACCATGGACATCGTCCGGGACTTCCAGGCCGGCGCCTGGAACATCCGATGGGATGCCACCCAACTGACCCAGGTCTTGTTGAACCTGGCCGTCAACGCCCGCGACGCCATGCAGGGGAAGGGCACGCTGACGCTGTGCACCCGCAACCGGAAGGTCGAC
>DCTU01000315.1:16474-16624 GCA_002329445.1 bacterium UBP9_UBA1432
CTGATCCGCGTCCAGGACACCGGCCCGGGGCTCCCCGAGGAGATCCTCCAGCACCTCTTCGAGCCATTCCAGACGACCAAGCCGATCGGTGTGGGAACCGGTCTGGGGTTGTCGATCGTCTATGGGGCCATCAAACATGCCGGGGGCTGG
>DCTU01000315.1:16648-35310 GCA_002329445.1 bacterium UBP9_UBA1432
CGGCCCCGGAGTCGGCGCCGCTGCCGCCCCCCTCCTCCCAGGCGGCCCGCTCGGCCCGGATCCTGGTGGTGGAAGACGAACCCGTGGTCCAGAACGTCGTCAGCCGGCTCCTGCAGCGCCGCGGACACGAAGTGATCCTGGCCCGGGACGGAGCCCACGCCCTGGAGGTTGTGATGCGGGAGCACGCCACCCTGGACCTGGTTTTGTTGGACATGACCATGCCGGGGTTGACCACCGAGGAGATCCTGGGGCGACTCCGCGCCCTGGCCCCGAACCTGCCCGTCCTGCTCAACTCGGGCAACGCAGCGGGTGAGGCCGTCAAGGCCATGATCGAGAAAGGCCTGGTCCAGGGATTCCTGGCCAAGCCCTTCGACATGCGAGGTCTGAACGAGAAGGTCGAAAGCCTCCTGCTCAGCGCCGAGCGGAGCGCGCCTGCGCCTGCAAGGCCGTAAGCACCACCGTGTCGACGATGTCCTCCGGCTTGCACCCCCGCGACAGGTCGTTCGAAGGGTATTCCAAACCCTGAAGGACGGGCCCCACCGCCATCCCACCCGACAACCGCTCGGCCAGCTTGTAGCCGATGTTGCCGGCCTGCAGGTCCGGGAAGATCAGGACGTTGGCCTGACCGGCCACCGAGGATCCCGGCGCCTTGGACTGTCCGACGCGGGGCACCAACGCGGCGTCCACCTGCATCTCGCCATCCACCTTCAACTCGGGGTCGCGCGCCCGGACCGTGGCCAGGGCTTCGGTCACCTTGTCGATGAGCTCGTGCTGGGCACTGCCCTTGGTCGAGAAGCTCAAGAGGGCCACCCGGGGCTCGGCCCCCAGGAAGGTGCGACAGGAATCCGCCGTGCACAGGGCGATCTCGGCCAACTGCTGGGCCGTGGGCTGGATGACCACCGCGCAGTCGGCAAAGAGCAGGGCTCCGGACTCGCCGAATGAGGGATCGGGCACAACCATGAGCAGGAAACTGGAAACCGTGCGCAGGCCCGGCTTGAGGCCCAGGCAGTGCAGGGCAGCCCGGACCGTGTGCGCGGTGGTGTTGGTGGCTCCGGCCACGGTGCCGTCGGCCTTGCCGGCTCGGACCGCCAGGTTGGCGAAGTAGAGCGGGTCGGCCACCGCCTTGCGGGCCTCGTCCTCGGTCAGGCCTTTGGCTCGACGCAGATCGTGGTACTCGGCGACCCGACGCTCGAACTCCGGACAGGCCAGGTGGTCCAGCACCGCCACGTCGTCCAGCGAGAACCCCAAGGTGGCGGCACGCTGCCGGATGGCGTCGGGCTTGCCCAGGATGGTCAGTCGGGCCAGGTTGCGGTCGGCAATCCAGCGGGCGGCCTGCAGAGTCCGGTCGTCCTGGCCCTCGGGCAGGATGATGTGGCGCAGGTCGGCCTGGGCACGAGCGCGCAACTTTTCGATGATGTGCAAGGTTCACCTCGGAAGACGGGGCCGCAGTCGGGCCGGAATGGGAGGGCAGGTCTTCTCCCGGCCAAGCGGGAACCCTGCCATCCTGCCGCCTGACCACGGCAACGCCTGACTTGGAGGACCCGGCCCTGGTGCGCTCGCGAATCCTGACCCTGCTGGTTGTGATCTCCCTCTTGACGCTGGCCCTGGCCTCGCCAGGGGCTCGCGGAGGCCAACCCCCAGAAGAAGTCCAGGCGTCTCCAACCCCCTCCCCGGAGGAAACCCAGGAGGCCTCCCCGGCCGTCTCCCCTTCTCCCCGGCGCACCCCGTTGGCCCTCCCCTCCCCCGAGGTGGACTATGCCCCCACCGAAGGGATCTGGATTTCGGACACCGACAATGGTCGCATCGTCTACATGAAGGACCTGGACGGCTCCGGCTACTATGCCCTGGGACTGGCAGGCCGGGGCCCTGGTCGCTTCCTCCAGCCCGAGCAGATCTGGGTCGATGTCGAATCCAGGGTCTACGTGGCCGACTGTGGCAACAACCGGGTCGTGCGCTTTGACGACCTGAGGGGTGCGGGTTGGACCGAGACCCGGGGCCTGAACTCCCCGACGGGCGTGGCCGCGCACGGCGAACGGATCTTCATCTCCGACACCGGGGCGGACCGCATCCTGGTCTACCGCGAGTTCGGCGCCGAGCCGGTGGCCGTGCTCTCGGACCCCAAGATCCGCCGGCCCGGCCACCTCTGGCTGGACCTGGAGGGCAACCTGTACGTGGCAGCGGGCGAGGATCCACCCGGTGGCAGGGTCGTCCGCATCCCCGTCAACCTGGATGCCCCCGCCTCGGAGTGGCAGGTCTACGAGGGGCATGGGCTGGAGGGAAGCAGCTTCGCTCCAGCCCTGAGCATGGTGACCTCCCGTGGGATGTTCCTGGTCGACAAATCCTCCGACCGGCTGGTCCGGGTGGACGACTTTTCGGGACGCGACGCCCGGGAGCTGGGCCGATACGGAGATGGCCCCAACCAGTTCCGAGGGCCGCGCGGCCTGAGCCAGGACGAGCAGGGACGGATCTTCGTGGCCGACACCGGCAACGACCGGATCGTCCGCCTGGACGACATCGGCGGCAACGGGTGGGCCGCCTACCAGACCGCAGACCCCCGCCGCAGCCTGCGCGGCCCGCGTTCGGTCTACGTCTGGTCTCCCCGCCCTCCCAAGCCTGAGCCCTCGCCCTCGCCTTCGCCGAAGAAGAAGTAGGCGGCGCCGGACCAGAAATCCCGCTCAAGGGGTGAGGCTGAGGAAGAACACTCCGGAATTGGACTCGGGCGAATTGCGGCCGGCAATCGACCGTTGCAGCCCCAGGTTCAGATAGACGCTGTCGCTGAACATGACCACCAGGCCGGCGGTCAGGGAGAGGTCCTCGCTGGCCGGCTGCCCAGAGAAGTGGGCTTTCGAATAGTTCAACTCGACCAGGGGCTTGAGGTGGTCTCCCACCTGGTAGCCCAGCCCCAGGTTGGCATCCAGGCCGCCTCGGGGCCGACTCCCATGGCGTCCCAGGGGCAAGGTGACGCCCACATCGCCCAGGACCTGAAAACGCCCCCAGGACTTGCTGGCCACCAGGCGGGGAGTGAGCGAGGGGAAGCCCTGGGTCAGCTCCAGCCGATAGGGTCCTGCCTCCGGCCCCGAAGGCAGGGCCAGGCCGGACAGGAAGGCCGCCGCCGCCGTGCCGTCCGAGCCCTGGTAGAACTGCCAGCGCACCCCCATCTCGACGTCTCCGATCCCCCGCCCGGCGAGTTTATCCGGATGGCCATCCCCGTCCAGATCGCTGGAGTGATCCACCCCGTGGACATCCCCGAGAAGCAGGCGCACGTCCACCCCCTCGGTCACCCCATAGGTGAACTCGGTGAAGAAGGAGTGCTGCCGGGAATAGTCCGATGGCTGGAGGACCCCGTCGGCGTCGAAGGCCCGGTTGGAGCTGGTGAAGGTGTAGCCCGGCCCGATCTCCAGGACACCGGGGTCCAGCGGGTAGGGGTCGAAGGAGTTGATCATCGCCGGCTCGGGGACGAAGACCTCCTCACCCCAGGCCGGTTGGAGACCGACAGACGCCAGCAGGAGGATCTGCAGGAAGAACCGCATCCAGATTCCTGCTTCCATCTGACAGGCAATGAGACAGGGATCTTTCATGGCGCATTCCCCCAGACATTGAATCAGGACCGCCGAAGATCGGATTTCGGGTCGCCTTTGGGACTCCTGCAGGCGAAGGAATCCAGGTAAGGATTGCGGGCAGACCAGGGATGCCAGTGCCGCCCTCGAAGCCCGTAGCGTGTCCAATCCGACCCGTTCCCGCGAGCGCACCAAGGCCCTGGAGAAGAAGGCCTCCCTGGAGCCCAAGGACGCTGAACTGACGATCAACCTCGGCGAGGCCTACCTGCGCGAAGGGCGCCTGGAAGAAGCGGCCCAGGCCTATGCCCGGGCCGCCGAGTTGGACCCCCGGACTGAATTCCGGGCGCTGTACTGGGAGTGGCTGGGCCTGGTCCGTGAGACCCGCGAAGAGCTTGAACAGGCCCTGGAAGCCTACGACAACTGGGCCGACGCGGATCCCTCGTCGGTCGAACCGGTGGATCGGGCCGGGACACTCCTGGTGGCCCTGGGCCGCTGGACCGACCTGGCGCTGCTGCGACCCCAGTATGAGCGACGCGCCGAAGGCAACTCGGACCTCAAGCTGCTGGAGTCCGTGGCCCTCTTCACCTACGTCATGGAGCAGTTGGGGGCGACCGAGGATCCTTCCCCCATGGCGCGCGCCTACGCTGCTCTGGAGGTTGAGAACCGCAGCATCGCCATGCGCTACCTGCTGGGCATGCTGTTCCTGCGCGGCGGGCAGTTGGAGGCCGCCAACGCGGAGTTCCTGCGAGTCCTGGAACTGGATTCCGACCGGACCTGGATCGAGAAGCGCTTCTCTTTGGGATGGCGGGCCTCGTCGGCCTGGTTGATGCTGGGGCGCATCGCCCGCCTGCAAGGTCAGATCCCCGAGGCCCTGCAGCACCTGCAGTCCTGCCTGCAGACCAGCCTGGACAGCCTGGAGCCCCTGGAAGAACTGGTCTCGCTGCTGGTCGAGCAGGAGGTGTATGAGGAAGCCCTGGCGCTGCTGCCGGAGGGCCCCGACGCCCTGGAGATGCCCCCCTGGATCCGGCGACTGCGCACCCGTTGCCTGCTGGGGCTGGGCCGGGTGGAGGAGGCGGCCCGCCTGGTGGAGCCGCGTGAACCGGCTTCCTCGGCGCGACCTCGCAAGGTCCCTGGACCCGATGCCCGGTTCCGCGCGCGACTGGACCAGGCCCAGGCGCACCTTCAGGCTGGCCGCTTCCAGGAGGCCTACGACGCCTACGCCAGCCTGGGACCGGCCCGCCGCCGTCCGCCGGAGGCGCGCCTGGGAATGGCCCAGGCCGCCACGGGGCTGGGCCGCCCCAAGGACGCCGTCCGTCAACTGGAGATCCTGGTGCGCGAGGCACCCGATCACGCGGAAGCCTGGAGCCTGCTGGCCGAAGCCTACCGACAGACGGGCAGCACCCTCCGACGCCGGTTGGCCCTGGCCCAGCTCGAGGCGGTGCGCCTGGGGCCAACCCCGCAGACCGTCCGCGAGTGGCTGGCCCCCGCACACCCCCAGAGCGGGGTCCCAGGTCTGGGAGTCAGCGCCCGAAGCCTGCCCGGAGAAGGTAACCTGACGGTGACCGGAGTCAGTGGGGCCGAGGCCGCTGCCCACATCGCCTGGACCTGGCTTCGCGCCGAGGCCGTCGATCTGGGGCTGCCCGACCCCTCCAGGTGCGATGTCCACGTCCATGTCCGCGCCCTGGGCCCCATCCCGGGGGCGACCGAGCTCCTCGAGGAGGCACCCGTAGGCTGGCCCCTGGCCGCGGTCGAGCCGGAGATCTGCGGGGAGGACGTGGGACTGGCCGTCCTGGCCGCCCTGGCCGGAGCCCTGGAGCTGCGCTCGCCCTCGGGGCGCACGGTGGTGGCCGGCCGCGTCGATCTGACAGGAGCCGTCCACGGCTCGCCCACCCTGGTCGCAGGCCTGGCCCAGCTCCGGGAAGGTGGAGGGTCCTGGGACCGCCTGATCCTTCCCCGGACGATGGCGGCAGAACTGCACCGCCTGCCTGAGGAGATCTGGACGACCTCGGACATGATCCTCTGCGCCAATGCCGCCCAGGCCCTGGTTCACCTCAAGGAGGAAGAAATCGCATGAAGCCGAGCCCCCGGGAGATCGGCGGGCACGCATGATGCCCCTGCACAGCCAAGACCTGGCCCGGGCCCTGGCCAGCGCCTCGCAGGAGGCGCACCGCCTGGCGCACCCCTTCCTGGCCACCGAGCACCTGCTGCTGGGGCTGGTCGCCGAGGTGGACTCGGGGGCCGGGAACTTCCTGCGCCGCCGGGGATTCCAGCCCCGCAAGCTGAGATCCGCGGTGCGTTCGCTGGTGGGGCGCGGCGTCCGCCCCAGCGAAACCGAGCCTCCTCCCACCCTGCGGGCTCTGGGGATCCTGCGCCTGGCCGAGTATCTGGCCCAAGGCTACGGCGAGCCGGTGAACACCCTGCACCTGCTCTGGGCCCTCCTCCAGGATCGCGATTGCGACGGAACGCGCCTGTTGATCGACGGCGGCGCCGAACCAGCCACCTGGATGGCCGAGCTTGAGGAGCTGCTGGCCGAGCCGACCCGCCGCCGCCCGCGGGTGTTCACCTTCGGCCAGGGGGACCGCCCCGCGGCCCAGGTGGCCGAGGCCAGCCGCTGGCGGGAGCGGCTGCTGGCGGCCGGGGAGAGGCTGCGCGAAAAGATCGTGGGCCAGGACTCTGCCGTCGAGCGGGTGGCCGACACCCTGACCCGCTCCTGGGCCGGCCTTCTGGGGGCCGGACGCCCGATGGCCAGTTTTCTCTTCGTGGGTCCCCGGGGTTCCGGGAAACTGACCCTGGCCCGGAACCTGGCGGCCTTCCTGTATGGAGACTCCGAGCGGGTCATTCGGCTGAGCCTGGATGAATTCAGCGACGAGCTGCGGGCCTTGCGTCTGCTGGGGTCCAACTACGGCGCTCCCTCCGAGCAGGAGGGGGTCCTGACCCGCCTAGTTCAGGAATACCCCTACTCGGTCGTATTCCTGGAAGACGTCGAACGGGCCCATCCCCGGGCCATGGAGGGGATCCACCAGATCCTGGAGCGCGGGCACGTCTTCGATGGCCGGGGTCAGAGGGTCGAGTTCCGCGACAACGTGGTCATCCTCTCGGTCGCGGTGGACCCCGAATTCTTCGAGCGGGAGGCTCCGGTAGGCTTCCGTCTGACGGCCCGGGACGTGATCACGACCCAGGAGCGCATCGAGCGGGAGATCATGCCCGAGCTTGAGCGGGTCCTGCGGGCCGACACGCTGGGCCTGGTGGATGAGGCCGTGTTCTTCCCCCCCCTGGGCGGACGCGAGATGACCGAGCTGCTCCGAGCCTGGACTCGTGAGCTGACCCACGAAATGGCCCAGAAGCGCAACATCCGGGTGTCCTTGAGGCCGGAGGTCAACCAGCGCCTGATCCGCCGCGGCAACGAGATGGGCCAGGGAGCCGGAACCCTGCGCCGGCTCTTCGTGCGCGACGTCGCCAACTCGCTGGCCCGTGCCATGCTGGAGAACACCATCCGGGAAGGCGACTCGGTGGAAGTCTGCGAGGTGGATGGGACCATCGTCGTGCGCCGCGCCGGCGCCGAGCCCGAAAAGCCAGGAAAGAGGCGCCGGCCGGTTCGCCAGGCGTCGCGCGCGGCCGCCCCGGGAGAGCCCTCGAAAGCGCCCTCCGAGCCGGACCCGGACTCCGAGCGGGAATCCTGAGCCCGACTTTGACCGGCGCCCCCTCGGTCTTGAGATCGGTCGGGTGAGCGAAGGCCCCTCCTCGCAACCGGAATCGGTGCGCGAGGAGGGGCCTTCCCGGATCAGCGGTGTTCTTCGTCCAGAAGGACCCGGCCCGACTCTCCCGCGGCCTGGGTTGGCATCTCTTCCTGAACGGGAGGCGGCGGCGGGGCCCCTTCCAGCACCACGACGGACAGAGGTGGAACCGTCAGGGGCAGCGAGAAGGTCTTGCGATCCCACTCCCGGGCCTCAGCCTGGATCTCCAGAGCCGGGCAGACCCCGCTGCCGCCGTATTTAAGTTCGTCGGAGTTCAGCCGCACCTTCCAGGTCCCGCCCCAGGGCAATCCGATCCGGTGCTCTTGGCGAGGAACCGGCGTGAAATTGCACACGAAGGCCAGGGCCTTGTCGCGCCCGTAGGGGAATCGCAGGAAGCTGACCACGCTGGACTGGGCATCGTCACACTGGATCCACTCGAAGCCTCCGGGGCGGCCGTCCAGCTCCCACAGGGCCCTCTCCTGCAGATAGAGCTGGTTCATGTCGGCGCTCCAGTTCTTCAGCCCGTCATGTTCCGGAAGGTCCAGGAGGTGCCAGTCCAACGAGCGCTCTTCCCACCACTCGTTCCACTGGCCGAACTCCCCCCCCATGAACATCAGCTTCTTGCCGGGGTAGCCCATCATGTAGCCGTGCAGGAGGCGCAGATTGGCGCGCTTCTGCCAGTTGTCTCCGGGCATCTTGTCCAACAGCGATTTCTTGCCGTGCACCACTTCGTCGTGAGACAGCGGCAGCATGAACTCCTCGCTGTACTGGTAGAGCATTCCGAAGGTCAGGTTGCGCTGATGGTACTGCCGGTGGATGGGATCCTTCTCGATGTACTTCAGGGTGTCGTTCATCCACCCCATGTTCCACTTGAAGGTGAAGCCCAGCCCCCCCTCCTGGACGGGACCGGTGACTCGGGGCCACGCCGTGGATTCCTCGGCCAGGGTGAAGCAGCCGGGATGGTGGTCGGCCACGGCCATGTTGAAGTCCTTCAGGAACTGCACTGCCTCGAGGTTCTCACGCCCGCCATACTGGTTGGGAATCCACTGGCCGTGTTGACGGCCGTAGTCGCGATACAGCATCGAGGCCACCGCGTCGACCCTCAAGCCGTCGATGTGGTAGCGGTCCAGCCAGAACATGGCGCTGGAGATCAAGAAGTTGCGAACCTCATTGCGCCCGTAGTTGAAGATGAAGGTGCCCCAGTCGGGGTGGAAGCCCTGACGCGGATCCTCGTGCTCATACAGGCAGGTGCCGTCGAAGCGGGCCAGGGCATGTCCGTCCGTCGGAAAGTGGGCGGGAACCCAGTCCAGGATCACTCCGATTCCGTTCTGATGAAGTGTGTCCACCAGGAACATGAACTCTTCGGGGGTTCCGAAGCGGCTGGTGGGGGCGAAGTAGCCGACCGTCTGGTACCCCCAGGAGCCATCGAAAGGGTGCTCGGTGATCGGCATGAATTCGACGTGCGAATATCCCATCTCCCGAGCGTAGGCTGCCAGCTTCGGCGCGACCTCGGTGTAGGTCATCCAGCGGTCGGCCTCTTCGGGGACCCGCATCCAGGACCCCAGGTGGACCTCGTAGACGTTGACCGGACTGCGCCGCACATCCCTGCCTGCGCGAGCCTCCATCCACTCCTGGTCGCTCCACTCGTAACGGGAAAGGTCCCAGATCCTTGAAGCCGTGCGAGGCCGCAGTTCCGAGGCAACCCCGTAGGGGTCCGCCTTCTCCATGGTCTGTCCGCCGAACTTGGGCTTGATGGCGAATTTGTAGAGCTCACCGTGACCGACCCCGGGCAGGAATCCCTGCCAGACCCCGGTGGCGTGGCGCAGGTGCAGGGGAGTCCGTCCATGTTCCCAATTATTGAAGTCCCCGATCACGGAGACCTCCTCGGCATTGGGTGCCCAGACCGCGAAGTGAGTCCCCCTCTGCCCGTCCAGACTGGCCAGATGGGCCCCCATCCGCAGATAGGCCTTGTGGTGCCTGGCCTCCGCCCACAGATACTCGTCATACTCGGTCATCGCGGGAAGATTGCCCAACGTCTCGGTCATATCCGTCACCCCTTCGCCTGGTATGCGGGCAGTCTAGCACACCCTGTCAAGGAAGGCCAGATTGATGCATACTCAACTTTATGAAAGCCCGTCTTCAGGAGCCCTCCGAGTCATCCGACAGCCTCCACCCCCACGGCGAGGACACCGCCAGGAAATTCACTGCAGGTGCACCATCCGCCATGAGGAGGCTTGCCAGGAACTGAGAGGTCAAGACAGAATCCGGCGCCCAACATGGATGTTCCCAGGAGAGTGCACATGACCTGCCGGATCGGACTGATGACCAGCGGAGGCGATGCCCCCGGAATGAACGCGGCGGTACGCTCGGTCGTGCGCACCGCCCAGCACAGCGGAGCCCAGGTCTTCGGCATCCTGGACGGATACCGCGGCCTGATGAATCCCGAGACCGGCATCCGGCTTCTGGACTGTGCCACGGTCAGCGGGATCCTCTCACGGGGCGGCACCATGCTGGGGACAGCCCGGTGCCGCGAGATGCTGGAGGTGGCGGGCCGCCAGCAGGCCGTCCGAGCCCTGGTGGAGCGTGGGATCGACCGACTGGTCGTGGTCGGGGGGGACGGAAGCCTGACCGGAGCCGACACCCTGCGCCAGGAATGGCGCAACCACCTGCAGGCCATGATCGACGAAGGCACGCTCCCGCCCAGCGTCCTGGAGGAGCATCCGGTCCTGAGCGTCATCGGCCTGCCGGGGACCATCGACAACGACCTGTGCGGCACGGACATCACCATCGGCGCCGACACCGCCTTGCACCGGATCGTCTCGGCCCTGGACGCCATCTTCAGCACCGCCGCCAGCCACCAGCGCACCTTCGTGGTCGAGGTCATGGGCCGGCACTGCGGCTATCTGGCCGTGATGGCGGGACTGGCCACCGGGGCGGAGTGGTTGCTGATCCCCGAGGATCCCCCCCCCGACGGATGGGAAGAGCAGATGGGGATGGTCCTGTCCAAGGGCCGCGCCAAGGGCAAGAGGGCCACCATCGTCCTGGTGGCCGAGGGAGCCCGTGACCGCCAGGGCCGCCCGATCAGCAGCCACTACGTCCAGCAGGTCCTGGAGGAGCGCCTGGGCGAGGACGCCCGGGTCACAATCCTGGGGCACGTACAGCGCGGAGGTTCGCCCTCGGCCTATGACCGGAACCTCAGCTCCCTGTTGGGCCAGCGCGCGGCACGGGAAGCCCTGCGCGAGCACATCGATTCCTCGATCCTGGTGGGGATGCGGGGGAATCGTCCCACCACCATTCCCTTGATGGAAGCGGTCGAGCTGACCCGCCAGGCCCAGGCCTCGTGCACCCACGATGCCGAACTGAAGGGCTTGACCCTGCGCGGACAGTCCCTGGCCGATGCCTACCACCTCTTCCAGGTCGTCAACGGGCCCCCGCCGGCAAACCCTGCCGGCAAGCCCCGCCGGATCGCCCTGGTCCATTCCGGCGCTCCCGCCCCGGGCATGAACATGGCGGTGCGGACCTCGACGCGCTGGGCCCTGGCCCAGGGGCACGAGGTTCTGGGCATTCGAGGTGGCTTCGCCGGGCTGGCCCGGGGCGATGTCGAGGAACTCGACTGGATGGGGGTCTCGGGATGGGCCGGGCTGGGTGGCGCGGAGCTGGGGACCAGCCACGGGATCCCCTCGGGCCCGGAGCTGTACTCCGCCGCCCGGGTGCTGGAGGACCACGGAGTGGAAGCCCTGCTGATGATCGGCGGGTGGTCCGGATACGAAGGGGTCCACCGGCTGTACCGCGAGAGGACCGACTACCCCGCCTTCCGCATCCCCATGCTCTGCCTTCCGGCCAGCATCGACAACAACCTGCCCGGGTCAGAGTTCAGCGTCGGAGCCGACACGGCCCTGAACAGCATCGTCGAAGCCGCCGACCGGATCAAGCGCTCGGCGGTGGCCAACCGCCGATGCTTCCTGGTCGAGGTGATGGGCGACATGTGCGGCTACCTGGCCTACATGAGCGGCCTGGCCACGGGTGCCGAAAAGGTGTACCTCCACGAGAGCCCCCTGACCGCTGCCCGCCTGCTCGAGGATCTCCAGGAGCTGAAGGGGTCCTTCGAAAAGGGACGCTCCGTCGCGCTGGTCATGGTCAACGAGAAGGCACATCCCCTGTACACCACCGGAGTGCTCCGGGCCCTGTTCGAAGAGGAAGGTCGCGCCCAGTTCGACGTGCGCCAGGCGATCCTGGGGCATCTGCAACAGGGAGGCGACCCGACGCCCTTCGACCGAACCATGGCGGCCCGCCTGGCCCGAGCCGCCATCGAGCATCTCCAGGAATCCCTGGAACAAGGCTCGGATCTGTGCGGATTCCTGGGCATCCAGCCCCAGGGCATCAAGGTCTGGGACTTCCACGACTACACCCGGATGATCGACGAGAACCACCGCCGCCCCCGGAATCAATGGTGGCTGGACCTCAACGTGGTGGTCGGCGACATGGCGGCCACCTGAACCGCCGATCCCCAAGGCCCGGCCCCGGACAACCAGGGCCGGGCCCTGGGCAGGTTCAGGTCCAGGCCTCCAAGGGATGGACCTGCCCGGGTTCCTGGTAGGGCGAACGGCTCAAGGACTCGGCCCCGGTCTCGGTCAGCACGACCAGGTCCTCCACCCGACACCCTCCGACGCCTGGGACGTAGATTCCCGGCTCGACGGTGACGGTCATGCCGGCCTCCAGAAGGGTCTTGGACTCGGGGCGCAGTCCGGGGCCCTCATGCACGGCCAGTCCGACCCCATGTCCCAGGCTGTGGCTGAAGGCGGGTCCGAAGCCGGCGCGGACGATCACCTCGCGGGCTACCTGATCCACCTCACATCCTCGCAGCCCGGGGCGGATGGTCTCCATTCCGGCGCGATGGGCCCGGCGCACGACCTCCAGGATCTCCAGCGAGCGCTCGTCGAGGTGCCCCAGCCAGATCGTGCGGGTGATGTCCGAACAATAGCCGTCCACCAGAGCGCCAAAATCGACCGTCACCAGTTCTCCGGGCTGGATCGGGCGATCGGTCACTCCGGCGTGGGGGTAGGCTCCGTTGGGGCCCGAGGCCACGATGGTGTCGAAGGAGGGCTTGCGGGCCCCGCACCTGGCCAGACGGTATTCCAGTTCCGCGCAGAAGTCGGCCTCGGTCACCCCTTCCTGGAAGGTCGGGAGCGCCGCCTTCCAGGCCTCGTCGGCCACCCAGGCGGCCCGGCGCACGGCCTCGATCTCGTCGGGAGACTTGATCTGCCGGATCAGTTCGACCAGTCCCGAGACGGGTTCCATGGCCTTCACCGGCCCCTGGGCCTCCTGGAGGTCCTCCTGGGCCTGCCGGAAGGCCGCCACCGTGAGGTCCTCACCCTCAAAGCCCAGGGTCCCGGACCAACCCTTCTCGGCAAGCCAGGCGGCCAGGCGGCGCGACAGGCGCAGATCCTCGTTGGAGCGAAAGTGCACCAGTTCCACGTCCGGGCACTGAGACTCGGCCTGGGCCCAGTAGCGCCCATCGGTGACCAGGGCCACCCGGTCGCGGGACAGGAAGAGCCAACCGCTCGAGCCGGTGAAGCCCGACAGGTAGCGACGGTTCTCGGAAGCGGTGATCAGCAGGCCGTCCAGGCCCAGATTCTCCAGGCGCTCCAAGGCCTGGGCGCGGCGAGTCGCGGTGAGGGTCACTTGCCACCTCCTTCTTGTTCAGACGAGTCGGCCATCGGGGAAGGCCCGTCAGCATCCGGCATCCACTCGCCCCGGAAGACCTGGCGGGCGGGCCCGACCAGGCGCACCCGACCATCCTCCTGCCACGCCACCTCCAGGGACCCTCCAGGAAGATCCACCTGCGCCCTGCGGCCCGTCAGGCCGGCCATCGAGGCCGCCACCAGGGCCGCGCAGGCCCCGGTCCCGCAGGCCAGGGTCACCCCGACGCCCCTCTCCCAGACCCGGACGGCCAGGTGGTCCGGGCCCAACACTCGAACAAACTCCACGTTCAAGCCCTGGGGATGGCGCCGTTCCAACACCGGGCCGTGCCGCTCGACGTCGGCCGAGTCCAGATCCTCGACGAAGACCACCCGATGGGGATTGCCCAAGGACAAGGTGGCGCAAGGTCGGACCTCCTCGCCCAGCATGAGGAAGCCGGGCCCCTCCAGAACCTGGGGTTCTCCCATGTCGACCTGGACCACCCAGGGGTCCGGCGCGGACAGGATGCGCACCTCGCGCGGTCCGCTGCGGGTGGAGACATGGGTCCGGTCGCCCTGGAAGAGGGACTCGCGCTGCCCCAACCCCGCAACACAGCGGATGGCGTTCCCGCACATCTGGGCCAGCGAGCCGTCGGCGTTGTAGATTTCCATGCCGAGGCCGCCGGCGATGGGGGTCACGAAGACCAGACCATCTGCCCCGATGCCCCGGTGACGGTCGCAGATCTCCCGAGCCAGGGCCTCGGCCGCAGGCGGCGGGCCCTCCGGGGTCAGGGTCAGGACGAAGTCATTGCCCAGGCCCTCCCATTTCCAGAAGGCCAGGGGGAGCGGGAGGTCCCCGGTCATGGCCGACCTGCCGGGGCAGTCGGCCGCACGGCGGGCGCTGCTCCAAAGGCCTCGTTGATGAAGGCCGGACTCATAGGACGGCTGGGCGTGACGGTGGTGATCGAGTGCTTGTAGATCATGTTCAGACGCCCCTCCGCGTCCTCCAGGAAGACCGTGAAGTTGTCAAACCCCCGGATGGAGCCTTTGAGCTGGACCCCCTTGGCCAGGTAGATCACGGCCACCTGGCCCTCCTTCTTGAGGGCTGCGAGGAACGCGTCCTGAAGATTCAACTGCACGGTGGATTCCTTCTCTCGGGGGGCCCACCTGACGGTGTGCCCCTGGATTCTTTCCGGTCGCGGCAACCGGCTTCGAGCTGCGCCTCCTCCAGGAAGCGGCGAATCCGCTCCTCGGCCGCCTGGAGGAGGGCCGGCTGGAAGTCGATCCACTCCAGCCCGGGCTCGGCCCGCAGCCAGGTCTCCTGGCGCCGGGCGTAGCGGCGAGTGGCCAGACGGATGTCCTCCAGGGCCTCCTGAAGGGGTCGGCTCCCCTCGACCACGTCGAGGATTTCGCGATAGCCCAGGATCCGGAGGTGGCGCAGGCAGGGGCCCCACCCCTTCTCGGCCAGACGGCGCACCTCCTCCACCCAACCGCCCGCGACCATGGCCTCCAGGCGCCGGTCGATGCGCTCGGCCAACACCTCGCGGGGAACCCTCAGGCCCAGCTTCAGACGGGGATGATCCGGCGGAACCCGGCGGCTGACCTCGGAGAAGGCGCGGCCGGTCTGCATGCAGACTTCCAGGGCCCGGATGAGCCGACGCCGGTTGCGGGGGTCCACCTTGCCTGCGGTCTCCGGGTCGCGGGCCTGCAGATCGGCCAGGAGGGAGGGCGTCTCGCGGGCTTCCAGGGCGCGACGCAGTTCGGGATCCGGGGCGACCTCCACCAGGGTGTAGCCCTCCAGAAGGGCCCGGAGGTACAGGCCCGTTCCCCCGACCAGCAGGGGAAGGCGCCCACGGGCCTGGAGGTCCTCCAGGGCAGGTCCCGCCAGCGACAGGAACTCGGCCAGGCTGAACCCCTGGTCGGGATCGCGCAGATCCAGCAGGTGATGGGGAACCCTCGCCCGATCCTCGGCCGAGGGCTTGGCGGTCCCGACATCCAGCCCGCGATAGACCTGGGCCGAATCCGCGCTGACGATCTCGCCCCCCAGACGCTCGGCCAGAGCCAGGGCCAGAGAGGACTTCCCCGAGGCAGTCGGACCCATGATCGCGACCACCGGGCCCCTCATCGATGGAAGAGCCGCTCCAGGGCGCGGCGGTCCAGGAGGATCCGGGTGGGGCGCCCATGCGGGCAGTAGCGCGAATGCTCGACCTCGAGCATGTCGTGGACCAGGCGGGTCATCTCGGCATGGGTCAGGGGGTCTCCGGACTTGACCGCCGCCTTGCAACTGACCATGGCCCGCAGGCGCTCGCGGAACCCCTCCTGCACGGTGCCTCGGACCGTGACGCCCCCCTCCGCGGCCTCCTCGACCAGAGCCCGGAAGGCCTCCAGCACGCGTCGCGCCGGGAGGCCGACCGGCACCCCGCGCAGTTGAAAGGCATCGCCTCCGAAGGGCTCGACCTCGAAACCGAGCTCGCGAAAATCCTCCAGGTGCCCCCCCAGGAACTCGGCCAGCGCAGGCGGGAACTCGAGAACCTCCGGGACCAGGAGGCCCTGCGAGCGCTCGCCCATCGGCGCCAGGTGACCCAGGCGTTCGTAGTTCACCCTCTCGTGCGCGGTGTGCTGATCGATCACCCAGAGATCTCCATCCACCAGGCCCACCAGGAAGGTGTCGTGCAACTGAGCCAGCGGGACGAAGCGAGGACGGATGGGTTCGCCCACCCGGTCGCTCCGAGCGGCCCTCTCGGAAGCCTCGCCCTCCTGGTCTCGAAGCGGACGAAGGAACTCCAGGACCGCCTGGGTGGGGGGAGGTGGCAGGGATGGGCGCGGGGGTGGGAGCGACCCTCGCGGGGTAGAGCCCTCGCCGGACCCGGTTTGATCCCAGGTCCCGCTGTCCAGTGCCCGCTCGAGGTGGCGTGGCTGGACCGGGTCGGCCCCCCGGGTCTCCAAAGCGTTGGCGACGGCCCGGAACAAGGCGCTGAAGACCGGCCGGGGCCGGGCAAAGCGGACCTCGAGCTTGGTCGGATGCACGTTGACGTCCACCTGGGAAGGGTCGACGGTCAAGCGGACCAGCCCGACCGGAAAGCGCCCCCTCTCCAGCAAGGGCGAGAATCCCTCCACCAGGGCCTGGGACAGCGCGTTCGAGCGGATGACCCGACCGTTCATCAGGAAGATCTGGGCTGCTCGCGTGCTGCGCGCCTCGGGCGGAAGGGCGACCAGACCGTCCACCAGCAGGCCCTCCCCCTGCCCTTGGATGGGGACCAGCCGGTCGGAGGGGACCTTCCACATGCGCGAAAGCCGTTCCGCGGTGGGCAGGCCGGCCGGAAAGCTGAAGAGCTCCTTGCCGTTGGAGGTCAGGCGAAAATGAACCTCCGGCCAGGCGGCCGCCAATCGGCCGACCAGATCGGCGACCTGCGCGGTCTCGGCGGCGGGGCTGCGCAGGAACTTGCGGCGGGCCGGGGTGTTGTAGAACAGGTCCCGAACCGTGATGCGCGTCCCGGGGACTCCGGCCACCGGAGCCACCCGCAGGATCTCGGACCCCTCGATGCGCAGCTCGGTCCCATGCTCGGCGTCCGGTTCGCAGGTCTGGATCTCGACGCGGGCCACGGCGGCGATGCTGGGCAGGGCCTCACCCCGAAAGCCCAGGGTGACCAGCTCGTCCAGGTCCTCCCATTGACGAATCTTGGAAGTTGCGAAGCGCTGGACCGCCAGCCGCACATCGGCCTCGGACATGCCATGTCCGTCATCGGTCACCCGAATCAACGTTGAGCCCCCCCCCTGAAGCTCGATGGAAATCCGCGAGGCGGCCGCGTCCAGCGAATTCTCGACCAGCTCCTTGACGATCGAGACCGGGCGCTCGACCACCTCCCCGGCGGCGATCCGCTCGGCCACGCTCTTTTCCAGGATCTGAACCCGCGTCAAGTTGCCTCCTGGCGAGGGGGGACCTCGCCGCGCGCGACCTTTCAGGGCGCGGTTGAACGGGTCCTGCCGAAGGGGTGTTCTGTCGGCCGGTTCGCTGCCGGCCCGGCGCCCGGACCGGCAGCCGGAGAATGCGCCGGACGGACCCAGGGCATCCGGAAGAGCAGGTAGTCCGGAGTCTCGGCGATCAAGCTCGCCCGGTGCCGATCCCGGGCCAGCTCCACCCAGCCCCGGCTGGTCCGACGGACCAGAAGATATTCCACGGCCAGCAGGCCTCGACGGGGGGCCTTTTCCAGGATGCTGTCGTCATAGGTATAGGCCAGCGGGCGGCTGGAGATGATCAGCGAGGCGTCCATGTCCGTCGCCAGGATGGCCTCCGTGGGCAATCCTGCCACCAGGGCCCATTCCGGGACCGGAGCCTTGGCCGACCTCCCCCAGGTGGCCAGCTTCTGATGCCGGCCCCAGTCCAGGTTCACCTGCACGACCAGCAAGGCCCCCACCCCGGCCAGGAAGAGCCACAACCCGCGGCGCGCGGCGGTGCGGCGATAGCAGAAGCCCGCTCCCAGGATGGCTGCCAGGACCAGCAGGGCGACCAGGGGCGAAATGTGATGGACCATCTCGCCCCACCGGGAATCCACCCCCTGGCCAAGCGGCGCGGTGAGGTGGACCACCAGGACCCCCATCGCCGGGATCAGGGCCGCCGGCGCGAAGACCCCCACCAGGTGGACCGGGACTCCCAGGTCGAGGTAGAAACCTCGCACATCCTTCCAGGTCCGGGTGATCTCACGCCGTCCCAGCCAGGACGCCTGCCAGTTCCGGAGATCGGGCGCCCCCCCCGCAACGGGGTTGGAAGGCGTGACGACGCGCTCTTCCTCCGGCTGTCGCGCAACCTCCACGTAGGGGATGGGCGCCAGGATCCTCCGGGCCCGATCCAGGCTCGCCTCCCAGGTGCCGGGGATGTCCAGCTTCTCCCGGAGGCTGCCGGACGGCGCGTCCGAAGGGCTGTAGTGGAATCCCGTGTTGTAGGCTACCGACCAGAGAATGCCGAAGTAGAACAGGACGACCGCCAGCCCTCCCACCCCCCACCGCAGACGCGCTCGAACGCCCCCCGGGGCCAGGAAACCCAGGAAGGGAGCAACCAGGATCCACTCCTCCCGGCTGCAGACCACGCCCAGGATGGCCAGGGCGAACCCCCAAGGACTGCCGCGCCAGGCTTGATGGACGGCCAGGACGGCGAAGGGAATCCCCAGGATGATGTCCTGATAGTCCGAGAGCGCCAGGACCTGAAGTGGCGGGTAGGCCAGATACATGGCCAGGGCTGCCACGCCGCCCAGCGGGCGCCCAAAGGCCCGCCAACCCAGACCGAAGGCCGGAAAGGCCCCCAACGCCAGGGCCGCGATCTGGATCCGGCACAGGGTGATCGGCTCGGGAGCCAGGCCATACAGCAGGGAGACCACGAAGAGCATCGGAGCGCGATGGCCGCCCCAGGTCCAGTTGTCGCTGTAACCGGCGTGGATCGTCTGCTGAAAGTGGCCGACCTGGGAATAGTTCCAGTAGATCTGGTTGAAGACGGCAAACGAGCCCGATCCGGTCACGTTCATCGACTGCACCCGGTTCAGGGCCGTGGCCGACAAGACCCCGTACCAGGCCAGAGCTGCCAGAACTGGCAGGACCCACCACACCCACGTGGACTTCGCATGCGGGTCGACGTTCGGGACGGATGCGGCCATCCGACTCATGGCCCGGGGGACCCTGCCAGGGCATCCAACCGGACGAAA
>DCTU01000313.1 GCA_002329445.1 bacterium UBP9_UBA1432
CGGGCCACCCAGACCCAGGTTCGCGAGTCCTGGGGCACGGAGGACCCTTCCGCAGACGAGGCTCTGGTCAGCAGCGCGGTTGCGGGCACCCACAGGGCGCCCTCGACCCGGCGGGTGACGATCTCCATGTCCACGTAGGAACCGGGGAGGAAGCGGTGCTCCGGGTTGGGGATCAGGGCCTCGACCAGCCCCTGCCGGGAGGCCGGCTCGACGGCCGGGCGGACCGCGCTGAGGCGACCCTCCACGGTCCCCCCGCCGGGTTGGGAAACCCGCACCCCGTCACCGACCTGGATCTCCCGGAGGTCCCTCTCAGCCACGTTGGCTTGCAGGCGGATCGGGTCCACGCGGGCCACCCGCAGAAGGATCTGGCCGGTCTGCACCAGGGTCCCCGGGCTGACCAGCCGATCGGTCACCACTCCGTCCAGACCGGCCTTCAGCTCCGCATAGCCGCGCTCGGCAGCCGCCAGGGCGGTCTGCGAGCGGGCCATCTCCTGGCCGGCCTCAGCCTCGGCCAGACGGCTGGCTCCGGTCTGATGGGCGGCCCGGGCCGCGTCGACAGAGGCCTGGCTGGCCACCCGTTCCGCCTCGGCCTGGCGCAGTCCGGCTCGGGCCTCGTCCAGGCGGGCCCGCGCCGTGCGCAGNNAGACGGGCCTCCGCGCCAGCGGTCTCCGCCTGGTCGCGTTGGAGTTCCTCCTCGGAAAGCGCGCCCTCCCGGGCCAGCTCCCGCGAGCGGGCCAGGAACTCGGCACGATAGGCCTGCTGGGCCAGGGCGGCCTGCACCTCGGCCTCGGCGTCCCGGATCCGGGTGGTGGCGGCCTCGCGGGCGGCCCAGGCTGCCGCGCTCTGGGCCTCGGCGCGCTCCAGCTCGGCACGCTGCCGCAAGCGCTCGCCCGCGGCCACCGAGCGCGCGCTGTCGGCCATCCGCTCGGCAGCCCGACTGACGGCCAGGCGCGGGCCCAGCCTGCTGACGTCCAGGCGGGCCAGGGCCTGACCCCGGGTCACGCGGTCGCCCAGGTAGAAGGGCATCCACTCGACCACGCCGGTGGTGCGCGCGGTGACCACCTGCGTGTCGAAGGGCAGGGCCTGCCCGGTGTAGCGGAGGACCTCCTCCACCGGACCACGCTGAGTCGCGACCAGGACCACCGGCGTCACCCCCACGGGGGCAGGCATGTCCATCTCCATGACCTGGGCTTCCAGGGGGGTCATGGAGCCAGGACGGCGGAGGTGGCGAACAGCCAGGAAGGAGCCCAGCAGCATCACGCCGATCAGGAAGAGCCCGCCCAGAACCTGTCGGTTGAGGAGCCTTCCGGGTTCGAGGCGCTGACCTGTGGCCCGCATCCTCCAGCCGATCAGCAGGAGGAGGACCAGACCCACGGCGGCCGGCACGAGCCAGCCTGGAAGCCTGCCTGCGGAGACGTCCTCCCCGGTGGCCACCGAGAAGGTTGTCTCCGCCGTGCCGTGGGGGCCGGAAACGGTCACCTGGACCTCGTAGGCGCCCCCCATGGGGAACGCCGCCCGGGCCCTGTACACGCCCGGTTGGCCAGCGACCGGGCGAGCGGTCTCAGGACGCTCCCCCATCTGCATTCCGGGCATGTGGGTGAAGGTGGTCACCTGGACCCCTTCGAGCAGCTTGTCGTCCAGTCTCACGGTGATCACGAGTTCCGCCGTGCCGACCGGGATCACCGACGGGTCGGTGGCCAGCGTGAGGTCGTAGTGTCCCGCCGAGCCGGGGAGTGCCGCTCGGGCCACCCCCGCGAACAGCAGGAAGAAGATCAAGACCGCGCGGTTGAAGTTCATCAGAACCTCCCGGTGACATAGAGAAGTTCGGCTCGGGCCCGACCGGCCAGGGCCGTGGCCTCGGCCAGCGTGCTTCGGGCCCGCCGCTCGGCGGCCACGGCGTCCAGGATCTCCAGTTGGATGCTGCGCCCGGCCTGGTGGCGCAAGCGAGCGATCCTCAGCCCTTCGCTGGCGGCCACCACCTCGGCCTCGGCCAGTTCCATGGCCTGCCAGGCCGCCTGGGCCCGGGCCCGGGCAGCGACGACCTGGGCGGTGACCTCCAACTCCAGGCGCTCCAGCTCCAGCTCGCCGATCTCCTTCTGGGCCTGGGCCCGCTCCAATCGCGCGGCGCGCTCGCCGCCATCGAAGAGGGGCCAGGCGATCCCCAGGCCGACCTGGTAGCCGCCGTCCAGGGGGCCGCCCTGGAAGGCACCCATCTGCATGCGTTCCGCCATGGCCATGGCATAGATCTGGGGCGAGAACTCGGCCACGGCCTGGGCCACGCGCCGGTCCCGCGCCTCCAGGGCGTAGCGGGCGGCCACCAGGTCGGGCCGGTCGGACAGGGCCGTGCGCAGGTCTTCCTCTTCGGTCGCCTGTGGGGGCGGCTCGGGTGACGCGCTCTCATACTCGAAGTCGGACTGGACCGAGACGCCCAGGGCCGACTTCAGCTCCGCCTCGGCCACAGCCACTTCGCCTCCGGCCAGCTCGCGCCGCCCCTCGGCGGCGGCGACCTCGGCCTGGGCTCTCAAGAGCACCACCCGGGCGACCCGCCCCTGGTCGAACTGGTGGCGGGCCAGGCGCAGAAGTTCCTGTTGCGCCTGGATCTCCCACGAGGCCACATCCTCGAGCGCCCGGGCGTGTTGAAGGTCGTGCCAGGCGACGCGCACGGCCCGGGCGGCCTGGCGCAGTGCCAGGAAGGCCCTGGCCACCGCCGCCTTCTGGGAATACTCGGCGGCCTGCAGGCGGGCCGCCAGGAGCCCGCCGGTGAAGACGGGCACCATCAACGTGGCGTTCAGACCGACGGCCCCCGGAGGCAGGACCGTCAAAAAGCCCGGATCGGCGCCAGGCGGCGCGGACCAGACCATGGGTGCCGTCCCCCCGGCCCCGACCGCCCCCAACGAGAGCTTGGGCCGACCCATGGCCGCGGCCTCGGCGGTCTCGGCAGCCGCCACCCGGCCCTCGAGCTGTCCCAAGGCGATGGACAGGTTCTCGCGCAGGCCCAGATCCAGGGCTGCGGCGAGGGTGAGGCGGCCCTGGAAGCGCGGGCGGCCCGCGGCATCCAGGCCGACCTGGACCAGGGGTTGGGAGGCCTCCTCCTGAGGCAGCGACATGCCCGGAGGAGGCTTCGGCGTTTCCAGCGGCGCCGCCCGCAGCGGCGAGGCCACCAGAAGCACCAGGGCCAACCCGCTGAGGGCGGCGACGGTTCCGGAGCGCCTGGAGCGAGGCCTGCGGTGCATGGTGTCCTCCGATGGCTCAGGCCCCACCAGGTGGCGACGCCCGTCGAGAATCCAAGCCTGCGATGAAGAGCAGGACCCGGCCTGGTCCCTGCCTCCTCCCAGTCTGAATCGAAGCCTCCCATGAGAAGAACCGCCCCAGGATGGATGGGTTCCAGGACAAGGGCAGGGGGCCGAGAGCCGGGCACGCGCCTGGGACCAAACGAGAGCGAGGAGACGGCCTTGTCCGACGCGAAGGCCGCGACCACCATCCCAGGACGGCAAAGGGGAAGAACCTTGCCCGACCCCACCTCAGCGCAGCTCACAGGGTTCCCGCCGGAGGCCACCTCCGTCTTCGAGAGCCTCTTGAACCTGGAACTCCAGCCCGTCCCTGCCCTGGATCGCCAGGTCGACCGCCACCTCGCCGATCTCCAGGAGGCCCACGGCCGCAACGAATTCCTCGACCTGGCCATGGCGTGGGAACTGGCCGGTGCGTCCCACCGGCTCCTCGCCCTCAGCCCCACCGCCACCGAGGCGGATCAGAGGCTCATCCAAGCAGCCGTGCTGCATTTCGTGCTGGCCAACGATGCCTCGCCCGACACCGGCTGGCTCTTGGGGCTGGAGGATGACGCCAAGGTCCTGCAGGCCGTGGCCCGGCACTTCGACGCCCGATGAGCACCACCAGGAAGAGCCGCGTCTACGCTCCCGGGGCCCGGGTGGTCATCCGGGACGAGGAATGGATCGTCCGCTCCACCCAGATGACCTCTGAAGGCGGCAATGCTGGGCCTGGGGAACGGCTTCGCCAACCACGGAGATCCCGGCGAGAAGGTGCGCGAGCAGCTCCGCAACGGCCTTCCGGGAGCCGTGGAGCAGGCACGGCGGCACATGCTGTCTTTGCGCAAGCAGCGTGCGGACGCCCTGCGCCCGGCCCTGCTGGAGAACGAGAAGCAGGTCGGCGAGTGGTTCCGCCGGATCCAGCAGAGGGTCGAAGAGCGGCGCGAGCGCTACCGCACCTCGGCAGGAGCCGTGCGGAGCGACCAGCAGAAG
>DCTU01000169.1 GCA_002329445.1 bacterium UBP9_UBA1432
CCAGCCCCAGCCGGTCTTCCGCTCGGCCCTGGAACGCTGCGCCGAGCGACTCGACGCGCGGCTGCCCCGCCCCCTCCTGGAGATCATGTTCGAGAATCCCGAGGGCCTGCTGGACCAGACCCTGGGCACCCAGAACGCCCTCTTCGCCTTCGAGTGGGCCCTGTGGGAGTTGTGGCGGGATTGGGGCCTGCAGCCGGCTGCCCTGCTGGGGCACAGCGTGGGCGAGTTCGTGGCGGCCTGCGCCGCCGGAGTCTTCACCCTGGAGGAGGCCCTGGACCTGGTGGCCACCCGGGGGCAGCTCATGCAGACCCTGCCTCCGGGCAGCATGGCCGGGGTCTGGGCCTCCGAGAGGCAGGTCCGGGAAGCGCTGAGCGGACTCCCCCAGGCCCGGGGGGTCAGCGTGGCGGCCCTCAACTCTCCGCTGAACGTGGTGGTCTCGGGGCCCTCCGAGGGGGTCGAGGCCTTGTGCGCCCACTTCCTGGCCAAGGGAGTCCAGGTCACCCGGCTTCCGGTCTCGGGCGCCTTCCACTCGCCCGCCATGGAGCCGCTGCTGGAGGAGTTCGGGAGGCACCTCGCCAGGATCCCGGGCACGCCGCCCCGGAGCCCCCTCTACTCCTCCCTGAGCGGAGCCCGGGTGGACCGCGAGGTCTGCGAACCCTCGTGGTGGGTGCGACACATGCACGAGCCCGTGCGCTTCGCGGCCGGCTTGAAGTCCCTGGCCAGGCAGGGCGTGGACGCCTTCCTGGAGATCGGCCCCCAACCGGTCCTGCTGGGGATGGGCGCCGTGAACCTGCTGGGAAGCTCCCACCTGTGGCTCCCCTCGATCCGCCCGGGCGAACCCGAGTGGCGGACCCTCCTGGAGGGCCTGGCAGCCCTGTACGTCCGCGGGGCCGAGGTGGACTGGAAGGCCTTCGACCGCCCCTACCACCTGCCCGCCACGAACGCCCCGACCTACCCCTGGGAGCCGGAGCGCCACTGGTTCGAGGCCCCGCGGCCGCCGGATGCCGGCCACTTCCTGGTCTCGACCTGGAAGGAGATCCGCCCGCTGCCCCCATGCGGGCCGGAGACCTGGCAGGTCCTGGACGACGGGACGGGCCTGGCGGGAACGCTGGAGGCCGCTCTTCGAGCTCGAGGCCACCAGACCGGGGCCGGGGCCCGGAACCTGGTCCTCCTGTACACCGGGGAGTCCCCTCCAGGCCTGGACCTGCCCGGGCTGGTCGAACGCCATTGCCGCCGCCTGCTGGAGACGGTCCAGGCTCGGGGCCCACAGCGGCTCTGGCTCCTGACCCGGGGCGCCTGCTCGACCGGCGACGAAGGCGTCCGGCTGGATCTGGCGCCCCTGTGGGGCATGGCGCGGGTGATCCGTCTGGAGCACCCCGAGCTGCGCTGCACCCGGCTGGACCTGCCCCCATTGCCGCTTCCCGAGGAGGCCGAGCGCCTGGCCGAGGTCCTCCTGGGCGCGGGAAGCGAGGACGAGCTGGCCCTGCGCGGCCAGGCCCTCCTGGCGGCCCGCATCCAGGCCGCTCCCCCTCCCCCCGGCGCCGCGCCCACCTTCGAAGCCGGCGCCTGCTACCTGATCACGGGGGGGACAGGCGGCCTGGGGCTGGCCCTGGCCCGCTGGATGGTCCGGCAAGGGGCGCGGCACCTGGTCCTGGTCTCGCGACGAGGCGCCCCGGATCCCGTGCAGGCGCAGGCAATCCGGGAGATGGAGGGCGCTGGAGCCCGGGTCCAGGTGGAAGCCCTGGACGTGGCCGACCGCCTCGCCATGGCCCGCCTCTTGAGCGGAATCCGGACCCGAGGCCCCCTGCGCGGCGTCTTCCACGCCGCGGGGGTGGCCGACGTGGGCCTGATGGTGGACCAGGATCCCGAGCGCCTGGCCCGGGTCCTGCACCCCAAGGTGGCCGGAGGCTGGAACCTCCACGAGCTGACCCAGGGCGATCCCCTGGACTGGTTCGTGCTCTACTCCTCGGTCGGGAGCCTCCTGAGCTCCCCGGGTCAGGCCACCTACGCCGCGGCCAACGCCTTCCTGGACGGGCTGGCGGCCTTCCGCAGGAAGGCGGGACTGCCGGTGACCTGCGTCAACTGGACGGCCTTCGAGGACGGAGGGATGTCCCTGGGCGAGAACCTCGAGCGCTTTCATGAGACCGGGATGGGCACCCTGAAGGCCGAGGAGGGAACCCGGATCCTGGGCCGACTGATGGCGGCCGGAACGCCGGCGAGCATGGTCGTCCCCCTGGACCTGAACCGCTGGCTGGACTACTACCCCCAATGGCAGGGCAGTTCGCTTCTGGCCGATCTGGCCGGAGGCCGCCCCATGCCCGCCCGGGGCGGCCTCCGGGGGCGCCTGGAGGGCCTGGACCCCGCGGCGCTCCGAGAGGCGCTCCGGGCCGAAGTCCTGGCCCGCACGGCCCGCTGCCTGGGCCTGCAGGGCCCCGAGACCCTCGCCCTCCGAGGCTCCTTCCAGGACCAGGGCCTGGACTCGCTGATGGCCGTCGAGTTGCGAAACGGGTTGGAGAAGGACCTGGACCTGGGGCTGCCGGTCACCCTGGTCTTCGACCACCCCACCCCGGAAAGACTGGCCCTGCATCTTTCCGAATCGCTTCTGCCCGCCCCGGCCGAGCCTTCGGGCCCTGCCTCGCCCCCGGCAGTCCGCCTGGAATCCAAACCGGAGCCAGCGCCCACCGGGTCCGCCTCAGAGGCCCCCTTCCCGGCCTTCCGGGAGACCTCCCAGGTGGACCCGCCCTGCGAGTCCCCCGAGGCCATCGCGGTGATCGGCCTGGGCTGCCGCTTCCCTGGAGGGGGCCACGGCCCCGAGGCCTTCTGGGAACTCCTGGCCGAGGGGCGCGACGCCATCACGACGGTTCCCCCCGAGCGTTGGGAGGCCCAGGCCTGGTGGTCTCCCGAGCCGGGAACGCCCGGTCGGATGATCAGCCCCTGCGGCGGCTTCCTGCCCGGACCCGACCTCTTCGATGCCGAGTTCTTCGGCATCCCGCCCCGCGAGGCCCGGGCCATGGATCCCCAGCAGCGCCTCCTCCTGGAGACCGCCTGGGAAGCCCTCGAGCATGCCGGCATCGCCCCCTCCCGACTGGAAGGCAGCGCCACGGGAGTCTTCGTCGGGGTCTGCTCTCACGACTACGAGACCCTCTTCGGCGGCCTCGAGGAACTGGACGCCTGGGCCGGGACGGGCCTCCAGGCCAGCGTGACCGCCGGGCGGCTCTCCTATGTGCTGGGCCTGCGCGGTCCAAGCCTGGTCCTGGACACGGCCTGCTCCTCCAGCCTGGTGGCCGTGCACCTGGCGGCCATGAGCCTGAAGTCGGGCGAGTGCGACCTGGCCCTGGCGGGGGGCGTGAACCTGGTCCTCTCGCCGGCCGGAAGCGTCGTCCACTCCCAGACCCACGCCATGGCGCCCGACGGACGCTGCAAGGCCTTCGACCTGGCCGCCGACGGCTTCGTTCGCAGCGACGGGTGCGGAGTGGTGGTCCTCAAGAGGCTGTCGGCCGCCCGTCGGGATGGCGACCGGATCCTGGCCCTGATCCGGGGCAGCGCGACCAACCAGGACGGCCGCAGCAACGGCCTGACGGCGCCTCACGGGCCCGCCCAGGAGGAGGTGATCCGCCAGGCCCTCACCCGCGCGGGGATCCCGGCCTCCCGGGTGGGCTTCGTCGAGGCCCACGGCACGGGAACGGCCCTGGGAGATCCCATCGAGTTGCGGGCCCTGGGCCGGGCGATCGGTCGGGAGCGTTCCGAGCGGGGGCTTCGGGTCGGGGCCGTGAAGAGCAACCTGGGCCACCCCGAGGGAGCCGCCGGCGTGGCCGGACTGACCAAGGCGGTGCTGGCCCTGCGCCATCGGGCCATCCCCCCCAACCTGCACCTGGTCTTGCCGACCCCCCACGTGGACTGGGAAGGGTTGCACCTGCACGCTCCCACCACATTGGAGCCCTGGACCGAGGAGTTCCCCCGGGTGGCCGGGGTGAGCGCCTTCGGGATCTCCGGCACCAACGCCCACGTGGTGCTCGAAGA
>DCTU01000020.1:0-465 GCA_002329445.1 bacterium UBP9_UBA1432
GATCCGCAACCTGGATGCCCTGCTGGTCGGCGCCCTGGGGGATCCGCGGCTGGAACGAGGTCTCCTGGAGCGCGGGATCCTGGGTCGGTTGCATCGCGAGCTCGACCTTTTCGTCAACCAGCGGCCCGTGAAGCTCTATTCTGAAGGCTTGTGCCCCCTGCGGGGATCCAACGGCCACGGGGTCGACCTGGTGATCCTGCGCGAGAACACCGGGGATGCCTATGCGGGCTTGGGCGGATTCCTGCGCAAGGGGACACCCGATGAGGTCGCCACCTCCGAGGCGGTCTTCACCCGTCGGGGAGTCGAGAGGGTCCTGCGCCACGCGTTCGAGGTGGCGCGCTCCAGGCCCCGTCATCACCTGACCCTGGTGGACAAGTCCAGCCTGGTTCCCGCCCACGACCTCTGGCAACGGACCTTCGCCGAGGTGGCTCGCGAGTACCCCGACGTCAAGACGGCCACCATCGA
>DCTU01000020.1:520-2696 GCA_002329445.1 bacterium UBP9_UBA1432
TCCCAGATTCAGGGGGGCGTCGGCCTGGCCGCGTCGGCCAGCCTGAACCCCGGACAGGTCTCGCTCTTCGAACCGATTCACGGCGCGGCTCCCAAACTGGCCGGCACCGGAGCGGCCAACCCCATCGGGGCCATCCTGGCCGTTCAGATGATGCTTCAGGAACTGGGCGAAGTGGCCGCCGCCTCCAGCCTGGACTCCGCCGTGAGAACCACCTTGAATCATCCGGCCCTGACGGCCCCCTCCCCGAGTGCGAAGGGCCGCACCCAGGAGTATGGGGATCTGGTCCTGGAGGCCATCCGATAACCGCTCCGAACCCGACAGGAGAGAAACGCCATGACCGAGCCTTGTTCCCCGGCGCCTCTGGAGACTCCCTCGGATTTCCCACCCGAGGCCCCCGTGCGCGAACTCTCCAGCGTGGGGGTGGTCGGCGCAGGGTCTCGAGGGACGGAGCTGGCCCGTCTGGCCGCTTCGGGAGGATACCGGGTCTTCTTCACCGATTCCGACCCGCAGGCCTTGAATCGCGGCGTGGTCGCCCTGCGCCAGCACCTGGATCGGGCCGTCAACGGCAGCCGGATGGTGCGTGCCGTCCGAGACGCGATCCTGGACCGTCTCGAGCCCGTCCAGGACTTGGAAGCCCTGCGGGAGGTGGACCTCATCCTGGAGGCCCTCCCGGAGGTCCGGGAGGCCAAGATCCGGCTCTTCTCAGAGCTGGATGCGTTGTGCTCGGCGCCGACCCTCCTGGCCACGACCACCTCGTCCCTGCCGGTCGCTGAACTGGCCCTGGCCAGCGGCCGTCCGGACCGCTTCCTGGGTGTGCACTTCCCGGAACCGTCGACCCACGTGAAGATGGTCGAAGTCGTCCGAACCGAACACACCGCCGAGGCCACCTTCCGAGCCTGCTGGAAGGCGCTGGAGCGCATGCAGAAGCGACCGGTCCTGGTCCGCGACGTCCCCGGCCTGCTCTTCAACCGCCTCCTCATGCCCTGTCTGAACGAGGCGGCCTGGAACCTTTTTGAGCAGGAACTGGACCTGGAAGCCATGGACCGGGCCCTGTCCGAGGGAGGGCTGGTCCACGAAGGGCCTTTCGCCTTGATGGATCGGATCGGCCTGGACGTCGTCCTGGAGACCTGCCGAGCCCTCTTCAACCGGACTTCCGACCCGCGTTTTCGGCCCTCTCCGCTGTTGGTCCGCATGGTGGAGTCGGGCTTCCTGGGCCGCAAGTCTCGACGCGGGTTCTACGACTACGGCGACGAGGAACCGGTCCCGGCCTGCTTGGCGGGCATGCAGGCGCAGAAGCCATGACGCAGCAGCCCCCCAACATGAACCTGTCGGTGGACGAGGCCCTGGAACGGATCCTGCAGCGGGTCCCCGTCCTGGAACCCGTTTCCGTTCCACTCTCCCAGGCGTTCGGACTCATCCTGGCCGAAGAGGTGCGCTCGCCGGCAGACCTGCCCGGCTGGGACAACTCCGCGGTGGATGGGTTCGCCGTCCGCAGCGAGGACTTCGCCAGCGGGGAGGCCCTGCTGGAGGTGACGGGCGAGGCGTTTGCCGGTCGAATTCCTGATCTTTCGGTCGCTTCGGGGCAGGCCCTTCGCATCACGACCGGCGCCCCGATGCCGGCAGGCGCCGATGCCGCCGTGATGGTCGAGGACACGTGCCTGGAGGGAGGCCGGGTCCGGGCGCGCGGCCGGGTGTCGGCCGGGCAGAACGTGCGCCGGGCCGGCGAGGCCCTGCACGAGGGGCAAATGGTCCTGCTCCCTGGCCGGGTCCTGGATCCGGCCGCCTTGGGCATGGCCGCCACGGTCGGGCGCTCGACCCTGCGTTGTCATCCCCGCCCCCAGGTCGCGGTGTTGAGCACGGGCGACGAACTCGTCGAGCCGGGGCTCCCCCTGAGGCCCGGGCAGATCCATGACTCCAACTCCTACACCCTCGAGGGCCTGGTGCGCCTGGCCGGAGGCGAGCCGGTGCGGTTCGGGCTCCTGGAGGATCGCCTGGAGGTCCTGAAGCAGGCCTTGCGCCGGTCGGCAGAAGAGACCGACCTGGTGCTGACCAGCGCCGGGGTGTCGATGGGGGAGAGGTACCTGGTCCGCGCGGCCCTGGAGGCGCTGGGCGGCGAGCTCGACCTGTGGAAGGTTCGGATGCGCCCCGGCAAGCCCCTGGCTTTCGGCTCGCTGGG
>DCTU01000122.1:0-26909 GCA_002329445.1 bacterium UBP9_UBA1432
AACGGAGTGCCGCGCCTGAAGAAGTACCTCGACGAGGCCGAAGGGGTTCCGGTGGGAGATCTCTGGCTGGACATCCAGCCCCTGCGTTCCTGGCACCGCCGGGAGGCCACCGGCTACGCGACCCAGAAGCCCGAGGCCCTCCTGGAGCGGATCCTGGAGGCGTCTTCGAGGCCGGGCGACCTGGTGGCGGATCTCTTCTGTGGCTCCGGCACGACCATGGTGGTGGCTGAAAGACTGGGGCGGCGCTGGCTGGGGTGCGATGTGGGGAGTGCGGCGGTCCAGGCCACCCGTCGACGCCTCCTGAAGATGGGCCCACGGCAGGCCTTCAGTGTCTGCCGTCTGGACCGACCTCCGGGCCTGCCCACGCCTCGGGTCTCCCTGCAAGAGGGACGGGTCCACCTCTCGGGGCTGGAGGGTCTCGATTCGGCCTCCTGGCGAAATCGGATCGACTGCTGGGCCGTTGAGTGGGACCCGGAAGGCGAGGATTTCGGGCCGGATTGGTGGGGGCTTCGGGACGAGGCCGGCGTCCTGCCCCTTTCCTCAACCCCGGCCCCCGCCTCGCTGGAGGATTCGACCCCTCGGGTCCGGGTCTACGGCGTGGAGGGCGAAGTGGCCACGGTGTGGGCCCGGGGGAGAGGAACGCCTTGAGGCGCCCGCGAACTCCGTCCCCATCCCCACGGTGTTCCAGGCGGAGGTCGGCGTGAGCGAAGAGACCCAGGTCCAGACCCAGGCTGCTGTCGTGTACGATGGCGAGGAATACTCCAGGGAATCCCTCCAGGGCATGGTCTCCAGCTATCAGGAGGTCCATACCCGCCGGATCCAGGAACTCGAGGGCCTCAAGAAGACCCACGACGAGATCGCCAGGGAGATGACCCGGGACCTGGCTGAATCCAAGTCGGCGTGGGAGTGCCTCAAGGGGATGGCCACGGTCGATCTGGGCAAGGCCGGCTCGAACCTCCGCGGCCTGCTGGAGAGGATCCCGATCCTGTCGGATCGCCTGCCCGAGCGCCCCCTCTCCGAGCTTCTCCAGGAGAAGATCCATGTTGCCGAGACGCGAGTTCGCGAGATCGGCCTGTTCCTGGACAAGATGGAGGCCGAGATCTCCAACGTCCGTGAAGACATCGTCAGGCTGAACAAGAAGATGGTGGTCTCGGCGCACAACGAGGAGAGGGCGGCGGCCTACATCCTGGGTCTGCGCGAAGAGAAGACGCGCCTGGAAGGGCGCA
The DNA here is from genome assembly GCA_002329445.1 of bacterium UBP9_UBA1432. Taxonomy (GTDB): domain Bacteria; phylum Vulcanimicrobiota; class Xenobia; order Xenobiales; family Xenobiaceae; genus Xenobium; species Xenobium purgamenti. Next base: position 1,227 of record DCTU01000122.1, read on the forward strand.
TGGAGGCCCTGGGCGCGGAATCCTCCAGTGCCGAGAAGCGGATCCTGCAAGCGCAGGTGGACGAGATCAAACAGAAGATCTGGGAGCACGGAGCCAAGCTGCGCCTGTATTCCAGCGCCGAGGATCGGATCTCCGCCATCGTCGCGATGAACAACAACTTCCTCGAGATGCTGTCCAACCTGCACGCGAACATGCAGAACCTGCACGATGCCGGGACCGAGGTCCTGGACGATCTGCGGGGCAACCTGGCCTCACTGGCAACGGCCACCGAGGCCAGCGAGCTGACCATGGACATGCAGTCCGCCATGAGCTCGTTGAAGGACAGCGTCAACAAGGTGGCCCTGCTGGCGTCCAACACCTCGCTGTACCTCAGCCAGAACGTCGAGAAGCTGACCAGCGAGCTGAAGATGTACGACGAGGCCACCACCGCCCTGGTCGAGAGCAACCTCGAGCAGGAGCGCGAGCTGCGCGAGAAGCGGATCGACGAGACCCTGAAGCTGGCCGAGAAGGAATATGGCCTGCTTCAAGCCGCCCGGAAGGAGGGCTAGCTCGCTGGCCCCCCCTCCAGGACGGGCACCTCAGGCCCTGCTGGGACCCGAGGCCGCCGAGATCTACCTGGCCATGCTGCGTCGGCTCCTGCAAGCTGGACGCCTGAACCGCTTCTTCCCGGATCCGGCCCGCCTGGAGAACCTGATGAGCTTCCTGGCTCCCTCCGGAGGGGTCGGCGCCTGTCCCGGCCTGGAGGTCAACCTGCGGACGGGAATGCCCGCCGAGCCCGCGGTGGGCCGGATCCTCTCCCAGCAGGAGGTCTCCGGCAAGTTCCTGGCTGGGGTTGATCTTCCAGGCTTGTTGGCGAAGATCGACCCCTCCCCGGCTGAACAGAGGTTGTTGGAGCAGGCGCGTTTCCACCAGAGGCTCCAGCAAGCCAGCCTGCCGCGTTGGAGCCGGTTGGACCTGGCCTTGCGCCGCGTCGAGACCGACAAGCGCCGGGCCTTCTTCACGACCGTCTTCGACCGTTTCGACGCCAGCGAGGAGCTCTTCGTGCGCTACACGGTGCAGCTCTACCAGCATCACGGTCGTTGGGTTCGTCCCCTGGTGGACCTGCAAGGGGATGACCTGGAGGCCACGGGCCCCTTCCGGACCGTCATCTCGCGCTACCACTCGGATGAAGCGGAGTTCGCCTTCGTGCTGTTGTCCGAGCTGCCGGCGATCACGGTCGAGGAGGTGGTGCGCTGCCGCGTCGGGCCCCTGTGGTTCGAGGGGGTGGAGATGCCGGCTGAGGTCGCCTCGCTTCTGGCCCGGCACCCGGGAAGCTTCGTCCTGCACTTCCCGACCGACCGCGCCGGCCTGACGGTGCGCGAGGACGGGAATCGCGACCCCTTCAGCGTGCTGTGGCGGCAGGTCCTGCAACCCGAGGCTCGCGATCTGGCCGAGAGGAAGGCCCGGGAGCTGGGCTACCACGTCCACAAGGAGCGCAAGTTCGCCTGCACCCGGGCCGTGGCCGGCCCCTTCAGCGAGTGGCTGAAGGCGCGGGGAGCCCGCTGCGTGGTCTATCCGGTGTAGCCTGGCCCCGCTACTTCACGAAGCGGATCAGGAAGAAGCCGCCGAGCAGCAGGATCGTGAAGACCACCGTCAGCAGGTCGAAGTACTTCTCGATGAAGTGGCGGACGCGCTCGCCCAGGAAGTAGATCAGCCCGGCCACCAGCACGAAGCGGCCCGTCCGCGACAGGGCCGAGGCCAGCACCAGGGTGCCCAGCGGCACCTCGAAGACGCCCGCCGCGATGGTGAAGACCTTGTAGGGGATCGGCGTGAAGCCGGCGATGGCGATGGCCGCGAAGGCGTTGCCCCGGTACAGTTGTTGGACGTGCTCGAACTGGGCCTGGAAGTGATAGAACTCGACGATCGGCCTGCCCACGGTCTCGAACAGGGCATGTCCGATCCACCAGCCCACGACGCCCCCCAGGACGGAGCCCAGCGCGCAGACGCCTGCGAACAGGAAGGCCCGGCGAGGCTTGCCCAGGGCCAGGGCGATCAGCAGGACGTCGGGCGGGATCGGAAAGAACGACGACTCGACCACGGCCAGGATGAAGAGCGCCAGCAGGCCGTGCGGACTCTCGGCGTAGGAGAGCACCCAGCGGTACATCTGTCGGATCTGGCGGATGCCGGGGAGCGAGTTGTTGGGTTCCTGGGCCGTCGGGGTCGGGGCGGACATGGTCTCCTCCTTTGAACGCCGGCTGTTAGCGATCCCGTCTGGGAATCCTGCTCGATGCCTGCGGCTTCCGGAAAGGAGAGGCGGGCTTCTTTCGGGCCCCTGGGACCTCTCGCCGAGAGGCCTCCCGGTGACGTCCGAAGGCCCGAAGGCCGCACCCCTCGCCTGAGGCGCCAGGGTCGACTATGCTGGGGGCACACTCGAGAAGGGAGCGCCACCTTGCTGGAAATCTTCGATTCGCACGCCCACTACGATGACCGGCAGTTCGATGCCGACCGGCAGGAGCTGCTGGCGGCGCTGCCCGGAGAAGGCGTCGTCGGCATCCTGAACTGCGGATCGGACTGGAAGGGGAGTCTGGCCACCTTCGAGCTGTGCCGACAGCACGACTTTCTCTACGGGGCCGTGGGCATCCATCCCGGGAACGCCGGAGAGTGGAACCTGCAAGTCCGCCAGCAGCTTCTGGAGATGCTCGAGCACCCCAAGGTGGTGGCGGTGGGGGAGATCGGCCTGGACTACTACTGGGACTCCAATCCGCCCCGAGGAGTCCAGCAGGAGGTCCTGCGCGAGCAGATCTCCATTGCGCTGCAGCATGATCGGCCCGTGGTCCTCCACGACCGGGAGGCCCATGGCGACACGATGTCCATTCTGCGCCTCTTCGCCCCCCGGGGCCTGCGCGGGGTGCTGCACAGCTTCTCGGGCTCGGTGGAGATGGCGCGCGAGGCCGTTGGGCTGGGTTTCTTCCTGGGAATCTCGGGCGTGGTGACCTACAAGAATGCGCGCAAGCTGGTGGAGGTGGTGCAGGAGGTCCCGTTGGAGCATCTGCTGGTCGAGACGGATGCCCCCTACCTGGCGCCGGTGCCCTTCCGCGGCAAGCGCAACCAGTCCGGCTACATCCGGCATGGGCTGGAGAGGATCGCCGCGATCCGCGAGATCCCGGTTGAGGAGGCGGCGCGGGTGACGGCGGCCAATGCCCGGCGGTTCCTGGGGCTGGCCTGAGCGCCCGGCGCGCCTGCCCTGATCTGTCCTGGGCCCAGGCCCGATTCAGCCGTCGGCTGCAGAAAAGTCGGTCAGCCCGGTGGCGGCTTTCTGGGCCGAGAGATGGAAGACGATCTCCTGGACCCGCTCGCGGAATCGCTGCTGCTGGGCGGCGGCCTCGGCCTCCTTCTCGAAGCGCGCGAAGGCCTCCATGATTTCCAGCATCCTGCAGGCGGGGACAGGGCGCGACAGGTCCTTCAGGATGCGCCGACGGCTCTCGAAGTCGCTGTGATAGAACTCGTCGGGAGGCTCGACGTCTTCGATCTCGCTGGCGATCTTGCGGCACAGGGCCTCGACGTTGCGCCCCGAGAAGCCCAGCTCGACGCAGCGCCGGCCGACATCCTGCCACTCGTGTCCCGACAGGGGTAGCAGCTCGCACCACTCGTGCAGCAGCTTGTCGCGCATCAGGTGGATGAAGTCTTCTGGTGTCGTGGGGCCTGACACGCGATAGGGGTCCTGGGTGATCCGGCTGAGTGTGGCCTCGTCCATGTTCAGGAAGTTGGCGTCGCACAACAGGAACCACTTGCCGTTGCGGGGGATCAGGGTGCCGTCGAAGACGCCGAACGAGGCTCCCAGGATGTTGCGTTCCTCCGAGCGCAGGCCGGGATCGGTCCGGGCCGCAAAAGCCGTGTCGATGTCGGGCCAGTAGACGCCGACGACCCCAGGGAAGGCCTGGACGTCCTGGCGGAAGATCTCGATCAGCTTCTGCGCCGAGGCGTTCTGGTAGGACGAGGCCCAGTCGGTGCGGCGGATCACCAGGAAGCGGGCGGGCACCCCCCGGGCTCGGCAAAAGGCCAGGAAGTGGTTGCCGATGGCGTGAGCGGTCACGGTCTTGCCGCAGCCCGGCGGCCCCAGGGCGAAGAGGACGGGGTTGATCCGCTTGGGGTTCTGCCCCTGCTCGAAGTCGTACCCCGCCACGTCCCGGGCCAGGCGCATGCCGGCCCGCAGGTAGTCCTGGTTGCCGACGATGTCTTCGGGCGTCACGGGCAGAAGGTTGCCGAGCTCTTCGGCCGGCAAGGCGGGCGCCGACTCCAGGCCCCGGAAGACCCGACCCGAGACCTCCAGGCTGAACCCTTCGGCGACCTGGCGATAGGGCTCGAAAGCGGCGTCGGTGGCCATCTCGCGGGCCCCTTGTGCAATCAGCATCCACCAGGCCTGCACACAGGGGACCACCTGGCGGGGTTCCTGGATGCGCCGCGCGGGGTCGCGGTGGTCCCGGTGACGGGACAGGAACTCCGAGAGGTCGTCGGCCAGGCGCCAGGCCAGCTCCGGGTCTCCAGGGGCGGTGCCCAGGAAGCCGCCGATCCGGGAGGAGGGGAAGCCTGCGCGGACCTGCACGGGGGCACCGCCCAGGGTGGCCAGGCGGTCGGATGCCAGGCTGCCTGCGGCAAAGAGACCGAAGAGGGTGCAGAAGTCGACCGCCCGGTCGCGAGCCACGCCCACCTGGCCCGGCATCCGGGCTGCCAGGCGCTTGGCGATTTCCAGGACCAGGGCGCCGGCGCGTTCCACCTCGGCCAGGGTCTGCAGGTGCAGGAGCGCCAGACCATAGGGGCCCGGGGCCAAGGTGCGCATGAGTTCGGCCACGCCCGCCCGTCGAAGCGCGGTCTGCATCAGGGGGATCTCCTGGCGCAGATCGTTCTCGTCGAGGGTGAATCCGGAAGGGCCCATGAGCCGTCGATTTCGGTTGGAGGGAGCGGGCGACCTGCCGATCAGGTGGGCTGTGATAGGCCTGGAGCCAACCGGCGGATTCCAGGAGAGGTCTCGGAGCGTCTCCTCTCTTCAATCTTGACGAACGAGCCCTTCGGCGTGATACTTGGTTGACTGGGAAGGCTTGGGCGAGGTGTGCCCGCCGGCCCGGGTTGCCCGAACCGGCGTGAAAGAGAGGCTCCGATGTACGACGCGATCTCCCGGATCTCAGGATTGCAGACCCCAAGCCTGACGGGTGTCGGGGCCATCCGAGGGCGTTTCCTGAACGCCCTGTCGGGCCTGAGCACCCGGCTGGTCGGAGCCATGTCCTACGGCACCCCGTCCTCGCGTTGGCAGACCGTGAATCTGTCCGCCGGGCTCTCGGGCTACCTGGGCGCCGGAAAGGCGACGCCCACCTCGGAGGCCTCGCGCCTGGTTCCGGCCCAGTCGGGCCCGGTTCAAGGGGAAGTGGCCTCCTATCAGGCCAACTGGACCGCCGGCGGCCAGCATTCCTACTGGCACACCCTCGGGGGCCGGACGCCGACCCTCGACCGCGAGTCGGAGGCCGGTTCCTTCACGGGAGGACGGGCCACCCCCAGCGACGCCAACCTGGGATACCAGACCGGAAGCAGCGTGCCCGCCGAGGGCCAGGGCAGCACGATCACCCTCCTGCCCACGCCCCCCGGTCAGCCGGGCACTCCGTCGGCTCCGGGAACGCCAGCCGCACCGGTGACCCCTGGTGCGCCCGAGTCGCCAGGACTTCCGCCCACGGCCTACCCCACGCCGAACCTGGGCGCTCCGGCGACGGGAATTCCGGGCAGCTACGTGGACAACGGGAACCCGTCCAACGGGATCCCCTCGGCCTACACCAACCCGTTGGGCTCGCCCGGGATGCCGAACCTGGGCGCTCCGGCGACGGGAATCCCCGGCGGCTACCTGGACAACGGGAACCCGTCCAGCGGAATCCCTGCTGCCTATCTGGACAACGGCAACCCCGCCACCGGCATCCCGGGGGCCTATCCGGTCGGCATCCCGGGCGGCTATCCGGGCATGCCCTCCGCCGGCATTCCCGGTCCCTATCCCTTCTTCTTCATGTAGTCTCCAGGACTTGGGACCTCCCAACCTGACGTGGACCCGGCTGTCCGGCAGCCGGGTCTTCTTCGTCTTCCGGCCCGTCCACCACTTCCTGGGGTTCTCGCGCAGGGGCTGCCCGGGAGGTTGCGAACCCTGGGGCATCATCTCTCGGAGGCCCTGATCGTGCTGCTGCTTCCTCCCCCCCTGGCCACCCTCGTCGAGGTGGCCCGAGCCTTTGTCGCCGGGCAGGCCGACCCCGACGAGGTTCGGCAGGCCATGCCCGCAGCCTGGTGGTTCGTCTGGAACGGCGCGCGTCTTCTGGACCAGCTCTCGCCAGGGGTTCTTCGCACCGGCCGGGTCCAGGAACTGCTGCGCTCGGCGCGTCTGGAGTCCGAGGCCCAGTGGCGTGCCCTGCAGGCTCTGGAGAACGCCCTGGCGGAGGGCAGGAGCGTGGGAGTCCAGCGGGCCCTCGAGGACCTGCGCCTGGCCACCGACCGGCTCCAGGAGGCCCTGCGTGCCTTGCGCTCCGAAGAGCAGGAGGCCGATTTCTTCTCTCCCGACCCCGAGTTGGACCACTTCCTGAAGATCGGCCGGAACGTCCTGGACGGTCACGTGGCGGCTCAGGCCCTGCAGGCCGACTTCCCCGGGGTGGCTTCGCGAGTCGCCCGACGGCGGGCGGCGGTGGCGCGGTTTGCCCTCTTCCATCCGGATTCCGGACTTGGCGCGTCGGCGGAACCCCCTCTGCAGAACCTGGAGGCCGGGATGGGAGCCGCGGCGGAGTTCCTCCGAGGGGGGCGCCGGGAGACATTGGAGGATTGCCTGCGCCTGGTGGCGCCGGCGTCCGTCGATCTGCAACCTCTCCTCCAGGAGATGGAGGCGTGGGCCAACCGGCACCGGCGCCACGCAGCCCACCCTCTGGTGGAGGAGCTGGCTCGGGCTCGGGAGGTGGTCCTGCCCGGGGAGTTGCTGGAGCGACTGTGGGAGGATCTGGCGGCCCTCCTGGAGGATGAGGCCGCCCGGATCGAGACCCTGCGCCGTCATCCGTTGCGAGTGCTGGCCGGCCTGGATCCGGAGCCCGCTGCGGTGCTTCACCTGGCGGCTCGTCAGGCTCTGTCTGAGTCCCGGTCCACAGGACTTGCCGGCGCACCTCTCGAGGCCCTGGATGCGGCCCTGACCTCGCTGCGCAGGGAGCTGGCCTGTCAGGCCGAGCTTCTCGGGCAGGCCACAGCTCCGGTCCAGGGAGCTCCCTTCCTGGCGGAACTCCAACTGGGCCTGGGACGGGCCATGCAGGGGCAGCTCCCGCGGGAGGAGCTGCATTCCGTGGTGGAGCACTTTCAGGCACTGCAGCAGGGTCTGGCCGACGAGCTGGCGCAGTCCGCCGGCCTGGTGGATCCCGAAGAGGAAGAGGCCCTCCACGACTTGCTGACGCGGCAGGGCGAGGCCGGGACCCTGCTGGAGCTCTGGTGTCAAGGTGCACAGGGGGAGAACCTGGTTGAGGCCTGGTCCATCCTGGCTGAGACGGCACCTCGGCTGGTGGCCCTGAGCGAATCCATGCGCCAACGCCTCCAGAACGCGAGCTCCACTCCTTCGGGCACGGTCTGCATGCGTTGTGGAGCCGCCAATTCGCCTTCAAGCCGCTACTGCGGGACGTGCAGCGCGGTCCTGCCGGTTTCCGCCCAGGGGCCGACGGAGTTCTCGGAGATCACCGGCGGAGGCGAGTCGGCTCCGGCAGCTCCGGCCCATGTGGTCCGTCTGGAAGACCTGGTCCGCCGGGTCGAGGAGGAGCAGGCCGGACCGGCCGAGGTCCAGGTTGAGGTGGAGGACCTGCTGGCACGGGCCGAACAGGTGGCTTCGACCTTTCACGGACAGGTCCGGCCCCGCCTGCTGGCGGACCCCGCGCTGGTCGAGTATGCCCGCTTCTTCGAAGAGCAGATGGAGGTCTATCTGGAGGGCCTGCGAGCCATCCTGTGCTTTGCCCGGGAAGGGCGTTCCGACCTGTTGTATCGGGGCTTGGAGTCCTGCCGCAGCGCCGGGGTTGAGTTGATGGCCCTGCGCAGCGTGGTGGATCAGGCGGACGGGCCTTGAACTCAAACGCAATTCTGACGGAGTTCTGATCAAGATCTGGGGATCATCGGGTAGGATGGATCCAGGCGGGGTGCTCTGCAGCCTCCGCGAAAGGAGGCGGAAGCCTTGCGTTGGTCCTACCGGATGGGGAAGCTTGCCGGCATCGATGTCTACGTCCACCTGACGTTCTTGCTGCTGTTGGCCTGGATTGGCCTGAGCCGGCTCTTCTCGGGCCAGGGGGTGGCCGGGGCCACCTTGTCGGTCCTGCTGGTGGTCATGGTCTTCGGCATCGTGGTCCTGCACGAACTGGGCCACGCCCTGGCGGCTCGTCACTACGGCATCCCCACCCGGGATATCACCCTGCTTCCTATCGGCGGGGTGGCTCGCCTGGCGAGGATGCCCGAGCGACCTCTCCAGGAGTTCGTCGTGGCGGCGGCCGGGCCCGCGGTCAACCTGGTGCTGGCCTGCCTGGGTGCCCTNNGGGCGCCCTGGGGCTCTTCGTGTCGGCTGGCCTGCAGGCCAGCCTGCCGGTCATGCTGGTGGCCGAGTTCGTCGAGTGGTTCGTGATCGCCAACCTGGTCCTGCTGCTCTTCAATCTGGTCCCCGCCTTTCCGATGGATGGCGGACGAATCCTTCGGGCCCTTCTGGCTGTTCGGCTGCCTTACCTGAAGGCGACCGAGATTGCCGTCAAGGTGGCCCGCGTCCTGGCCGTCGGCCTGGGCATGTATGGCCTCTTCAACAGCCCCATGTTGGTCCTGATCGCGGTCTTCGTCTGGATGGGCGGAGGGGCCGAGCTGGCCATGGTGCGCCAACGCTTTCAGCCGGCTCCGGCCTGGGGCCCCGGTGTCCCACCCTTCGCAGGGACTCCGGGGATGCCGGGCGGACCTGTCCTGCTGGTGCCTGGTCCCTCGGGGTGGAGGGCCGTCCGGATCCCGACGCCCCCGACCTCGGTCCAACCCTCGCCTCCGTCGGTGCGGATCGTCGACATCCGATGACCCGAGCCGAAAAGGCGTTGCGGGTCGGGCGGATCCTGGACGAGTTGTATCCCGAGGTCCCGATTCCGCTCGACCACCGAGACCCCTACACCCTGCTGGTGGCGGTCATGCTCTCGGCCCAGACCACCGACGTGAAGGTCAACCAGGTGACTCCGGCCCTCTTCGCCCGGGCTGCGACTCCCCAGGCCATGGCGGCTCTGGAGGTCGAGGAGATCCTGGGGATGATCCGCAGTCTCGGTCTGGCTCCGCAGAAAGCCCGGAATCTGAGGGAACTCAGCCGGATTCTGGTGGAGGAGCATCAGGGGCAGGTGCCCGCGTCCTTCGAAGCGCTCGAGAGCCTGCCCGGAGTCGGTCACAAGACGGCCTCGGTGGTGATGGCTCAGGCCTTCGGTATTCCGGCCTTCCCGGTGGACACCCACATCCACCGGTTGGCGGCACGCTGGGGCCTGAGTTCGGGCAGGAACGTGCAGACCACCGAGCGCGACCTCAAGGCACTCTTCCCCGAGGACGAGTGGATCCGGCGCCACCTGCAGATGATCTGGTTTGGCCGTCAACACTGCCCGGCCCGCGGCCACGAGCCGGCCACCTGTCCGGTCTGCTCCTGGATCCGGCCCTGAGGCCCGATCTCCGGGTCAGCGCTGCTCCCAGGAGGGCGGCTGGGTCATCCAGGCATCGGGTCCGACGGTCGTCTGGACGTCGCGAGCCAGGTTGCGGTCCAATTCGGCTGGCACCAGCGTCCGCACCACCGGCCGGCTGCCGGGGGCCTGCCCCAGGAGCTCACCCGGAGTGCCCAGTTGCATGGTCCGCAGGGCCTCCAGGCAGCGGTTGAAGTAGCCGGCCCGCTCGGAGTATTTGATGGGGTCGATCAGGGCCAGGGGCCCCAGCGATCCCAACTGCTTCTCGGTCCGTTCGATGTCCTCGGTGCGGGTGTCTTCGAAGCGCTCGCGCAGCCAGGCCACGCGGGCCGAGTCGGGGGCCGTGCGCAGCCAGGCCTGGTGCAGCATCTCCAGGGCCTGAAGGCGGCGATTCCTGGAGGTCTCCAGTTCGGCCCAGGCCACGAAGGCCGCGGCGTGCAGGTCCATCGCTTCGGGACCGGTGTAGTCCAGGGTCTGGCGGATGGCTGCCAGGCGCTGTTCGTGACTGCGCCCGACATAGGCGCGGTACAGGAGATACCGCGGGTTGCGGCTGACGCGGACCAGGGCCTCTTCGGGCTCGGGAAAGGCCTCGATGGCGTCTGCACGGTCGCCCTGCTCCAGCAGGATCAGGGCCCGCTCCATGTCGGCCTGGGCCCGGTCCAGTTCGGAGACCCCGGGCAACTCGCGGCAGCGCAGGAATTGTTGGATGGCCTGGTCGGGCCGGCCGGCCTCACGCAGGATGGTTCCCAGCCGGAAGCAGTAGGCGTAGCTGGTCGGGCGGGCCTGCACGGCCAGCGCGTACTCCTCGGCAGCCATCTCGGTCCGGCCCGAGCGTCGGGCCAGTTCGCCCAGGGTGGCGTGGACCCGGGCGTCTCCCGGTTTGAGGGCCAGGGCGGCGCGATACTCTTTCTCGGCCTCCTCCAGGTGGCCTTGCATCGCGTAGATGTCCGCGATGTAGCGGTGCAGGGAGGGGTTCCGGGCGAACATCTGCTGGGCTTCGCGCAACTGCTCGAGGGCTTCTTCATGGTTGCCCAGGGCGGCCTCGGCCAGGCCCAGCCACATGGCGGCGTAGCGATTGTTGGGACGCATGATGCGGGCCACCCGGAAGCGTTCGTGGGCCCTCTTGTAGTCGTGGCTTTCAAAGGCGGCGATGCCCGCCAGGATCTCACCGGTGGCCGAGACCGGCTGAAGCTCCCGACAGCGCTTCCAGGATTCGAAGGCTTCCCGGCGTTCGTTGTCGTCCTCGTTCTGGCGCCAGCGCTCGAAGAGCACCGCCCCGCGGGCGAAATGGGTTCCCGCCTCCTCGGGCAGGAAGGACACGGCGTCGTTCACCAGGACCAGGGCTTCGTCCAGAAGCCCCTCGTTGACCAGCTCGTTGGCTCGATGCTGCACCACCGTGGCGTAGCTTGTCCGGGCCGACGTCATGTCGGGACGCTGGTCCAGGCACAGACGGATGTGCTCCAGGGCCTCGCCGTAGCGGCCCAGTTCGTTCAGCGAAAGGCCCAGGGCGTAGTGCCCGTCGGGGTCGTCGGGTCGGGCCGCCAGGTGCTTCTCCAGAAGCTCGACCGCCTGCTGGTACTCCTTCTTCTGGTAGGCCTCGAAGGCGCGAGTCATGAGGTCTTTGGAGGGAGCCGCCCAGGCCGGCATCGCGACGAGCAGCATGAAAACCACGAACGACCGGATGAACTTCACGTCTGGTTCCCTTTCCGGAGCGAGGATCAGCCCCTTCCCCTGGAAGCCCTGCACGGACGTCGTCCAGGAGCCTCAGAGGGCCTGCAGCGATCAGTCTTTTCGGGCCCATGTCCCTGAACCCTTCGCAGACTGACCGTCTTCCCGACCCTGCGGGTTCAAGCTGGAAGGCCCCGACCGAGGCGGGGAGGAATCTCCCTCAGGGCGTCCACGCCTCAATCCAGACTTGCCAGGATAGACCCATGGAACCTCAAAAGGTTACGCACGTCCTGTATCACGCAGACTGTACCGATGGCTTCGGGGCCGCCTGGGCCGCCTGGAAGGCGCTGGCCGATCGGGCGACCTACATGCCGGTCTTCCACGGTTCGCCGGCCCCCGACCTGCCCGGAGAGGCTCGAGTCCTGCTGGTCGACTTCTCCTATCCGCGAGAAGAACTGTTGGCCCTGCGCGAGCGGGTTGCCGACCTTCTGGTCCTGGACCACCACGTGTCGGCGCAGCGCGAGCTGGAGGGTCTGGATTTCGCCCACTTCGACATGGAACACTCCGGCGCCGCGTTGTCCTGGGATTTCTTTCATCCGGGCCAACCGCTTCCTGAGCTGCTGGCCTACGTCGAGGATTGGGATCTGTGGCGCCACCGGCTGCCCGAATCCCGCGAAGTGCACGACGCCCTGGCGTGCATCCCGTTCGAGTTCTCCGCCTGGGAGGGGCTGGACATCGTCCTCCTGCGAGCCGAGGGCCGGGTCCTGCTGCGCTATCAGGAGATGCTGATCCGCAAGGTCTCCGATCGAGCCGGGCTGGGGCGGGTGGGAGGCCATGAGGTTCCCGTCGTGAACTGCCCCAACAGCCTGCGCTCCGAGGTCGGGCACGAGCTCTTGAAGCGCCATCCGCAGGCCCCCTTCGTGGGGATGTGGTCGATCGACGCGCGGGGATGGCAGGGGTGGTCGCTCCGGTCGCGCGGGGACTTCGACGTCTCGGCCCTGGCAGCCCGCCTGGGCGGAGGCGGGCACGTGGCGGCCTCGGGCTTCCGCTTGCCTCCCGGAGAGTGGATTCTGGCCCCCCTGGGTGAAGTGCCCGACTCTTGAGACTCTTGGAATCTCCCTTCTTCTGGCCCGACAGCCAGGGGGGCGTCAGGGGGTCAAGAAGACGGCTGGGATGGGCCAGACGATCCGGTTGGTGTTCTTCGATATCGGGGGCGTGGTGATCCAGGCCGACCTGGAGCGCTACCTCCATGTGGGTTGCGCCCTGTTCCAGACCACCCCGGAGGCCCTGCGCCGCGAGGTGGCTGCCAGGGTTCCGGATCTGGAGAGGGGTGCCCTGGACTCGCAGCTCTTCTGGAAGCAGGTCAGCGAGACGCTGTGGAGTCGGGGAGAGGGCCGGCTGGTGTCCCCCGAAGCCTGTCGCCATCTGTGGAGGGACCTGCTGGCCTCGACCGCCCAGATCGATCTGGAGGTGATGGCCCTGGTCGGGGCCCTGCAAGAGGCCGGGGTCCGGGTCGGGGCCTTGAGCAACACCCTGCACGACCACGTGACGGTCCTGGAAGGACGGGGAGTCTACCGTGCCTTCGACCCGTGCGCCCTCTCCTGCCGCATGGGCTGCCGCAAGCCGGAGCGGGAGATCTATCTGAAGGCTGCCGAAATGGCCCGCCTGAATCCTCGTGACTGCCTGCTGGTGGATGACCTGGGCGAGAACATCGAGGGAGCCCGCCGCGCCGGAATGTCCGCTCTGCTCTTCCGTGGGGCCGCGCCCTTGGCCCAGGACCTGCTTCGGCTGGGCCTGCTGCGTTGAAGTGTCGGGGGAAGGCCGGCTCGGAACCCTGGAGAAGTCCGCCGCGGAGTGTCCTGGGAGGGGGCGTGAGGATGGCCTGGTCCTGCCGACCACGTTCTGGGAGAGAGAGCAGCCTTTGAGTCGCTCGGGCCTGGCGCACCGGATGGGAGGACTTCTCCAGACCTGCGTCTGGGATGGCCTGCGCGAGAGCTTCCTGGGTCTGTGCCTGGCCTGGAGGCTGGGAGAGTGGGGGCTCGGGGCGGGCCTTCTGGCGCCGGGCGGCCTGGTGGCCCTGGTGGCTGCCCTGTACCTGGCGCCCTGGATCCTTTTCCTGCCTGCGGCCGGGCAACTGGCGGACCGGCGGGAGACGTCGGGGTGGGTCCGCCGGATCCAGCGGGCGGGATTGGGGGGCTCAGCCCTGGCGGCGCTGGCCCTCGTGACGGGTCACCCGGCGCTGCTGACAGCGTCCCTGGCGGGCCTGGGGCTTCATGCGGCCTTCTTCGGGCCCGTCCGCTCCAGCCTGTTGCCCCGGATTCTGGAGCGCGAGCAACGGGTCGCCGGCAACGCCCTCCTCCTGGCGGCGACCTCCGGGACGTTCCTCGCCGGGGCCTTGGGGGCCTGGATGCTGGCCTGCCGGGAGGGGGATGGAGGGGGCTGCTGGGCGGCGGCCACAGCCGGCTTGCTCCTGGGGTTCATGGGAGAACGGGCCTCTTGCAGGATCCCGGCCGTCCCCGCCGCCGACCCCAAGGCCGAGGTGCTCTGGAATCCGCTTCGGGCCGCCTGGCGAACGGTTCGCCGGGTTGCGCGAAGGCGGGTCCTGCACCTGTCCATGCTGGGGGTGGCCTGGATCTGCCTTTTCGGATGCGTGATCCTGGGGCTTCTGGATCCCTGGACCCGTCAGGTCCTGCACGCGGGCGACGACGTCGTCGGGGTCTTCCTGGTGCTGATGGTGTTGGGACTGACCTGCGGGGCGCTTCTCTCCGAGCGGCTCTCCTACGAGCGCCTGGAGGTGGGATTGGTCCCCTTCGGCTCGCTGGGGATGACCGTTTTCGCCTTCGATCTCTTCCTGGCCAGCCGCTCCTTCCCCACGCCGTCCCCCTCCGCTCCGCTCCTGGGTCCGTTCCAACTCCTGGGCCTGCTGGCGGGCGTCCGCATCCTGGTCGACCTCCTGTTGTTGGCGACGTTTGCGGGCGTCTTCGTGGTGCCGCTGTGGACGGCCGTCCAGCAGCACGCAGACCGGGCCTGGCGCGCTTCGGCCCTGGCCCTGAGCCTGGGCCTGAACGCCGTCTTCTTTGGAGGAGGCGTGGTCTTCCTGGTGGTCCTGGCCTGGTGGGAGTGCCGCGTGGGCACGATTTTTGCCGTCCTGGCCGCCTTGAACGGCCTGGTGGCGGTCTACATCTACACCTTGACGCCCGAGTTCTTCCTGCGCCTGCTGGCCTGGCTCCTGGCCCACGGGGTCTATCGCCTGGAAGCTCGGGGCCTGGAGGAGATTCCCCGGGAAGGTCCCATGCTTCTGGCCTGCAACCATGTCAGCTTCGCGGACTGGCTGGTGATCGCCGCCACGGTCAAGCGTCCCGTCCGCTTCGTCATGTGGCACGCCTACGCGCGGATTCCACTACTCCGCTACCTGATGCGAGACGCGCGGGTGATCCCCATCGGCTCCTCTCGGCAGGCCCCGGAGCTGGTCGAGCGGGCCTTCCGAGAGGTGGCTGAAGCCCTGGCACAGGGCGATCTGGTCTGCCTCTTCCCCGAGGGGCGCATCACGACCGACGGGCACCTGGGCCGATTCCGTCCGGGGATCGAGCGCATGGCTTGCGACTCGGGGGCCCCGGTCATGCCCCTGGCGCTTCGGGGCTTCTGGGGCAGTCTCTTCAGCCGCCAGCCGGGACGGCTGCGTCGCCGTCTCTGCCGTCCCCTTCGCTCCAGGGTGGAGCTGGTGGCGACCCGGCCGATCCCGGCGGAGGAGGTCACCGCCGAACGCGTCCAGGCCGAGGTGGCCAGGCTTCTCTGCCAGCAGCCTTGAGGAAGCCGGTCCGCAACCCTGGCCCTCCAGGGCGGGTTCCAGGAGTTACCTTCCGTTCACAATCCTCTTGACGGAAGGTGATACGGTTGGCCTCTGAAGGGGACCCGGCCGCCGGTCGGGCGGGACCGGGAAAGCACGAAGAACGGAACCTGTTGTATGAACTCCGAAGTCCTGGTCACGACGTGCCTGATCATCCTGGCGCGTATTGCGGACGTCTCGCTGGGGACCGTGCGGACCGTGGCGGTCGTCAACGGCCGCAAGGGCATGGCCCTGGGTCTGGGTTTCTTCGAGGTCCTGATCTGGGTGGTGGCCGTCTCCAAGGTGGTCACCAACCTCGACGCCCCCGTCTACGCGCTGGCCTACGCCACCGGATATGCCCTGGGAAACTACCTCGGCATCCTGATCGAGGAGGCCCTGGCCTTCGGCGAGCAGGTCCTGCGGGTCTTCACCCGCCAGGGAGACCTGGTAGCCCTGACCTTGCGTCAGGAGGGATACACCGTCACCTCCATCCAAGGAGAAGGACTGGAGGGCCCGATCCACCTGCTGGTGGTGCAGACCGCGCGCAAGGGGATGGTGGCCCTGGTTGACAAGGTGATCCAGTTGGATCCCGGCTGCTTCTACGTGGTGGATGACGTCCGACTGGCGTCCAACGCGCGCTATCGCCAGCAGCATCGCCCTTCCGGACCAGGGACCCATTGGGGCCTGCCCATTCCGGGCAACTGGTGGCCCGGCCGGCCTTCGGTGACCCGCCAGGTCTGAAGCCTGCTCCGCCTTCGCATTGCTCGACGCATCCCTGCCCCAGAGAGGAACTCCATCCATGCAAGAGGCCGACCCCGCAAGTCCTGTCCGTCTGGTCGAATCCCAGTGTCACGAGCGCATCGGCGTGATCACCCTGAACTGCCCCGCTCGGCGCAACTGCCTTTCCTCCGCGCTGATCGCGCAGACCATCCGAGCCATCTCCGATCTCGAGAGGGAGGGCGCCCTGGTCCTGGTCCTGCGCGCCTATGAGGGGGCCAAGGTCTTCTCGGCCGGCCACGACGTCCGCGAACTCCCCCAGGGGGGGCGCGATCCCCTGGGCTACGAGGATCCCCTGGAGCAGTTGATCCGAGCCGTCCAGGATTCCCGCCTTCCTGTCCTGGCCATGGTCGAGGGGACCGTCTGGGGAGGCGCCTGCGACCTGTGCATGGCGTGCGACATGGTGGTCTGCGCGGAGGATTCCACCTTCACCATGACCCCGGCGCGCTTGGGGGTGCCCTACAACCCTTCGGGCCTGGTGCGTTTCCTCAAGAACCTGGGACCCCACCACGCCAAGGAGCTCTTCTTCACGGCCCGGTCCTTCTCGGCGGAACGCGCCCGCTCCCTGCGCATGGTCAACCACGTGGTCCCTCGGGCAGAACTGCACCAGTTCACCATGGACCTGGCCCGCACCATCGCAGCCAATGCGCCCCTGGCCGTCCAGGTGCTCAAGATGCAGTTCCGGGCGCTTCTGAAGGGGCAGATGTTGTCGGCTGAGACCTTCGAGCGCATCCAGGAGATGCGCCGCGAGGTCTATGAGAGCCGGGACTACCTGGAGGGCCTGGCGGCCTTCCGCGAGAAGCGCCCGGCGGAATTCCGGGGCCAGTAGCGTTCGGCGCTTTCGCAGAGGGAGCCGGCTCCGCGGTTCCGCTCTCGAGAGCAGTCCCCTCGGGCTTGCGGTCTTGGGCCCGACATATCGGAAGGCCAGGGATCCGCGACCGGACCCCTGGCCTTCTGGCTGTTCAGGTCCTGACGCGGATCAGGTGGTCTGAGGGTCGTCCTGCGCGTCGCTGTGCATCCACTTCTTCAGGAGCGGAGCCATGGCGAAGCAGATCAGCGCCGAGCCCAGGGCCGTCAGGGCGATCTTGCCGAAGACGTCCCCGTAGATGGCGACCGTCTGGATCGGGGCCGGGAAGACGCTTTCGGCTCCTTCGCCAGCGTGGACGCCCGTCAACTGGGCGATCATGGCCGCCAGGTAGTTGGAGAAGGCGGTGGCCAGGAACCAGGCGCCCATGACCGTGCTGACCATGCGGGCCGGCGAGAGGCGCGTGATCATGGCCAGGCCCACCGGCGAGAGGCAGAGCTCACCGGTGGTGTGCAGCAGGTACCCCAGCAAGAGCCAGCTCATGGCCACCATGCCCCGCGGGTCGTGACTCTGGGCTCCCATCCACAGGGCGCCGAAGCCCAGCCCCAGTTGCAGGAGGCCCATGGCGAACTTCACGGGCGTCGAGGGCTCCCAGCCCCGGGCGCCCAGGAAGCTCCAAAGGCCGGTGAAGACCAGGCCGAAGGTCAGGATGAAGATCGGGTTGGCCGCCTGGAAGATCGAGGCCGGGACCTCTGCCCCCTGGACGGTCATGCCCACGTGTTCTTCGGTGATGGCCCAGTCCACCGTGTCCTGCTTCGACTCGCGAAGCGTGCTGAGCTGGTCGAGGGTGAAGACGGTGTCGCCGTTGCGCAGGCCCAGTTGAGCCTGGCTGACCTTGATCTGAAGCGTCTTGCCGACGTCTTCGGCGGTGACCTGCTGTTCGGTGAAGACGCGGTTGACGTTGCGGTCGGTGAAGTTGTTGACCGAGCTTCCCGCCTGCTCGAAGAACGCCCAGAACAGCAGCGAGAAGAACATCAGGATCAGCACCACGTACAGGCGCTCGCGCTCCATCTTCGGGCTGCGGATGGCCTCGACGAAGAGCCAGACCAGAGCCCCCGTGCCGAAGACCGTCAGGGTGTACCCGGCGATGGTGTCGTGGCGAACCAGGATGGCGATGATCGGGATGACGAGCAGCAGGCCCAGCAGGATGGCCAGATCCTGACGCAGGAATCCGAAGACCGTCCGACTGGCGGCTTCGGGGTCGCGGGGCCGCCCGGCGTCGGCGGGAAGCCCCCCCTGCCCCAGGGCGCGGACGGCCACGCTGGCGGAGGTCAGCAGGGCCAGGGCCACCAGGATGTTCACCGTCAACTGGTAGGGGTTGTTCTGCAGGAAGAAGAGGGAGGTGGCCGTGCCCAGGGCGCCCAGGCCGATCAGGATCTGGGTCAGCAGGGTCGGGGCGATGAAGATCGCCAGGCCCACCAGCATCCCGATCCCGGCCAGGCCGAAGCCGTACTGCCAACCGTAGGTCTCACCCACATAGCCGCAGATCAGGGGCGACATGGCGGCGCCCAGGTTGATCCCCATGTAGAAGATGGTGAAGCCGCCATCCCGTTGGGGACTGTCCTTGGGGTAGAGGGCGCCGACCATCGTCGAGATGTTGGGCTTGAAGAAGCCGTTGCCGCAGATCAGCAGGGCCAGGCCCACGAAGAAGGCGTTGCGCTCCTGGAGGGTCAGCATGAAGAGGCCCATCGCCATCAGGAGGCTGCCCAGGACCACGGACTTGCGGGCTCCGAAGATCTTGTCGGCCAGCATGCCCCCGATGAAGGGGGTGGCGTACACCAGCGAGGTGTAGGCGCCGTAGATGCCGTAGGCTTCGTTGTCCTTCAGTCCGAGGAAGCCCTTGATCATGTAGAAGACCAGCAGGGCGCGCATGCCGTAGTAGGAGAAGCGCTCCCACATCTCGGCGAAGAAGAGGGTGTACAGTCCCACAGGGTGCCCGAAGAGGGTCTTCTCCTGCGGATGGCTATCTTGGGTCATGGACGCCTCCAGGAATCAATCGAAGGCGTAAAATAGGACGAAAACTGGCCCGGGTCCTTCCGTGAACCGGGGGCGCTTTGTGAAATTTCCCCCGCAATCGTCGATTTCAAGCACCTGGCAGGCCGCGGGACAGGGGCTTCAGGCACCGCCACGGCGGCGCTGGTACTCGATCCGGGCCTCGACTTCGACCTCGAAGGTCCGTGGCCAGGGCAGATCGACCGCCACCCGGGTCAGGTGCGGGCGGTGGCCTTCGAAGGGGGTCGGTTTGAAGTGCTCCTCGAAGAGACGGACCACCCGCTCGCCCAGGAGTTCCTGGACCTTCTTGCGGGTCTCCTCCAGGCGGGCGCCTTCCAGGCGCACGAAGGAACCGCCCAGCGGAGCCGAGATCTCCTGGCGCAGATCTGCCTGGAACAGGGCGTCGTCGGCCAGACGCTCCAGCAGGAAGCTCAGACGCGCTCCCTCGGTGGTGGGGGTCGGCTTGTCCGGGACCAGGGCGGCGCAGGCCAGGGCGGTGCCCAGGGTGTTCCCCGCGGTGTTCCAGCCGGCGTAGCCGGCCAGCCGGGGGAAGACACCGGCGCGGAGCAACTCCTCCACCAGGGCCAGGTCCGCCCCGTTGGCGCGGGCCACGTCGGCCACGGCCACGCAGGCGCCCCCGTCCAGCGCGTCGCAAAGGTCCTCGACGAAGCGGACGACCCGGCGGGTGCGCCGCGGTTTCCCTTGTCTGCTGGCCTCCTCCTGCTCGCCTCGGGGGGCATAGACCCACAACTGGCGCGAGGCCCCAGCGCTCAACTCGATGCCGGCCGCCTGGGCCTGGGCCTGGACCACGCCGGAGAGGCTGCGGTCCTCGTAGCGGGTCACTCGATCCAGGTCGGACCTCTTCGAGAAGCGGACGAAGAGCTCGGTGCCCGGGGCCAGGGCCCGGACCAGCATCAGCAGGGCCATCTCGTCGGTGCCCGGGGCCACCGTGGCCGGAGCCTTCAACTCGCCGATGGCGGCCTCCAGGCGGGCCGCCTCCAGGACGTTCAGGCCTTCGGTGCGGCTGTCGTCGATGCCCATCAGGAGATGGCGCCAATCGCTCTCGGCCGCGCGGCGCAGGGCCGTCAGGTTCAGGAACAGATTTCGCCTGCGGGCCTGGAGGTAGCCGTCGACCCATGGGGCCGGGATGCCCTGGAGCAGGGCCTGGACCTTCTCGTCGGCGCCGGGAAGGTCACGAGCCTGGCGCGACATCCACAGGGCCAGCTCGGTCAGCCGGGTCGCCTGCTCAACCTCCTCCAGGCTGGTCTGGGTGGGGGCGGTGCGCATCAGGCTCATGAAGGCCCAGGTGGGCCGGCGCTGTGACAGGAGGGCCAGGCGCTTCAAGTTTCTCAGCGCATCCGCCGGGGAAAGGTCGAGTCGGCGGGAGGCCACCAGCCCTCCCCAGACCAGCATGTCCAGCGAGAGGAGCAGGCCGGTCGGGGACCCCGGTCGACGCCTCAGGCGGGCGTCCAACCAGTCCATCAGTCTGCTCGGGTTTCCCGGGTCCAGGTACTTCCCCAACCGACGGCGGGGGGGAATCTCCAGGTGATGGCCGGCCATCTCCGCCAGCCGGACCGGGAAGAGCCGGCAGCAGGGCCGGTCGTCCAGGGGGACCAGGGCCAGCCTCTGGGAAGTGGGGGTCATCTCGCCGGACGCGGCAGGGCGTCGATCGCCTGGCGGAAGGCTCCGACGGCGGCTCGGAGGCCTTCCACCTCGTGCCCCGTCACCACCGCGCCGATGGCCAGGCCCCGGACCCCCACCCGGTGGAGATACTGGATTTCGTCGGGGCGGACGGCCTTCTGGGTCGGCACCACCACCGGGACCCGGGCCGAGCGGACCAGGGCGGCGTAGCGGGTCAGGTCGGCCGCGGTCAGGCGGGTGCGGTACTGGGGGCGAGGGATGATCGAGGACTCAATCACCTGGACTCCCAACCCGACCAGGTCCTGGACGAACTCCGGGGTCCAGGTCGGATCGACGGCCACCATGTGCGCCATCTCCGGCCAGTCCAGGTAGCCCGGCGGAGTGTGGTGGGCGAAGAGGTCCCAGAAGTCGAAGCCGGCCCGGCGGATCTCGGGGAGGTCCTCGTCGCAAGGCAGCTCCTCGGCGCCGGTCACGATCCCCAAGGGAATCTCCAGAGCCTTGCGGATCTCGGCGATCACGGCCTTCTCTTCGGACCACGAGCCGAAGCAGGTGCCGCTGGCGAAATGCTGGCAGTTCAGGTGCACCTTGATGGCGTCGGCTCCGGCCTCGGCGGCGGCTCGGGCCAGCGTCAGGTCGTTGCGGGGGATGCTGACCAGCAGGAGGAAGCGCTCCTCCAGGGCCTGGAGCAGCCGGTTCGGGTTGGGGCTCATGCCAGGACCGCCTCCGGGGTTCGGGAATCGGCGCGCTGGGCGCCAGGACCCCCTCTTTCGAGCTTCTCACCGTTTTCGCCTCGGAGTTCGACGCTCAACAGGCGGCTGACTCCGGGTTCTTCCATGGTCACGCCGTACAGGCGGTCGGCAAACTCCATGGTCTTGCGGTTGTGGGTGATCACCAGGAACTGCGACGAGGTCGAGAACTCCAGCAACCGCGTGGCCACCTTCTCGACGTTGGCGTCGTCCAGGGGGGCGTCGAGTTCGTCCAGCACCACGATGGGGCTGGGCTTGTGCGTCAACAGCGAGAGCAGGAAGGCGATGGCCGACAGGGCCCGCTCGCCCGAAGAGAACAAGGTCAGGTTCTGCAGCTTCTTGCCCGGCGGGCAGGCCACGATCTCCACGCCCGACTCCAGCAGATCCTCGGGGTTGCACAGCTCCAGGCGGGCCCAGCCACCTCCGAAGATCTCGCCGAAGAGGCGTCCGAAGGTCTCGTTGACCTGCTGGAAGACCGTCTGGAACTGGGCGATCGAGGCCCGGTCCATCTCGGCCATGATCCGCTTCAGGCCGTCCGAGGCTTCCTCCAGGTCCTCGATCTGGGCCTTCAGCTCGACGTGGCGGGTGGTCAGTCTCTCGAAGTCCTCGCGGGCTCCCAGGTTCACGCTGCCGAAGTTCTCCAGGAAGCCGCGCAGGCGTCGGGCCTGGGCGCGGGCCTTCTCCAGATCGAAGTCGGCCGGCTCCTCCGGGGGCTCTTCCAGTTCTCCGACCTCCTCCAGGCGCGTCCGGGCCTGTTCGAGGCGGGCCTCCAGGCCAGCCAGCTCGACCTGGTGGCGATGCAGGTCTTCGCCCAGTTCGCGAGCCTGGCGGGAGATCTCGGCGTGGCGCGCGCGCAGGGACTTCAGGTGGTCGTCCTGGCCTGAGGATTCCTGGCGCACCTCCGCCAGGGCCTTCTCCTCCTCCACCAGGCGCCCGGCCAGCAGATCCATGCGGGCCTGCAGCTCGGCGCCCTCCCGCTCCAGCTCGCGTCGGGCCACCGTGGCCCTTTCCACCTCGGCGCCGGCCGCGACCTGGTCGGCCTGCAGCTCGTCCAGGCGCTGGCGCACGCGGTGGATCTCGCGCTGGCGCTCGGCCAGGCGCTGGGCGCGGCGCTCGGCCTCCAGCTCGGCCTCCATGACCTGCCGGCGCAGACTCTCGCGCTGCACCTGCTGGCGGGCCTCCTCTTCCTGCGAGCGGGTGAGCTTCTCGCGCAGGTCATCCCACTCTTCACCCAGCACGTCCAGGCGATCCAGGGCGGTCTTGCGCTCGACCTCGTGGCGCTGGCCCTTCTCCTCCAGGCTGCGGGCCTCGGCCTCCAGCTTCTCGGCGGCCAGCAGCGCCCGGCGGGAGTCCTTCTCCTGACGGCGCAGCTCGGCCTCCAGGTCGGCCACCACCTGCCGGGCCCGGCGCGCGTCCTCGCGGGCCCGGGAGAGGGCCTGCTCGGCTTCGGCCAGCTTCGCCGACTCGGCCTCCTCCAGTCCGTGCAGCCGGGCGAGTTCGGCCTCCAGGGCCTTGAGCTCGGCGCGGGCCTGCTCGAGCTGGCGACGGCGGGCCAGCATCCCCGATCGGTCACCGCGCAGCGACCCTCCGGTCAGGGCGCCGGTGGGGGAGAGGTACTCGCCCTGAAGCGTCACCACGTGGGGGCGGCGGCCCCGGCAGCGGTCGTACAGGGCCAGGGCGCTGGGGAGATCCTTCATGACCACGGTGCTGCCCAGCATCTGGGCCAGGACGGGCCGCAGCTCCGCGGCAAAGCCGATCAGGTCCATGGCCTGGCCCACCACGCCCTCGCGGGTGGGCAGCGGAATCGGATCGGTCTCGCGGCGCTCCAGGTCCAACGGCCAGAAGGTGACCCGGCCGGCGCGCTCGCGCTTCAGGCGATCCACCAGGCGGGAGGCGGTGTGCCGATCCCGGGTGATCACGTCGGCCAGGCGTCCGCCCAGGGCCGCCTCCATGGCCACCTCCAGGCCCTCACGCACCTGGATCAGCTCGCCCACCACCCCCACGGTGCCCGGCTCCTTCCAGGCCAGGACGGTGCGAACGGACGGGGGCAGGCCGGCGCGATCCTCCAGGATGGCCTCCAGCTCCATGACCCGGGTGGTCATGGGACGACGCCTCTTCTCGGCCTCGGCGCGCTGGATGCGGGCCTGCTGCAGGGCCTGGGAGGCCGCCTGGCGGGATTCCAGGATGGCCTGCTCCTGTCGGGCGGCCTCGGAGGCCTGGGCTCGGGCGGGCTCGAGGGGGTCCAGCTCGATCTGGGGCCTGGTGGCCTCCTGGCGCAGGGCCCGGGCCTGGTCCAGGGCTTCCTGGCGGCGGGTGGATTCCTGCTCGGTGCGGGCCTTGAGGGTCTCGAGTCGGGCGTTGAGCTGGGTGCGTTCGCGCTCCAGGGTGGCCAGGCGGGCGCGGATTTCCGAACCCGGTCCTCCCCGCGCCTCGGGACAGGCGGCGAGTTCCTGGCGCAACTCGGCCAGGCGGGTCCTGGCCTCGGAGAGCGATCGCTCCAGCTCGGGGAGCTCACGGCTCAGGGTCTCGGCCTCGACCCCGCGTTCCTGGATGCGCTCCTGCGAGCTCTCCAGGCGCCCCTGGGCAGCCCGGGCCCCGTGATCGAGCTCGCTGGCCCTCTTGAAGAGGCCCTCGTGCGAGGCCCGGGTTCGTGAGAGTTCTTCGCGGGTGGCGGCCACCCGGGCCTGGACCTCGTCGCGGCGCACGTCGCGCTCGCTGCGGCGGGCCTCGGCCTCCTCCAGCTCCAGGCCCAGGTTCAGCTCCTGCTCGTCGGCGGCTTGGGAGGCCGCCTCGAGGCCTTGCGCCTTCTGGCGGACGGTCTGCGCCTGCCCCAGGAGGATCTCCATGTCGGCCCGGGCCACCCGGACCTCCAGGCCCTGCAACTGGTCCTGGGCCTGCTTGTAGCGCTCGTAGCGCGCGACGGCCTGGCGGCTGTCCTCGACGCTGCCCTCGACCTCCTTGAGGATGTCGCGCAGGCGGACCAGGTTGGTGGCCGTGTGCTCCAGCTTGCGCGCGGCCTCCTTCTTGCGGAAGCGGTAGCGGTTGGTGCCGGCCGTCTCCTCCAGCATGCTGCGCCGGTCCTTGGGATCCGAGGAGAGGACCATGTCCACCTCCTTGCTGCCCAGCACCGAGAAGGAGCCCGGGCCGATTCCAGATCCCATCAAGAGCTCGTGGATGTCCTTCAGGCGGCAGGGGGTGCGGTTGATGAAGTACTGCGAGTCGCCGTCGCGGGTGGTCTTGCGGGTGATGGCCACCTCGCTGAAGTCCACCGGCAGATGGCCGTCCGAGTTGTCGAAGACGGCGGTGACCTCGCCCAGGGCGGCGGCCCGGCGGGCAGGCGTGCCCGCGAAGACCAGCTCTTCGAGGCGGGTGGCGCGCAGCGTCTTGGTGCTCTGCTCGCCCAGGCAATAGCGGATGGCGTCGGTCAGGTTGCTCTTGCCGCTTCCGTTGGGGCCCACGACGGCCATGAAGCCCGGCACGAACTCCACCTCGGTCCGTTCCGCGAAGGTCTTGAATCCGCACATCTCGATGCGCTTGAGGAACAAGTCTGATCTCCCGTCACCCGCGTGTTGCGACGATTGATTTTATCTCAACATCGAAACGCTGGCTAGGCGAACAGAGTGTCGAATCTGGCGGGGCTTTTTCCGGAAGCGTGGGGTCTGGAGCCCTTCGGACATGGAGGAATCCTCTTCAAGGCTGCTGGCCTGGTGGACGGCTCTCCCTCACGTTTCCCAGGAAAGTCCTGCGAAGGCTGGCGGAGACGAAGCCCCGGGGGTGTGACTGGCTTTTCGCGGCTGGTCTCCCAGTGTCACGTCGGCGAGGTCCTGCCCGCCGGTGACGAGGCATCGACGCCAGCGGGCACGAATAGCCCCAGCGGAAGCCGGCCTCTGCCGTGAGCGACAGACATCGAGAGGAGATCGGGCAATGCCAAACCTGGTGAAAAACCACGTGATCCTCGCGGCCCTGCTGGTCGCCACACTCGTCCTTTCGGCCTGCTCGAACGAGACCAGGTCTCCGAGCGCGGGCGGTAGCACGCCGGGGGCTTCGAGGTCGAGTGACGAGACGGCGCAGCCGGGGGCCGCGATGGACGGAGGAGCCCAACCCGTCGAGCCCCGGGCGTTGATCGCACAGCGATGCGCGAACTGCCATGGGCTGGAGCGCGTCAAGGAGGCCCGGCACGATGAAGCCGGCTGGCGGTCGACGGTGCAGCGGATGCGCAGCAAGGGGGCCCAGGTCGACGAGATCCAGCAGGCGGCGATCGCTGCGTTCCTGGCCGGTGGCGGTGGAGCGGAGCTCTGACTGGGACAGCGCTGTCGGCGTGGCCCTTCCAGACGCGGTGCCACCGCGGACCCCCTGCCCGCCCGCACCAGGTGGCGGGCCAGCTCCTCGGCCGAGGTGCCGGGCCTGGGCCCGGGCGGGTGGACGGCTCTCCGTCATGTTTCCCAAGAGACTCCTGCGAAGGCTGGCGGA
>DCTU01000122.1:26961-27411 GCA_002329445.1 bacterium UBP9_UBA1432
TCGAGATCCTGCCGTATCTGCCCTATCTGCTTCAGGACCTGTGGGAGCTCGGCTCCAATCCCGTCGACATCGTCCAGGTCGCGAAGGGCCTGGGAGCGGGGCCCGGCTGGAAGGTGCTCGATCTCGGCTGCGGCAAGGGCGCGGTCGGGATCCGCCTGGCCCGCGAGACGGGCTGTTCGGTCAAGGGGTACGACCTGATGGACGGATTCATCGAGGTGGCGCGGACCAAGGCCGAGGAATGGGGCGTGGCGCAGCGGTGCCGGTTCGAGGTCCAGGACCTCCACCAGGCGGTGCGGACCGAGAAGGACCATGACCTGACGATCCTGGGAGCGGTGGGCAGCGTCCTGGGAGACCCCGGGCAGACGCTCAGGAAGCTGAAGGACACCGTCCGACCCGGGGGATCCCTCATCGTGGACGACGGCTACATCCTGGAAGGCGTCGACGCCCCCC
>DCTU01000350.1 GCA_002329445.1 bacterium UBP9_UBA1432
CACGAGTTTGGCTGCGGACCGGGGCCTCCCGATTCCTGGCCTGCATCTCGCGTGCCCCGGAGGCTCCCCAAGGGCCCATCGAAGGGGTCGCCTTCAGGCCTGCTCCAAGCCCTCCTTGGAAGAACAGAATCCTCGTCCCCGAAAGGACTCCCCTTGCAGCGCCTCACGGACCCGATTCGCCAGGTCGCTGGCGGAGAAGGGCTTCTGCAGGAAGCACACCCCTTCGTCCAGCACGCCGTGATGAGCGATCACGTTGGCGGTATAGCCCGAGGTGAAGAGACTCTTGATCGCGGGCCGCAGCGCGAGCATCTCGCGGGCCAGCTCCCGCCCGTTCATCTCAGGCATGACCACATCGGTGATCAGCAGGTGGATGTCCGAGGCACTGGCTCCCGCCAACCGCAAGGCCTCGCCCGGGCTGCTGGCCGCAAGGACCCGATAGCCGAGGGTCTCCAGCATCATGGAGGTCATCCGCAACAGCGACTTCTCGTCCTCGACCAGCAGGATCGTCTCTCGCCCCCCTCGTGCCGGAAGAGACGGAGCCTCCCTGATCCGAGCGGCAGATCCGACCTCGTGGCGGGGCAGGTAGATCTTGAAGACGGAGCCCTGCCCCGGCTCGCTGTAGACGTCGATGAACCCCCGGTTCTGCTTGACGATGCCGTAGACCGTGGCCAGGCCCAGACCGGTCCCCTCGCCCAGGGGTTTGGTCGTGAAGAAGGGTTCGAAGAGGTGTTCCAGGGTCTGGCGGTCCATGCCGACTCCATCATCGCTGACGCTCAGCAGGACGTGATCCCCGGCCTGGAAGCCGACGTGCAGCTCGCAGAAGGCCTCGTCGAACGACACGTTGCGCATCTCGATGGTGATCCGGCCGACCTCCCGGATCGCGTCCCGGGCGTTGACGCAGAGGTTGGCCAGGACCTGGTCGACCTGACTGGGATCCATCAGGACCGGCCAGAGGTCCTCTTCACAGCGCCACTCCAGCTCGATGTTCTCGCCCAGGAGCCGACGCAGCATCTTGAGCATGCCTTCGACGGTCTCCCCCAGATCCAGAATCCGCGGTTCGATGGTCTGCCGACTGGCGAAGGTCAACAACTGCCGGGCGATGTCGGCCGAACGCCGGGCCGCCTCACGGATCTCCTGCAGGTCGCCGAAGAGCGGGTCGGTGGTGGGGACCATGTTCAAGGCCATCTCGGAATAGCCCAGGATGATCCCCAGCATGTTGTTGAAGTCGTGGGCCACCCCGCCCGCCAGCCGGCCCACCGACTCCAGCTTCTGGGCCTGCAGCAACTGGGCCTCCAGGCGCCGGGTCTGGGTCACATCGTGCACGATCGAGTGCAGGTATTCCTTCCCGTCCAGGACCACCCGACTGCTGAAGAGCTCGACGTCGGCCACGCTTCCGTCGCTCTTGCGGTGTCTGAACTCGAAGTGGACCTGTCCCTCGCGCCGGGCGCGCTCCATCTCGGCCTGGATCTGCTCGACCGAGAGCGTGTTGATCTGGGCGACGTTCATCTGGCGCATCGTCTCGACGGGCCACCCGTAGAAGCGGGCCGCCGCCTGGTTGGCGTCCACGATCCGACCGCTGGCAGGGTCGATCAGCAGCTTGACGGCCGAGTGCTGGCTGAAGAGCCTGCGGAACTTCTCTTCGCTGGCGCGCAGATCGTCCTCGACCCGCTTGCGCTCGGTGATGTCGTGCACGCTGCCCGCCAGGCGGACCGCCCTTCCGTCCTGGACCTCCTCGGCAACCCCCCGAATGACGCAGGTCCGCTGATGACCGTCCGGGCGGACGATCCGGGCCTCCAGCTCGTAGGGTATTCCATCCCGGACGCAGGCGTCGATGGCTCGAAGAAGGCGCTCGCGGTCCTCCGGCACGTAGAGGTCCTGGTGCTCGGCCAGGGGCGGCGCTTCCTCGGCGGGCTCCATCCCGAAGATGCGGAAGAGCTCTTCGGACCAGGTCACCCGGTCGCTGTCCACCTCCCAGGCCCAGCTCCCCACCCGGGCGATGGCCTCGGTGCGGACCAGCATGGCGTGCTTGCGCCGCAGCTCCTCTTCCGAGCGCTTGCGCTGGGTGATGTCGGCCATGACCGACAGGATGGCCACCACCCGCCCGTCCTCATCCCGGATCGGGGCGGTCGACAAGGCGATTTCGATGGGGGTCCCATCCCGCCGACGCCGGGTCAGCTCCAGGCTGGAGAAGGATTCTCCGGAGCGGAGGAGGGCGAGCAGGCCCTCGAACTGTCCCAGGTGCTCGTCGGGGACGATCGGGAGACGCCGCCCCAGGACCTCGGCGACCGACCAGCCGAAGGTCTGCTCGGCCGCCCGATTCCAGGTCAGGACTTGCCCCTGCGGGTCCAGGGTCACGATGGGCAGGGGCGAGGAGGCGATGACGGCCCGCTGCCTCTCCTCGCTCCGGCGCAGGGCTGCCTCGGCCTGCCGGCGCTCGGTCAGGTCGGTGACGAAGACCACGGCTCCCGGGGCGCCGGCGAACTCGATGGGAACCGCAGAGACCTCGACCGGCACCTCGGACCCGTCCAGTCTCAGGAAGACCTCTTCCCGTCGAGGGGCGGGGATC
>DCTU01000290.1 GCA_002329445.1 bacterium UBP9_UBA1432
GCCGGCGGCCGCCCCGGTTGCCTCCCCCCCACCTCCACCCCCCCCGACCATCCCGGAAGAGCCCGGGGTCCTGCGAGGCGTGGGAGCCTCCCCGGGACTGGCGGTCGGCAAGGTCTTCCAACTCCGCCGCCAGGAGATGGAGGTGGCCGAAATCGGCGGGGATCCCGCCCACGAACGCCGCCGCCTGGACGCCGCCCTCGAGCAGGCCAAAGGCGAGCTGGAGATGCTCCAGGCCCGCATGACCGCCGAGGCGGATCCCGCCAAGGCGGGCATCTTCGCAGCCCACCGCGAGCTTCTGGACGATCCGGATCTGGTCGAGGTGGCCCAGGCGGGAATCGCCGCCGGCAAGAGCGCGGGCTACGCCTGGAAGAGGGCCTATTCCGCCCAGGTCGAGCGTCTCTCGACCCTGAAGAACGAGCTTCTGGCCGCCCGAGCCACGGATCTGCGCGACGTGGGCGAACGCGTCCTGCGCCTGGTGGTGGGCGAGAAGACCCGACGGGTCGAGATGCCCGCCGAGACCATCCTGATCGCCGAAGATCTGACCCCCTCCGACACGGCCACCCTGGACCGCAGCAAGGTGCTGGGGTTCGCTACAGTCCTGGGCGGCGCCACCTCGCATGTCGCCATCCTGGCCCGGTCCCTGGATCTGCCGGCCCTGGCCGGGATGGACCCGAGAGCCCTGGAGATCCCGGACGGCACCCCGGTGGTGCTGGACGGCTCGAAGGGGCGCCTGCAGGTCGCCCCCCCCGAAGAGGAAATGGCCAGATGCAAGGCCGACCTGGCTCGCCAGATCGAGCACCGCAAGGCGCTGCTGGAGACGGCCGACCAGCCGGCCATCACCCGGGATGGGCACCAGGTCGAAGTGGCTGCCAACGTCGGCTCGGTGGCCGACGCCGAGCAGGCCGTCAGCCTGGGTGCCGAGGGCGTGGGACTTCTGCGCTCGGAGTTCCTGTTCATGGGCCGCGCCACCCCACCTTCCGAGGACGAGCAGGCGGAGATCTATGCGGGCGTGGCCAGGGCACTGGGACCCGAACGAACCCTGGTCATCCGCACCCTGGACGTCGGTGGCGACAAGCCCCTGCCCTACCTGCCCATCCCCAAAGAAGAGAATCCCTTCCTGGGAGAGCGCGGCCTGCGCGTCATGCTGACCCGCCCCGACCTGATGCGAACCCAGTTCCGAGCCATCCTCCGGGCCGCCGGTCTGGCCCGACTCATGGTGATGCTGCCGATGGTGACCACCGTCTCGGAGTTCCAGGAGGCCCGCAAGGTCTTCGAAGAGGAGCGCGCCCGCCTGGACGCGCCCCAGGTCCGGTTGGGCCTGATGATCGAGGTTCCTGCCGCGGCCCTGATGGCCGAAGCCTTCGCCCGGGAAGCGGATTTCTTCTCGATCGGCACCAACGATCTGACCCAATACACGCTGGCCATGGATCGCGGACACCCCAAGCTGGCCGCTCAGGTGGACGGCCTGCACCCGGCGGTGCTGCGCCTGATCGACGCCACGGTCAATGGGGCCCGCAGGCACGGACGATGGGTCGGCGTGTGCGGCGGAATCGCCGGAGACGTCCAGGCGGCCCCCCTGCTGGTGGGTCTGGGCGTCGATGAGCTCTCGGTCGCCGCCCCCGCGGTCCCGGCCATCAAGGCCCGGGTCCGTGAGCTGACGCTGGCCCAGTGCCAGGACCTGGCCCGCCGGGCCCTGGACTGCGAGACCCCGGCGCAGGTGCGCGAGTTGACGGAGGTGCCGAATTGAGCCCGTTCAAGAAAGCCTTCGGCCTGCTGCAGCAGATCGGCAAGTCCTTGATGCTGCCGGTCTCGGTGCTGCCCGTGGCCGGCATCCTGCTGGGGGTCGGCTCGTCGAAGTTCTCGTGGATCCCCCTGGTCATCTCCAACATGATGGCCGCCTCGG
The DNA here is from genome assembly GCA_002329445.1 of bacterium UBP9_UBA1432. Taxonomy (GTDB): domain Bacteria; phylum Vulcanimicrobiota; class Xenobia; order Xenobiales; family Xenobiaceae; genus Xenobium; species Xenobium purgamenti. The sequence continues at coordinate 1,904 of DCTU01000290.1, forward strand.
GCGACGCGATCTTCGCCAACCTGCCCCTGATCTTCGCCATCGGCGTGGCCCTGGGCCTGGCCAACAACGACGGGGTCTCGGCCCTGGCCTCAGTGGTGGGCTACTTCGTCATGGTCGCCACCTTGGGGGTGATGGCGCCCCTCCTGAAACTCCCCGAAGAGTTCATCAAGCCGGTCGTGGGGATTCCCTCCATCGACACGGGGGTCTTCGGAGGCATCCTGATCGGCGGCGTGGCCGCCTTCCTCTTCTCGAAGTATTACCGGATCAAGCTGCCACCTTACCTGGGCTTCTTCGCCGGCAAACGTTTCGTGCCGATCGTGACGTCCTTTGCCGCCATCGCCCTGGGCGTGATCCTGAGCTTCATCTGGCCTCCGATCCAGGGCGTCATCCGCACCTTCGGCTCGTGGGCAGCGGAGGGCAACCCGGCCACGGCCGTGTTCCTGTACGGCGTGGTGGAGCGCAGCCTCCTGCCCTTCGGACTGCACCACATCTGGAACGTCCCCTTCTTCTTCGAGATCGGGGACTTCGTCAACGCCCATGGCGAGCATATCCACGGGGACATGAAGCGCTTCTTCGCAGGCGATCCCACCGCCGGAATCCTGGGTGGCGGGTTCCTGTTCAAGATGTGGGGCCTG
>DCTU01000127.1 GCA_002329445.1 bacterium UBP9_UBA1432
CCGCTTACAAGGCGGGTGCTCTGCCAGTTGAGCTACCAGGGCGGGTACGTCTCGAGGGCCGGCCACAAGCCAGCCCTCGAGCGACCGGGCGAGGCGGGACCGCTCAGCGGTCCTTGTCGCCGAGGGTCTTCTCGATCTTGCGCTTCACCCTCTGCAGGGCGTTGTCGATGGACTTGACGTGCCGGTTGAGTTCCTTGGCCATCTCCTGGTAGGACTTGCCTTCGAGGTAGGACATCAGGACCTGGGACTCGAGTTCGCTGAGGTTCTGCTGGATCTTCTCGCGCAAGTCGCCGGAGAGTTCGTGGCTGATGAAAACTTCTTCAGGGTCGGTGACCTTGGTGCCGGACAGGATGTCGAGCATCGTGCGGTCGGAATCCTCGTCGTAGATCGGCTTGTTCAGCGAGATGTAGGAGTTCAGGGGGATGTGCTTCTGACGGGTGGCCGTCTTGATGGCCGTGATGATCTGACGGGTGATGCAGAGTTCTGCAAAGGCCCGGAACGACGAGAGCTTGTCGGCACGGAAGTCCCGGATGGACTTGTAGAGTCCGATCATCCCTTCCTGGATGATGTCTTCCCGATCGGCACCCACCAGGAAGTAGGATTTTGCCTTGACCCGGACGAAGTTCTTGTACTTGGAGATCAGATACTCGGTGGCAAACTCGTCGCCGTTCTTCGCGAGTTTCACGATCTCCTCATCCGGCTCGTTGGCGAGGTTAGCCATGTACTGGCTACTTTGCAGTTTCAACAAAACCTCGTCCTCCACTGGCAAAGACTAGCCCGGGAAACTTCCCCCATTATACGAAGCCCCCGAAGGGGCGTCAAGACGATCGGATGCGAGAAGAATCCTGAGAAATCGGGCTTTTGGCGCGACAAGAGGGTCCGTCCGGGAGACAGAAGAGGGCGGTCCAAGCCCTCGGCGAGCGTCCGTTCCTGGTGTTCCTCGGGTGTGGTCGTCCGGCGCCGCATTTGCTCGTGGATTATATCACAGCCCCCAGGAGGAGTAAATGGGGGTGAGGGGGAAGAAAGCTTCTTCCCCTCTTCCGACTTCAGCTCTGCCTTTGTCGGACAGCCTCATACAACAGGATGGCTCCCGCCGCCGAGACGTTCAGCGAGCCCACCTGTCCCAGCAAGGGGATGCGCACCAACCGGGTGCACTGAGCCACCAGGTTGGGGGTCAGTCCCCTCCCCTCGGCCCCCAGGACTAGGGCTGTCGGCCGGCGGAAATCCGCCGAGGTGTAGACCTCCGGCCCCTCCGCGGCGGCTCCCACGACCTCGAATCCCCCTTCCCGGAACCGGCGAAGGACCGGCCCGAGCTTCTCGACCCGAGCCACCGGCAGGAATTGATCCGCCCCCGCCGCGGCACGCGTCACCGCGGCGGTCAGGCCGCACGACCCGGCGCCGGGGACGATCACGCCGTGAACCCCGGCCCCTTCCGCCGTGCGGAGCAAGGCCCCCAGGTTGCCGGGGTCCTGGACGCCGTCCAGCACCAGGAAGAAGGCGGGCCGCGGGCTTCCCAGAGGCCTCTCCAGGACCTCCTGCAGGCTGACGAAGTCCTGCGTGCCCACGGCCGCCACCACCCCCTGATGATTGCCCTGGCGGGCCAGCCGGTCCAGCCGGACCCGATCGGTGTGGACGACCGGAATCGCCCGCTCGCGCGCCGCCGCAAAAAGCTCGCGGGGAATCCCCCGAGCCCCGGCCAGGACGTAGAGGCGGAGCACGGGGCGACCCGAGCGCAGGGCCTCGGCGACCGGGTGGCGACCGTAGACTATCTCCTGCTCGGATCGATCTTCCATGTCACTCCTTGCGGGGTATCCTCCAGACGAATCCCCCGCGCTTCCAATTCGTCGCGCAGACGGTCGGCCCGCGCAAAGTCGCGGGCTTTGCGGGCGGCCTGACGCTCGTCGATCATGGCCGTTTCCTCGGGCAGGAGCTCGGGCTCCTCCAGGGCTTCTTCCAGACGCAGGCCCAACACCCGGTCCAGGTCCAGGACCAGGTCCACCACGGCCTGCCCGGAGGCCCTGCCCAAATCGGTGCGCTCGTCGATCCGGCGATGGATCTCCCGGCGCAGGGCGTGCAGCGCCGCCAGGGCTTCCGGGGTGTTCAGGTCCTCGTCCATGGCCGCCACGAAGGCGGCCCGCGTGGCCTCGATCTCCTCGGCCACCTCCGAGTCCAGAGACTCGGTCCCCTGCTGCATCCGGCAGCGGCGCAGGAAATCCAGCAGACCCTGGCGGGTTTCCATGGCGGCCTGCAGCCCCTTGAAGGTGAAGTCCAGGCGCGAACGATAGTGGGTCCCCAGCAGCAGATAACGCACGGCCATGGGGTCCCAGGCCCGTCCCGAGGGATTGGCCTGAGGGTCCAGCAGGTCTCGCAGGGTGAAGAAGTTGCCCAACTTCTTGCTCATCTTCTGGGACTCGACCTGAAGATGCTCGGAGTGCAGCCAGTAGTTGACGAAGGTCTCTCCGGTGCAGGGCTCGGTCTGGGCGATTTCGTTCTGGTGGTGCGGGAAGATGTTGTCCACCCCCCCGGTATGGATGTCGAAGTGGTTGCCCAGATAGCGGATGCTCATGGCCGAACACTCGATGTGCCAGCCGGGACGGCCTTTGCCCAGGTCGGGATACCGGTCCCAGAAGACCTCCCCGTCCCCTTCGTCCCAGGCCTTCCAGAGCGCGAAATCGGCCGCTCTCTCTTTGTCATACTCGTCCTGGGCGACCCGTGCTCCCGAGCGCAGGTCTTCGACCTGGATATGTGCCAGGCGCCCATACTCTGGAAACTTCGAGATGTCGAAATAGATCGAGCCGTCCTCCGAGCGGTAGGCCAACCCTTGGGCCAGGAGGCTGCGGATCAGCTCCACCATTCCGTCCACGTGCTCGGTGGCCCGGGGATAGTGCTCGGCGCGCTGGATGTTGAGGCAGTCCAGGTCCTGGAAGAAGGCCTCGATGTAGGGAGCCGTGACCTCGGACATGGGGCGCCCCTCCATCCGGGTCTTGCGGATGATCTTGTCCTCGACATCGGTGATGTTCATCACCTGCAGGACCTCGTATCCCCGGAAGCGCAGGTGGCGGCGCAGCAGGTCCTCAAAAACGTAGGTCCGGAAGTTCCCGATGTGGGCGTAGTCGTAGACGGTGGGGCCACAGGTGTACAGCCCGACCCGACCCGGTTCCAGGGGCCGGAACTCCTGCAGGCTGCGCGTCATGGTATTGAAGAAGCGGATCGACATAACGAAGGGCGCCTTCACCGAAGAAGGCGCCCCGTCCTCCTGGAATTCCGTCGACAGGTCAGGCGAAGAGGAATCCCTGTTCGTATTCCGGTCCTGCCGGCTTCTTGGCAGCGACTCCTGCAGACTGTGCAGCCGGTGCCGGCTTGGAGTTCGCGCGATCCAGGGCCACTTCCAGGGCCTCGGAGGCATCCAGCAGACCGGCCCCCTGCACGTTGGGTTCGTCGGGCAGATAGTGGTCCGCAGTGTGGACCAGGATCTCCTTGATCTGATGGTGCGTCAGCTCCGGATTGGCCTGCTTGAGGATGGCAGCCAGCCCGGCGACCATCGGCGTGGCCATGGAGGTGCCAGAGATGGCGAAGTAGTCGGTTCCGATGTGGGGCAGTTCGGGAACGTCCAGCGTGGCGCCCGGAGCCAGAGGACCGAAGATGCTCACGCCAGGGGCCAACAGATCTGGCTTGGTCAGACCATCGATGGAGGTAGGTCCCCGACTGGAAAAATCCGCGACCGTGTCGTCCCCTCGGTCCATCGTCCTGCGGTCATCCAAGGCTCCGACCGTGATCACGTCCGGATGGGTCCCGGGGGTGCTGACGCTGCCTTCGCTCGGACCGTCGTTGCCCGCCGCGACCACCACGATCAGTCCCGCATCAACGGCCTTCTGGGCTGCCTGGGCCCAAGGGTCGTCCTTGTAGGATCGCGTCGCGAAGTCGCCCAGGGACATGTTCAGGACGCTGATGTTGTACTTCTCTTTGTTCTCGATGACCCACTGGATGCCCTTGATGGCCTCGGCGACGCTGGTGATGCGCACACCGACCAGGTCGGCATCCGGAGCCACTCCTTTGACCGTTCCAGCGGACTTCGCGCCCGTGCCTGCCGCGATCCCGGCCACGTGCGTCCCGTGACCGAAGGTATCCATGGGCTTGGGCTGGCCATCCTTGAGGTCCACCCAGCCGACGATCTTGTCCTTCAAATCCGGGTGGGGATGGATCCCCGAGTCGATGACCGCGATGGTCTGCCCCTTGCCCGTGTAGCCCTGGTCCCAGACCTTCTGGATGCCGATCAGGGCCGTCGAGACGTCCAGGGCGCCAGAATCCTTGGGTGGCCCTTCCTTGGGGCGAGTGGGGAACAAGAAGCGCGGGTCGGGATAGTCCAGTTCCCGGTCCACGGCCACCCGGGAACCCGGTGGGAGCGCCTTGAGCAGGGTGTTCACCTGCTTGGGTTCGACCTCGGCGGTGAAGC
>DCTU01000024.1 GCA_002329445.1 bacterium UBP9_UBA1432
CGGGTCCCCGCTGGAAGACTCTTCTCCAGCGGCGCCCAGAGGCTGTCGTACAGAGCTCGAAGACCGGGCTCCAGGGCCTCGGCGGAAGACCCTTCCTGCGTCGGTCTCTTGACCGTCCGAAGCTGCCCTCTGACGGCGCTGACCGCCTGCTGACAGGAGCGGACCTGCTGCTCGAGGTCCTCGGCCTTCCCCAGCACGATCCAGCAGGGGGTGGTGTCGCGCGAAAGGATCACGGCCCCGTATCGCTCCTGGTAGCTTTCTTTTCCCAGGAAGAATCGGTGGCGCAAGAATTCCACCAGCACGGCGCCTTCGGGGAGGGCGGCCCGCACCTGGTCGGGCGTGACGGCCAGGGCTCGTCGAGGCCGATCCAGGCCCGCCACCTGGCGCGCCAGCTCACCTTCCATGCCCTCGACCTGGGCCTGCAGTCGTTCGCGTTCCCGTTCCTGGCGCTTGAGGCCGTTGGAAGTGAGGTCGACTGGCAGTCCCGTGGTCAGATGGCTCAGTCGGCTCCTGGCGGCTCGCAGATCCTCCACCAACCTGCGGGTTGATGGGTCGCCGCTGGCCAGGGCCAGCCGCAGGTCCTCCACCAGCGAGTCCAGCACGATTCCCTTGAAGCGCAGGACGACTCGGGCCAGGTCCGGGGCACTGCCGATCGTGGCTGGGAGGATGTAGGGATCCAGCGTCGCCTGGTAGGCCAGGCGCTGCTTTTCGGAGGTGAAGGACAGGACGTTGGCCAGGGCACGCTCTTCCGCTCGCATGGCCTCGCGGACCCGTTCCAGAGCGGACTCGCTGTGGCCCCGGCGGATCTCCAGGAGGGCCAGGTTGTTGAGGCAGATGGCGGTGTTCGGGTGGTCGGGACCCAGAGTCTTCAGGTCGATGGCCAGGGCTTGCTCATAGAAGCTCTGGGCACGGACCACGTCGCCCGACTTCCCGTAAAGGCCAGCCAGGTTGTTGAGGCTGATGGCGGTGTTCGGGTGCTCGGGTCCCAGCCTGTTCTGGTTGGCGGTCAGGGCCTGCTGGTAGAGAGGCTCGGCCAGTTCGTGGCGCCCCGTGGCGACATAGACTTCGGCCAGGTTGTTGAGGCTGACGGCAGTGCTCCGATGTTCGGACCCCAGTTTCGCCCGCTGGATGGCCAGGGCCCGGCGCAGGAAGGGTTCGGCGCGAGTTGGTTCACCCATGGAGATGTAGATGGTGCCCAGGTTGCTCAGGCTGCCGGCCGTCGTCGGATGCTCCGGCCCGAGCATCCTCTCGCGGATGTTCAGGGCCTGTTCCTGGAAAAATGCGGCCCGAGCGTGGTCGCCCATGGCGCTGTACAGCCCTGCCAGGCTGCTCAAGGTGGTGGCGACCTCCGGGCCCGGCAACTTCTTGCGGATGTCCAGGGCCTGGTTCAGCAACCGCTCGGCGCTGGCGTAGTCGCCGGACTCCAGATAGACCGTGCCCAGACTGTTGAGGTAGATGGCGAGTTCCGCCGACCCCTGCGGCAGGCTTTCCTTCGCAAGGGTCAGGACCTGTCGGTAGAGTTTGATGGCTTCGGAGAGTCGGCCCCGGTTTCGTTCGATCCCGGCCAGGTTGCTCATGAGCCCGAGGATCTGGCGGCGGGATTCTCCCCGGCGGCCCTGGCAGATCTCAAGTGCTTGCCTGCACAGGGCCTCCGCCTGTTCGTAGTCTCCCGAGGCGTTGTAGAAATCGGCAAGGTTGCCAAGAATATCGACCGTGTCCGGATGTTCCGGGCCCAGGGTGTTCAGGTGGATGTCCAGGGCGCGTTGGAAGAGGGGCTTCGCCTGTTCATATTTCCCTGCATCCATGTAGACCGAGGCCAGATTGTTGAGGATACCGCCGGTCTCCCGGCTGTTCGGGCCCGTTGCTTCTTCGCTGAGGGCCAGGGCTCTCTCCAGAAGCGGTTCGGCTTTCAGGATATCGCCTTCCATGCTGCAGATGCTGGCCAAGTGGGCCAGTTGGGTGACCACCGAGGGCCAGGCGCGGTGTTCCTGACTGGTCTTCAGGGCTTGTTCCAGAAGGGCCCTGGCGCGCGTGAGGTCGCCGCGCTTGATGTAGAGAACGGCCAGGTTGTTCTGGCAATCGGAGGTCTGCAGGCCTCCAGCGGGCTCCACCTGCTTCCAGGCGTCCAGGGCCCGCCTGAAGGTCTGCTCGGCGCCAGAGTCGTCGTCCAGTTCCGTATACACCGACGCCAGGTTGCTCAGGCAGATGGCCCGGTGGGAGGGTTCCACATCCTTGGAGGCTTCATAGATCCGCATGGCACGCTCGTAGTAGCTGAGGGCCTGCCGGAAGTGGCCCAGGCGTTGTTCGAGGTAGGCCAGGTTCTGGAGGCTGTTGGCCGTTTCCGGGTGCTGTTCGCCGCGAACCTTCTCCATCAGTGTCAGGTTGAGTCTCAGCAGCGGTTCGGCACGCACCAGGTCGCCTGTCTCCAGCAACAGGACTCCCAGGTCGCCCATGCTTTCGACGGTATCCTGGTGCTCGGCGCCCAGCGTCTTCTGGCGCAGACGAAACAGCCTCTCCGCCAGGGGGATGGCCTCGTCGAAGCGTTGCTGCTGGAAGAGTTCCTCAATGCGGGCTTCCAGCGCCTTCGGGTCGTCTTCCGCCGTGGCGGGCAGGCTTCCCCAGCCAGACAGGACGATCACCATCAGCGCGGTGATCAGCGTGGATGGTATCCAGGCCTTCACGCGAGACTCCTTGACTGCTTGTGTTCAGAAAGTCTGGTTTCGAACCGCCTGGCGCGAACCCTCCGCCGAGTCTGGCGGTTGTGGCTCGCAGGAGAGGACAGGCGCGATTCCGATAATATGAAATGCTGGAGGAATGACCAGTCCAGTTGGACGACTCAACGTAGGAATGCACGCATCGACGTTCGAAGTTGACTCGGCATGAGGAAGTCTCTCTTGCTCCTGTTTGTTGTCACGTTCGCGTTGACCTGTGCCCTGGCCGCTTCGACGTCGTCGCCCCGGCGGGCCAAGGTTGTCGATGTCGTGGGCCGGGCTGAGGCCATCCACAAGGGGCTGCCCCAGCCTCTGCGGATCCTTCAGCGCTTGTTGGAGGCAGACGAGATTCGACTCCCTCATGGAGCCAATGCTCGGTTGGTCTATTTCGCGGACAATCACTGGGAGGAACTTCGGGGACCGTGCCGTGTCCAGGTGACGGCCAGGCAGGGGCGACTGTTGTCTGGCAAACCCGGTTCACTTGTCCGGAGATCCTCCGTCTCCGAACCTTTGAATGCACCGGAGGGGAATCTGGACAGGTTGGGCGGCACGAAGTTCCGGCGTGTCTTGGATACGGTGCGATCTACCATGAAGCACGCGGTGATCGGAGTTCCCCGCTTTACGTGGGAGAGCGCGGTGCCCGGCCCCTTCGAAGTCAAGGTACACCCATTGGGAAGCACTCAGGACGCCGATCTCATCTGGACGGGGCAGACCGAGGCCCGGGAGTTGCTGTATGGCGGTCCGACGCTTCAGGAAGACCTGGTGCATACTTGGAGCGTTGCGCCCCTGTCCGTGAAGTGTCCGGTGACGCGGGCCAAGATGACCGAGTGGCAGACCTTTGCGATCCTGTCGCCCGGGTCCCAGGCGGAGGTCACGCGCGGCGAGCAGGCGGCCAAGGCTCTCAGGGATGCAAACCCCGAAGACCCCGCGGTCGACATCCTGCTGCTCGATTTCTACGTTGACTACAACATGTTGGAGGAAGCCGTCGCGGCCGGTCTTCGGGCCAGTGCCCTGAGGCCCCGCGACGTGGGACTGCACCAGGCCCTGCTCAAGCTCTACCAGGAGATGGGGGATGGCACCAAGGCAGCCCAGGAAGAGGAACTGGTTCGTAAGTTGGAGTGCGAGGAAAAGGGCCAGAAGTAGTTCCGTGAGTCGGACTCTGAGGGTCGTGCTTCTGGGACTGGGGGTCGGCGCCCTGGTGGCTCTGGCTTCGGTTGCAGGGGTGACGCAGGGTTTGGAGTTGCGTCTCCTGGACGTGATGTTCGTGGCGCGGCATCGGCTGCACGGCCCCGAACCGGTCGATCCTCGGATCTGCGTGATCGTCCTGGACGAAGACTGCTTCAGCCGGGCCGATCTGCGTCTTCGCAAACCTTTCGTCTTCTGGCAGGAGGATCTGGCCCGACTGCTCGAGGTTCTCACCCGGGCTGGCGCCCGCGGGATTGGCTTCGATCTCCTGATGCGCCCGGCGGTCGAGGATCTCTCCGATCTGGTGATGGAGGAACTCGATTACCAGGCTCTGGCTCTTCACGAGGCAGTGAAGGAGGGCCCGGTGGTGCTGATCGAGCACGACCAGCACGGGCGCGGGACCCCCGGCGGGGGGCAGTCGAACCCTGAGCTTCACGGTGTCGCTGCCGACCGCGGGAATGTGGCGTTCGCCAACCTGGTCACGGATTCCGGTGGGACGGTTCGGCGGATCCCCATGTACATGGCGCCGGATGGTCGAACGCGGACCTTCTCGGGACGCCTGGCCGAACTGGCGGAGGGTCAGGCCCTGCTGAGGGATGCCGGTGGCCGTTGGCAACTGGGGAATCGAACCATCCCGACCGACGACGGAGGGACGACTCTGCGGGTCAATTTCCCCGGCCCTCCTGGGGCTGGAATCGAGCACGTCCGGTTCTCGAAGCTTTGGGAGCGTATCTTGAGGGGCGACCCTCTGGCAGAGTTTCGGGGGCGGGTGTGTCTGCTTGGTGGAGAAGCGCCTCTGTCACAGGACCTGGTCAGCTCGCCTTACTCGATGATGGGCTATTCCACGATTGGCGTCGACGTGCATGCCGCCGCTCTCAACACGATGTTGACCGGCCGGGCCATCCTCCCGGCTCCGGCCTGGGCCTGGTCGGCGATGATCCTGGTGATGGCCCTTCTGGTGGCCTTGCTGGCGGCCTTTCGCCCGTTGGCCTCGGGGCTGACGGGACTGGCATTCCTGGTCGTGGGGCACGGTGTTGTCGCCCTGGAGGCTTTCAGTCGCAGTGGTCTTTGGTTCCCCGTGGTCGCCCCCCTGCTGGCGGGCGCCCTGGCCTTTGGGGCTGGATACGTGGAACGGTATCTGAGCGTGGACCGTTGGCGCGCCGAGCTGCACCGGCTTTTCAAGCGTTACCTGTCGCCTCCGGTGGCCGATGAGCTGGTGAACAACCCACGCAGCCGCGAACTGGGCGCCTCCCGCCGACGGCGCGTCACTGTCCTCTTCTCGGACATCAACAACTTCACCCCCGCCTGCGAGACCCGCACCCCAGAGGAGGTGATCGCCATGCTCAATCGGTATTTCGAGCAGATGCTGGCGATCGTCGATCGCCACGAGGGGACCTTGAAGCAGTTCACGGGTGACGAGATGATGGTCCTCTTCGGAGCGCCTCAGGACCAGCCGGACCATGCTGCTCGGGCAGTCCAGGCGGCCCTGGACATGCTGGAGTGCCTGGGCGATCTGGCTCGGACCCAGCCAGCGGGGACAGGATTCTACGACGTGAAGATCGGCATCCATACAGGTGACGTGGTGGTGGGAAACGTCGGCTCGCAGGCACGGACCGAATGGACCTGCCTGGGCGACGACGTGAACCTGGCTTCGCGGATCGAAGGCGAGACCAAGAAGGTGGGGGCTCGCCTCCTGGTCAGCCGCGTGACCCGCGACGAGGCCGCCCCCCTGCTTCCCGATGTGGAGTGGGATTCGCGAGGAGAGCGGACCTTCAAGGGCAAGACGCGCACCATGGAGGTCTTCGAGCCGAGGTGGCGCGTGCCCTGACCAGGGCGACAGTGCCGACGCCGATCTGGCCGGCCGGCCTGTCGGGTGGAGCATAATCGGGGGGGCTTGTGCGAAAGGATGGGTTTTGGGATGCGCAGACTGCGTGGGGGATGGTTGGCCGGAGTCTTGCTGGTGTTGGCGCTGCTGGGCTGGGTAGGGCTGCCGGCGCTGGCCGAAGAGGAGGATGCGGCGGCGCTGAACGCCCGGGTGGAAGAGCTCTATCAGCAGGGCCGCTACCAGGAGGCGATCCCGCTGGCGGAGAGGGTGCTGCGCCTGCGGGAGACCGAACTGGGGCCGGAGCACGCGGGGACGGCCACGGGTTTGAACAACCTGGCGGCACTGTACAAGGCTATGGGTGACTTCGCGCGTGCGGAGTCGCTCTATGTGCGTGCGCTGGCCATCCGAGAGAAGGTATTAGGGGCGGAGCACCCGGAGACGGTCACGAGCCTGAACAACCTGGCGGCACTGTACA
>DCTU01000135.1 GCA_002329445.1 bacterium UBP9_UBA1432
TCTGTCGGCCCAGGGCGCGGAAGGGCTTCTGCTGCGGCTCGGCATGGTAGGAGGTGCGATCCTCTAGCGAGGGGTCGGGCGGGTGGGGAACCATGCCCAGGCCCTGGGGACGCAGAAGCACTCCGGAAGACGGTTCGGGCGACGAGCCATCCTGGAGTGGGACCGTCCGGGTCTTCTCATAGGGATACAGGAAGTCGAAGCTCTGAGGGGACACGCCATGCTTGCGGGCGATGCCCAGGGCCACCCGGTCGGCTGCGCCGATGGCGGCGATGATGGTCGAGACGCGGGTCACGTCCCCGCAGGCCCACACTCCATCTCGGGTGGTCCGGCCTTCCTCGTCCACGACCAGGGTCCCGTTCCGGTTGGTGCGGATGTCGGAGGGAAGCCAGGGGAGATCGACCTCTCGCCCCAGGGCGGTGATCACCATGCCGCATTCCAACAGANNTGGGCACGGGCCGGCGCCGGCCCGAGCGGTCCTTGGCGCCCAACCGGTTCTGCAGGACCTCCAGTCCCTTCATCTGGCCATCCTGGACGACGATCCGCTGAGGGGAGGTCAGCCACAGGATCCGGACGCCTTCTTCCTCGCCGTCCTCGATCTCTTCGTCTTCCGAGGGCATCTCCTTGCGGGTCCGCCGGTAGATCATGGTGACCTCGGCCCCCAGGCGCCGACAGGTCCGGGCGCAGTCGAAGCCGGTGTTGCCACCTCCGACCACGACGACCTTGGCAGGGACCTCCGTCAGGTGGCCCCGGATCTGGTGCTCGAGGAAGTCCTCCCCATACCAGACCCAGGGCTTCTCCTCCAGGTCCAGGCCCAGGCGATAGGGCTTCCAGGCACCCGCAGCCACGATGATCTCGTCGTGGCGCTCTTCGAGCTGGTCAAAGGCCAGGTCCTGGCCGATCTCGGTGTTCAACTGCAGGTGGATCCCGGGAAGCGAGTGGATCCGCCGCATCTCCTCATGGACGATCGGGCGGGGCAGGCGGTAGACGGGGATGCCCTGGGTCAGAAAGCCTCCGGGCAGGGCTCGGGCTTCATACAGGAAGACCTCGAATCCCCATGAGCGCAGCAACATGGCGGCTTGATAGCCGGCCGGTCCGGCGCCGACGATGCCAACGCTCTTTCCGGAAAGGGGGGTGGCGCAGCAGTGCTTTTCGTAGTCGAAGCGATCAGCTTCGGGCAGGGCCGCCTCCCAGTCCGAAAACACGCGCTTGAGCTTGCGGATGGCGATCGGCTCGGGGCCGGTGAACCCGCGCGAGCATTTCTTCTCGCAGGGGGCCGGGCAGACCCGCCCCAGGGTGCCGACGAAGGGATAAGTCCGGCGAAGGGTCTCCAGGCCCTCCCTCCACCTGGCTTCACCTGCCAGGGTGACGTAGCCGCGCGCGTCGGTGTGGGCTGGGCAGCCTTCGGTGCAGGGAGCCCAGCGGGTGCCGGGGTACCACGCGCTCTTCTCGGAGATCGAGGCCGCGTCGTGGAAATCCACCATGCGCAGGGTACCCCGCGAGATGGGTGGGATCTCGTCCTGGTCCCAGGGGTATTCGACCGTCACCGGCTTCTTCAGGAAGTTTGAGAGGGTGACCTTCATTCCGGTCACGACGGCCTTGATGTTGTCGACAAGAGACGGCATGAATTTCCTCGGGACCTCGGCCAGGGGGCAGAGGGCTGTGTGCGGGGCGGTTGCGCGGGCCCCTCGAACCGGGTCCGCGCCACCAGGGCCGCAGGTATGGTCAGGATAGGGAACCGTTTCGGGCCGCGGGATGATCTGGCGCAGGCCCGTGCCACCTCTGCGTCGGAATACACTCCGGGGCAGGAGGGGTTCCACCTCCCCGGTCGAGAAGGGGAGGCCCATGAAGATTCGCACCTGCCCCGTCGGGGCCTTCCAGATGAACTGCTACCTGGTGGCGGACGAAGAGACCCGGAGAGGGGGTCTTGATCGATCCCGGGGACGAGACCGAACGGCTGCTGGAGCTGGTTCGCAGCGAGGGGGTGACCGTCCAGGCCCTGCTTCTGACACACGGGCACGTGGATCACGTGATGCGCGCCCAGGAGGTCAAGGAGGCTTTGAGGGTCCCCCTGTACGCCCACCGCGCGGATCTGGAATTGATCCAGGCGGCGCCTCAACAGGCCGCGTTCTTCGGGCTGGAACCCGGCCCCGTGCCGGTGGTGGACGGGGAGCTGAAGGAGGGGGAGGATTTCCGGGCGGGCAGCCTGGTCTTCCAGGTCCTGCACGCGCCCGGACACTCTCCCGGCGGAATCGTGCTGGTCTGCGGCAACAGCGCTTTCGTCGGCGACACGATCTTCGCCGGCTCGGTGGGACGGACGGACCTTCCCGGAGGAGACGCCCGGCAACTGGCGCAGTCCATCCGCAGTCGGATCTACAGGCTTGCTGACGAGACGGTCCTGTATCCCGGTCACGGCCCGGCCACGACCGTCGGTGAGGAGAAGTCGAGCAACCCCTTCGTTCGGGCCTTGGATTTCTAGGAGTTCGAACGGAAACCTCGACCGAGCATCGCCGAGGGATTTCCGTCTGGGTTCCTAGGAGCCCTTTCAGAAATCCAGGCCCAGGCCACGCAAGGCTCGGAGCCTGAGCACCTGCAAAGCGGTTTCTTCGGCCGATTGCTGTTCCGGGGTCAGGGCCAGACGTGCCAGCTCCTCGTGGGCCTCGTCTCGCATCCGGCGCATCTCTGTCCAGCGTTTCTGGTCCCAGCGCCGGTCGGTGGACCGACGCAGTCGCCCGATCTCCAGAAGGAGATCGGCGGCGGCGGCGTTGAGGAAACTGGCATGGACATGTTCGGGGCGCCAGCGGCGAACCTCGGCGAAGTCGTCCATGGCCGCCAGGACGTGCTCTTCCAGGGGAGCCCTGCGGTCGGCGACCGGTTCGCGGCGTTTCAGGTGTTCGGTCAGGTTCAGGGAGAGGGCCAGTCGGGCCTCCGCCCGATCCATGAGGTAGGCGGTCCGAGCCTTGACGAAAGCGGCAAAGGCCAGACCCAGGCAGGCCAGGACCACCAGGGCCGTTCCCAGGACGCGCAGCACCCGCCCGGGGGATCTCCCCCCGGGGGCGCCTTCGGGATCAGTCTGTCCCTGGTGCCGGAAGTAGTCGTGGCGGATCTTCGACCGGGTCTTCTGGGCTCGTCGGCGCACCGATTCGGGTGTGTCCAGGTCGCTGGCAACCCGGTTGCAGATATCCATGGCGGGCTCGAGGTGCCCCAGGCGCCCCAGGTTCACGGCCAGTCGTAACCAGGTGTCGGGAGTAGTCGGTCGGGCTTCGGCCAGCAGACGATCCAGCGCCAGGGTTTCGTCCAGGCCCAAGGCGTGGTCGGCCAG
>DCTU01000343.1 GCA_002329445.1 bacterium UBP9_UBA1432
TCCTTGACGTGGACCCAGACCACCTCTCGGCCGTTCCCGCGGCGAAGGTCGACGCGGGTGCGCCCCACGGCCACCCCCACCAGGGAGACGGCCCCCGATTCCTGGTCCACCGCGACCTGGACGCTCGGGGATGCCGAGACGGCCTCCAAGGGACCCTGGGCCAGGCCGGTGACGCGCACCACCTGCTCGCCGCCCACGGGAAGTTCCAGGCGATTCCGGTCCACCCGAAGCAGGCCGGTCCGGACCACCTTGCGAAGGTTCTCGGCCCACACCGCGGCCAGGGCTGGAGGCGTGCTGGAGTTGGCCTGGCCCATCTCGGCAGTGACGACCACGAGCACCTCGTCGCCCCACAACAGAGCGGTCTGCCCCGCCGACTTGCCGACCCGGATGGACTCCGCCGCCGCGCCGGACTGCAGAAGACCCTCCAGGCGGGCGGTCAAGGCCGCCGCCTGGGCCTCGTCGGGCACACGGAACACAACCCTCTCACCCAGGACCACGTCGGCAGCCTGGCAGGGATTCCAGGGGAGGAAGGCGAGCAGCAGGATCCAGGCTGCCGCCGCGATGCGCGATCTCATGGGTTCGCCTCCTCGAAGGCTCAGGTTCGCCGACCCTCCAGGCTCTGCAAGAGCGCAGGAAGACGGTGGAGGGCTGCCTCCATCCGGGAGACCTCCGCTCGTGGGCGTGCCGGAAACCCCGCCAGATCCTGGTCGGAGGAAAAGCGGCGCAGGGCACCCGCGCGATCGGCCAGTCGACAGCGGTCGCCCAGCTCGGCCCGCATGGCCATGCCGGTCTGGATTCCCAGGTGGCAGTCCTCCCCGATCGCAGAAGATCCCGCCAACCCGCTCTGGTCTCCCATCCGGCTCCGGGCTCCGACGCGGCAGTTGTGTCCGACCATGACCATGGAACCCAGGACTGCGTCCTGACCAATCCGGGTTGCCCCCGTGGTCGCCCGATCCACGCAGGCCCCCGGGCCGATCACCGCCCGGTCCCCCACCTCGACGCGCCCCACCTGGGGAATCTTGCGATGGCGCCCCTGCTCGAGCACGTAGCCGAAGCCATCGGTTCCCAGGACAGCCCCGGCCTGGACCCGGACCCCCCGGCCCAGGACCGTGCCCGGAAGCAGGACCACGCCGGGCTCCAGGATGCAGTCAGGGCCGACCAG
Source organism: bacterium UBP9_UBA1432 (assembly GCA_002329445.1). GTDB lineage: Bacteria > Vulcanimicrobiota > Xenobia > Xenobiales > Xenobiaceae > Xenobium > Xenobium purgamenti. Next base: position 1,163 of record DCTU01000343.1, read on the forward strand.
GACCCCCGGCCCGACGTAGGCGCAGGCCCCCACCTGGGCGCCGGCGCCGATCCGGGCCCCTTCCTCGACCACGGCCCCCGGCCCGACTTCCACCTCGGCTTCCAAGGTGGCCCCGGGCATGAGCACGGCCGACGGATGGATCTTGACGGGGCGCAACTCCTCGGTCATGCCTTCTCCCCCAACCGGCGGAAGATCACTGGTTCCTCATCTTGAGCAGGATGTCGGTGGTGATGTTCTCGCCCGAATTGTAGAGGACGGTCGGATGATAGGGGGTGTCGATGATCACCATGTCGATCCCCTTGGCGCGAGCCACCTCCCCGGCCGACTCCTGGATGTCGGACTGGAGCTTCTGCATGAACTCGCGGACCAGCTTGTCGAAGCGGCCCGAGCGCTCGCTGGCCTCCTTGGCCAGCTTCTCCTGCAACTGCCGCTTCTCGGCGTCCGAAAGCTGCTGGACGTTGGCAGGGATCTGCGAGTAGACGGCGTCCCGCTCCTGCATGAGCAGCACGTTGAGATCCAGGTACTTGGGGTTCTCCTGGACAATCCTCGCGGTGTTGACGACCCCGACGGTCATCTGGGGAGCACGGTTGGCGCAACCGACCAGCCCGGTCAGCAGCAGAACAGAGAACACGACTGCGCGCTTCATCGCGAGGCCTCCGGGGACGGGGTCGTGCCCGTCGGTTCTGGGCCGGCCCCGGCGAACCCGGGCATCTCGGCCAGGATGTCGCCGGTGACGTCCACCGCGCCGAACTCGACGGTGGCGTAATCCTTGGCATCGATCAGCACCAGGTGCAGACCCTTCTTGCGGGCCACCACCTGTGCGGCGGCCGAGATGCGATCCATCCGGGATTGGGTGAACTCGCGCGTACGATCCTGCCACTTCTTGAGGAGCTCGGACTCGATGGCTCGCAGCTTCTCGAGGGTGGCCTGGTCTCGGACCTCGCCTCCCTGGGACGCCACGATCTCGCGAACCTTCTCGGCCGAGGCCACCCGCTCGGCGAAGTACTCCTGCGCGAAGTCCTGATACTCGTCGTCTGCCTGAAGCAGCACGGTCGTGTCGACGGTCCCGGTCTTCAAGACCGGCGATTGGGGCTGGCAGCCTGTGCACAGGACTCCTGCGAGCAGGCTTGCCGCCACCCACCTGGGGAAACTCCCAAGGGTGATCATCCCGATATCCTCCTACCGATCCGCCTGCTTGACCGCGACCATGGCCAGGTCGGTCAAGTCGGTGCAATCGAGGTTCACGATGAACCTTCCGATCACGGACGGCACGTTATGTTTCCGGGCGACCTCCCCGACGGTCTCGGAGAGCTCGGCCAGCATCTTGTCGTACAGAGTCTTGCGTTCGGTCTGCAGGGCCTCCAGCCTGGACTTGACGTCGTCCATCTTGCGCTGGGTGTCTTCCGAGACCTCGTCGGCCGACTTCTCGACCAGTTCCTTGAGCTGAGCCTGCAGATCTGCCAGGCGCTTCTCGACCTCGGCCTGCTTGCGCTCCAGGCGCTTGCGCGCCTCCGCCGAGCGAGCCTGCATGGCTGCCTGCATCTCGGCTTTGCGGGCCTCCATCTCCGCGGTGATGGTGGCCCGAACCTCGTCGATCTGACGCTGCACGTCCGGCGCGGCGGCCGGAGCCTGGGTGGGCAGACCGGCCAGGCGATTGCGCTCGGCCGCCGCCTTCTGCTGCACCTCGGCGTTCAGCGTGGCCTCGAACGAGTCCAGGCTGGCCTCCATCCCCGCCTGCTCCCGGTTGCGAACTTCGTCCAGCCCCGCAAAGAGCTCTGCGCGGCGGGCATCCTTCAGCGACTGCTCCTGGTCTCCCATGGCCGCGATCTGCTGTTGGATCTCGGCCTCCTGTTCGGCGTCGGTGACCGTCTGCAGTTGCAGTTGGAGGTTCAGTTTCTTCTCCTGGTTCTGGCGCATGATCTGGTCTTCGTAGGCCGCCAGCTCGGACTCGACCCGAGCTCGCTCGCCCTCCAGGCGCTGCTGGACCTGCTTTTCGAGTTCCAGCCTCCGGGCCATCACCCGCTGGGTGCGGACCGCCGACAGATCGTCCAGGAACGCCTGCATCCGCGCCTTGCTGTCTCCGCGGAGCTCGACATCCCGGGGCCGAAGATGACGGGTTCGCTGCTCGAGCACCCCTTGATAGTGAGCCTGAAGCTGCTGGCCCTCGCGGACGAGCTGCCCTTGCATGGCCTCGCTCAGGCCCCTCATCTCGCGGTTGATCCGACCATACTCGGTCTCGAGTTCCTTGCGGGCCTTCTCGACCGCCGCCTGCATGCGCTTCTGGCTCTGGTCGACGACGCGCCGCTGGTCGCTCAGGGGCAGGAAGGTCAGCTCCTGCTGCAGGACCTCGATCTGCTGGTCGAGCTGCTGGAGCCTCTCGTGGTCCCGATGGGCTCGGAGCAAGCTGTCGAAATCGACCACCCCCAGGTGCAGGTCCTCCGCCTTGGAGGCCTCACCCGCCCAGGCGACCTCAGGGTCAAGCCCGCGCAGGAAGACCACGGAGGTCAGCAGCAGGGTCGCGGTCAGAAGCGCAGCGGCCCCCCATCCAGCCACCCGGGTCCTCGGAGAGATGCTCATCTTGAAACCTCCCTTGGCCAGGGCCGAGGTCTAATTCCCCCCGCCAGCGGGCGACGGTGCCGCCGCGGGACTGGCGCCAGGAGCCGGAGGAGTGCCCTCCTCGGACTGTCCGACCTTCTGGAGGAAGGTCTCGACCACCGAGTCGGTGATGTTGCGCCCGCCATACATGACGTTCTGCTTATCCAGAACCAGCGAGACGCCCTGAGCCTTGGAGACCTCGTTGACCGAGGCTGTGACCTTCTGGTAGAGCGGAGCCATGATCTGCTCGCGGTAGGCCTCCAGTTGAGCCGTCAGCTTGTTCTGCAACGCTTCGCGCTCGGCGGGCGAGAGGTTTCCGGCCTGCCCCTCGTAGTCACGCATGAGGTCGTTGCGGTGCTGGAAGAGACGCAGGTCGGCTTCCTGGAAGACCTTCAGGCTGCGGACCACGTCCTGGTCGAAGTAGGCCACCGGCGAGTTGGAGGTGTCCTGGGCCGCAGGCAGGTTCAGCTCGCCCTGCTGCTGGAACATCTTCTTGACGTCGTCGGTGATGTCGGGCACCCCGTAGACGACGATCCGCTTGTCCAGCACGACGGTCAGACCCTTGCTGCGCGCCACCGTGGCCACCGCGGCCTCGGCCTTGGTCTGCAGGGGGTTGAGGATCTGGTTGCGCTTCTGCTGGACCTCCAACTGAAGCTTGCGGTACAGGTTGGAGAGCTCGGCATCCGCGCCCGCTTTCCCTTGTTGCGCTTTGACGGCTGCTTCGAACTCGGTCTTCTTCTGGTTGCCGAACTCTTCGATCTGCTTCTCGGCGTTCTTGAACTCGTCCAGGGTGAAGATGACCTCGCGGTCAATGGCACCGACCTTCTTGGCCGGCGAGCCGAAAAGCCCCGGGTCCATCACGGCCCAGGTTCCGACCGCGAGGGCCACCAGCAGGACCACGCCGCCGAGGATCAGGGGCAGCTTGCTCTTGCCGCCGCCCTCGTTGGGACCAATCTCGTTCTCGGACATGTGAAAACGAACCTCCTCGTGGTTCAGACGCCGTGAGTCGGCGCCTGGAACGCTGCCAGGACCAGAGCCTTGCGCTTCGCGGCAGCCCGGGTCCTTCCCGGACCGGCCCTGGCCCCAAACCCGCCCGGCCGCGGCGCAGGCCGAGGCTCAGGAGTCAGCGTTCATTCTGTCTTGATGTAGCGAACCAGTTGTATCCGACGGGTTAACTTCTTCGACTCCGGCGCGGCAGGCCTGCCGTAGCCTTCCGGGTCAGAAGGACTGACCGATGCCGATGCTGGAGCGCGAACCGTCCTGCCCGAAGGCGTAGTCGATCCGGATCACGCCCAGGCCCAAGGTGGGGAAGACGATGCGCAGGCCGATGCCGGCGTCCGTGTACAGCTTGTTGGTGGTATACCCCGGGAACCATGCGTTGCCGGCGTCGGCGAAGACCGCACCGCTGAGCATCTTGATGTTGGCGATCGGGAAGCGGTACTCGGCATTGAGCAGGATCAGGTGGGTCCCGAAGTAGGAGTTGTCGCGATAGGCCCGCATGGTGTCGGTGCCGCCCGCGTAGAAGTATTCCGAAGCCGGGGCCTTGTTGCCGACCGCTCCGTACATGGCCCGCATGGCCAGCGTCGAGCGTTCCGAAAGGGGCAGGTAGTAGCGCCCTTCCAAGAGCAGCTTGGTGTAGTCGTAGTCACCGCCCAGGGCTCCGCCTGCAAAAGCCAGTGAGGCGTTGCCGAAGGCCCCGTCATGGGGATTGAAGACGTCGTCGCGGGTGTCGTACAGGCTGGCCACTCCGACGCTGTTCAGGTCCCCCTTGCCCATCCCGACGGGCATGTACTGCGAGTCGGAGTCCATCGACAGGTCGATGGTCTCGCGGCGCAGGTTGATGAAGCCCCGGAAGTCGTCGGTGAAGGGGTGCCCGTAGGTGAGGGTGCCGCCGTAGACCTTCTGCTCATACAGCGAGAAGGTGCCCGAGGGGGCTCCCAGGACGGCCTGCTGAAGGTTGTCGACCTTGCTGTAGTACAGCGAGACTCCGATGGAATCCTGGGCCTTGTTGATGGCCGGGTCGTAGTAGGAGATGCCGTAGGTGCCCAGGTCGGCGCCCTGCTGGAGGTTGATCGAGGCGGACTTGCCCTCTCCGAAGAGGTTGCGGTCCGAGTAGGACAGGGTTCCGGTGACTCCGGCCCGCACGGCTCCCGAGCCTCCTCCGGCATAACCGACACCGATGGTGGCCAGGCCGGTCTTCTGCTCTTCCACCTTCAGGACCAGGACCACCTTGCCGGGCTCCGAGCCGGGCTCGATCTCGGGCTCCACCTTCTTGAAGTAGCCCAGGTTGTTCAGGCGCTCGAGGTCACGCTGCAGCTTCTTGCGCTGCAGCACCTCGCCCGGACGGGTCCGGACGTTGCGGGTGACGGTCTCGGTCTTGGTGCGGGTGTTGCCCTCGACGCGGACTTCTTCCAGCTCGGCTTCCACCACGTTCAGCGTCACCATGCCGGTCTCGGCGTCCAGGCTGGGACGGATGGTGTCCAGGATGTAGTCGTTCTTCTCATACAGGGCGGAGATCCGCTCGGAGTCCTCGCGCAGGACGTTGCGGTTGAAGAGATCGCCCGGGGCCGTCTTGACCAGCTCGCGGACCTTCTCTTCCGGGAAGACCGAGACGCCCTTGATCTCGATCCCCTTGACGGCCATTCCGTCGGTGAGGCGGATGAGCAGCCGGCCCTCGGTGAAGTCCAGCTCGGCGATGTGGGTCGGCGTCAGGAGGTAGCCGAGGTCCTCGTTATAGTACTTGTTGATGTTCTGCAGATCCGCATGCAGCACCCGGGTATTGAGGATCTGTCCGACCTCGGTGTCCATCAGCTCGACGATCTTCTCGGTCGGAACGACCTGGTTGCCGGTGATCTCCAGGCTGGAGACCACCGGGTTCTCCAGGACCCGGAAGACCAGGCGCACGCCGCCCGGGGCGTAGCGCGTGTCCAGCCGCACGTCGGTGAAGTAGCCGATATCGAAGATGGCCTGCATGTCGCGGCGGATCCGCGGCTCGAGCAGCGGATCGCCGATCCGCGTCGAGACCACCTGCAGAACTTCCTCGGCGGGCACCTTCTGGTTGCCTTCGATCTCGATGCTGACCACCCGCGGGAGCTGCTCTTCTGCGGGGGCGGCCGGCGCGGGGGCCGAGGTGGCCGGAGTCGTCGCCGTGGCCGGAGCGCCGCCCGGAGCGGGGAATCGGTTGGCAGGCAGTTCGCCCTCGGCGAAGCGGACCGAGACCACGACGTAGCCGCCCTCGACCACTTCGTACAGAACCGAGACGCGGTCGGTGGCCTTCAGGCCATCCACCACCTGGCTGTGTTCGTCGGTGGCGAACTCCAGGGTCAGGTCCTCGCCGTCGGGCCCCTGGCCGCGCACGCGCAGTCGGCCCTCTTCGAAGGACTCCAGGGTGCCGGCGAACAGATAGGGGGAGGTGGTCGCCGAGGGCTGGCGAGCCGGCGTGGTCTCGGCAGCCGGCGTGGCCTCGGCCGGAGCAGCCGGCGTGGTCTCGGCAGCCGGCGTGGCCTCGGTCGATGCAGCCGGCGTCGTCTCGGCAGCCGGCGTGGTCTCGGTCGGAGCAGCCGGCGTGGTCTCGGCAGCCGGCGTGGTCTCGGCCACGGGGGCCGTCTCGCTCTGGCCAGTGGGTGCGTCCGAAGAGGTGCCCGGCTGGGAGGCCTCATCCTGGGCGCCTGCGGAGGCCTCGAGGGATTCCGAAGCAGCCAGAGGCGCCTCCTCCCGGGTCAAGGCGGGATCGGACACTTCCTGCGACCACGCCGGCTGGGGAATCGCCAGACTCCCCAGCAGCATCGTCACCACCAGCATCAAGGACAGTGCCTTCCTCATTCAGCCCTCCAAGAGCAGCACGCCGCGGGAAAATTCTTCAAGCCTGCAAAATCCGGTGCCTTTTCGTCGGCCAGCAGGGGGGTCCTGCCGGAGCCTCCCCGGCTCAAGGCCTCCCATTCTAGGACACCCCCGAAGGACGGGCAAGTCCCGCCCTTCTCCTGAATCCGCCACCTGCCGTGGCATCTGGCGGCGGATTCAGGTCCTCTGGTCGGGCCGAAGCTCTCCAGGACCGGCGCCAGGAAGAGGCGAAGGCCCTCCAGGTGCACCGACTGCCGTTCGCATTCCTGCTGATCCTCCTGATGTTTCCGGGCCCGGGTGCCCGGGCCGACCTCTCCTCCCCCGTCCTGCAGTGGCAGGCGCAGTTTCCCTGGCCGATCCACTGGCTGGTGACCAGTGAGGGCGGGGTGACGCTGGTCGGCTCGGATCACGGATCCACCCTCCAGGCCCACGATGCCCTGCGCGGCACCAGGCTCTGGCGGCGGAGCCTGCGGGCCGGCCTGTGGAGCGCCCCCGCGCTGCGGGGCAATCGCCTGTTCCTCTCACCCCACGACCAGTCCCTGCTGAGCCTGCGCGTCGAGACGGGCGAGTTCCTGTGGCGACTGGGCCCTCGCTTCCCGGAGGGCTCGCCCCGTCTGCCGGGGGTCTCCCCCCCGCTGAACCGCGCCGCCCCGGTCCTGCTGACCGAGGAGCTCGCCACCATCTCGCTGGACGGGCAGGTCTCGGTCCTGAGCTCTTCGGGGACGATCCTGCGACAAGCCGACCTGCAGCCGGGCCGCTTCCATCCCGACGGATTCTGGGCCACGCCGGTGGCCCTGGACGGAATCATGTATATCGGGACCACCCGTGGCAACCTGTGGCGGGTGCCCCTCCAGGCCCTGGACCGGGCCACGCGGATCGTCCTGGAGGCCCCGCCCGAGCGTGGTCTGGGTCAAGCCAGCCTGGAGGTCCGAGCTCCCCTGCTGGCGACGAGCAACCGGATCCTGGTGGCCACCATGGACGGGACCCTGCGCGGCTTTGAACCCCGACCGGTCCGGTTGGTTCCCTCCTGGACCACCACGCTGGGGCCACCTGGAGTCTATCAGATGTCCTCCCAGGGCCGCGCCCTCGCCGGACCTGTCCTGGCTCCGGAGGGGACCCGGGTCTACCTGGCCCTGCGCGACCGCGTCGTGGCGTTGGGCCCGGAGGACGGCCACGTGATCTGGGAGCGCCCCTTGGACGAGAAGGCCGAGACCCCTCCGGCCTGCTGGCGCGACACCCTGCTGGTGGGGCTCCAAACCTCCCGGCTGCTGGTCCTGGACCGTTCCAGCGGCGAGCCCCTTTCGGCCTGGGAGCTCCCGGGCCCACCCACGGCCGGCCCCGAGGTCTGGGGTGACCAGGTGACGCTGGGCTTCGCCGACGGGACGATCCGCTGCTATGACCTGTCGG
>DCTU01000441.1 GCA_002329445.1 bacterium UBP9_UBA1432
CGCCCGTGCCGGGCCGCAGGTCGGCCTGGACGAGCGCTGCGGCCGCCTGCACGGGGGTTGAGGCCTCCCCCGCCGGGGCCGGAAGCGCCGCCGGCAGGCCCGCCTCGCCCAGGGCCGGCCAGCCGATTCGGGCCGGCGCCTCGGTCCGGGCGGACCCCTGGCCCGGCGTGGCGGTCGCGGCCTCGGGTGGAGCGGCCAGGGTGGCCTTCATGGGGCGCTGCTCGCCCTGGGGCGACCCGCCCTGGCCCTGGTGTTGGCCGCTGGAGGCGCCTTCCGGAGAAGCCGGGACCGGGGCGCCGACTCCCAACGAGGGAGTGGCCGAGACCGAAGTCGAGGCAGAAGGAGCCGAAGGTCCGGCATGTCGGCTGCCCATGCCGGCCTGTTCCATCGCCAGGGCGCCCCCCCAGGTCAAAGGCAGGGGAGCGCTGGCGCGTGGCGCGGGTTGGGCCTGAGGGGTCCAGACCCTCTGCAGGGCCGATTCCAGCTCGGGGTTGGCGGCCACGCGGCCACGGAAGACGGCCATCTCGGGGCGCAGCCGCGGATCCCGGGTCAACTGATCCAGGGCCCGCGAGAAGCGAGCCGCGGCTGGAGGATTGGCCTCCAGGCGGTTCAACAGCGAGAGCATCGGCCCGGCGGACGACGAGTCCCGGGACAGGTTGGCCAGCAGTCGGGCCCCCTCCTTGGAGCCGGAGACGCCCATGAACAGACGCCCGACGCCCAGGCCGCCCTCGCGGGTGGCCGCCATCTGGTTCAGGCTCTCGGCCACGGCTCGGGCCCCGGACCGGGATTGGGTGCCCTGGGCCAGCATCCTGGCCACCTCGCGCCCTCCCTGCTTGTCGAAGGCCATGTTCTGCAGCAGGCGAGCCGTGTCGGCGGCGCCCTGGTGGCTGTCCGACATGCGGTGGACCAGGTTGGCGAAGCGGATCCCTCCCCCCTCCGTCTGGAGCAAGGCCGAGAACGTGCGCGTCAGGGCCTGGGACCCCTGGACCCAGTCCGAGGAACGGCCCAAGGCTGCGGCAATCCGGGTGCCGCCTCCGGCATCCTCCAGGGTGGGGGTGGTCAGGGTGTCCATCATCTCCCACAACCCCCGGGCCGAGGACGGGTTGGTGGCCGCCGTCTGGAGGAGTTGAGCCAGGTTGATGGCCCCCGCGGGCTCGCGGCTCATGGCCGAGAAGAGCCGACCGACCGACTCCGAGCCGCCCGGCGCGTCCATGGTGAGCAGCAGGGTTCCGACGGCACGGTCGGGGGCCACCTCGACCATCCCCTTCAGCAGGGACGACATGGCCAGGGCCTGGTCCGGGGAGGAGGCCGCGTGCCGGAACACGCCCATCATCTTCTCGGGGCCTCCCTTGCCGGTCACCAGGGTCTCGAAGGCATCGGTCATCCCCCAGAGGCCCTCGCCCTCCTGGCCCAGGGAGTTGAGAGCCCAGAGTCCTCCAGGCCGGACCTGCCCGGAAGCCACCCCCTCCAGATGGGCGGAGGCCTCGCGGAAGATGCCCACCCTCAGCGCGGTCATCCCGGGATCCACGGGAGCCGGGGCCGGTTGGGCCGAACCGGGAGCGGGGGTCGAGCCGGCAGACGGAGGCGCGGGAGGGGTGGAAGAGCCGACGGGCGGCAGGGTCGCCGTCGGGGCGGCGCCCCCCGTGGGGGACGGCACGGCGCCGGGCGCACCCAGACGGCGCGCGGCCACCCCCTCGAAAACCGAGGCCAGGGCGCCGGGTCGGGTCTGGTGTCCGCCCAACTGAAGCAGGAGCCGCGACAACGGGGTGCCGGCCTGGGAGTCGCTGGCCTGCCCGGGATTGCTGGCCATGTGCGCCAGCCGGTTCAGGTCGGAGCGGGTGACCTGACCGTCCCCGTCCAGGTCCAGGGTCTGAAGGTCGACCCCGGCCAGATCCAGGCCTGGGGGAAGGATCTGCTGGATCTCGGCCATGGACAACGCCGCAGTGCCCAGCGACGAGAAGCCGGTGGCCACCTGACTCAACCAGGACGAGACCGTCGACCACAATCCGCCGCCCCCCGAGGAGGAACGTGGTGCACTGGGGGTGGAGGTGCTCGGGGGCGTCGACGTGGTCGGGGTGGTCGAAGGCGCCGAGGTCGAGGGCTTGGAGGAGACGGGGGGCGTCACCGGAGCGGTGGTCGGGGTGGTGGCGGGCGTCGTGGAAGAGACCGGCTGGACCCCTCCGGTCGGAGAGGTGACCTGGGTCGGAGGCTCCGGTTGAGTGGTGCCTCCATAGTTCTGGGAACCCGTGGGATTGGTGCCCAGCCAGGCCAGCCCCACCGACTCCAGCAGGTAGCGTTCGAGCGCACTGCGCTTCCCGGCGTCCTCCTGGTGGCCTTCGAAGTCCCCCAGACGAGCCCGATCGACCCCGTAGCGGACCGACAGGTCCTCGGCCGACATGGACTGGAGGAACTTCTTGTCGGAAGGCAGGGTCCCGGCCTCGGCGTGGCGGACCAGGGTTGCCAGGTCGGGGTCGAAGGATTCGACTCGCCGGGCCAGGCCGGCGTCCTCCCGGGTCATCTTCTGGAGAGCCCCCATCGAGGCATAGTATTCTTCGGAGTTGCTCAGGGCGTTCTGGGCCCACGCCGTGGCGTCCGACGGGCTGACCCCGGGGTTCGCTTCCCGATAGAGTCCGGCCAGGTCGGACTGGTTCCGGGCCAGGGCTTCGGGAGACGCGGTCTTCATTTTGAAGGCCCGCTCCTTCTCCAGGGCAAAGAACAACTGGTTGTCGCGATCCGCGAAGAGCCCTCCGGTCTGGGTGGCATCCGCCGTCCGATGGGATTCCTCGTGGGCCACCACGTCCGAGAGATAACGCTCGCCGCGGTCTTCAGACAGGAGGTCGGTGGAGAACAGGACGTTGTTGTTCTGGGTGGCGTAGGTGGCGGGAGCCGCCAGGATCTCGTCGAGATTCGACGGCGGGCTTCCGTCCTTGGAAGGCGCGAGGAAACCGTGTTCCTCCAGGGCCCTGCGCTTGTTCTCCGGAGAGGTGTCGGTCAGGACGATCGTCCCCATGGAACGCCGGGCCTGCTCGTCGAGGCCCAGGGACAGGTACTCGTCCAGCACGCCCTGCCGCATCTGCACCCGTTCCTGGGGATCCGAGATGTACTGGTCCTGGATCCGGCGGGCGTAGGAAAGGGCCTCCGTCTGTTTCTCAGGCGGCTGGCTGGCCACGTAGCCTTCATACCACTGACGGTCCTGCGGCGAGAGCCCCTCGTACCACTCAGCCACCTTCTGGTGCTCGGCGACCGGAAGGTCGGCGACCCCGGGCAGGGCTCCGATGGGCGGGTTGGGCTGCGTCGGGGCCGCGGTCCCATCCGTGGAGGCTGCGGATCCCGCCGCCCCGGCGGCGGCGGTGGCCAGGGCCCCGGCGATGGGACTGAAGACCCCGAGCACCTCCCCGATCACGGACTTCAACAAGGGCCCGGAGGTCTTCCCCGCGGAGGTCGTGGAGGTCGCCGGCTCTTCAGGGGCCGACCCTGAAGCGTCCTTGCCGAAGATCTTCCCCAGAAGGCCGCTCAGCGGGCCGGAGGCCTCCTGGGAGGCCGGAGTCGGAGTGGGAGTGGGAGTGGGAGCAGGAGCCTCTCGGGGGGCCAGGCCGAAGACCTTGACCAGCGTCCCCAGCACGCCCTCCGGCTGCGAGGGTTCCTCGGCAGCCGGGGGGGCGGGTGTGGAGGCCGACTTGGGCTCGGACGGGTCCCCTCCCAGCCCCAGGACCCGCCCCAGCGTCCCCAGCACGCCCTCCG
>DCTU01000308.1 GCA_002329445.1 bacterium UBP9_UBA1432
CCCCGCGGCCCGGTGGGTGGTTGGATTACTCCGCCTTGCCATCCATGCAATCGATCGACTCGTTGAAACCCGCCGAGCAGTCGCCGATCGGCGAGCCCTCGGTCAGGTCCACCAGGGTCGGGGTCTGGTAGATCGGCATCGGTTCCTCCTTTCCCGGCGCCCGAAAGCCACCGAGGATTCAGTTGGCGGCCGGGGCCGCCTCCGCCAGGCGCGAGGCGGGGAAGATCCCCTCCTCCTCGGCCGCCTGGCAGAACCAGTAGGGAGCCCACAGGCTGCGGGTCGAGTAGTAGTTCTGGGCCAGACAGGCTCCACGACAGCGCCGACGCATCAGACAGCGCCCACAGACGCCCTCCAGCCGGTCCGGCAAGCCGTCGCGAATCTGCTTCAGCACAGGGGTCTCAAGCCAGACCCGCGCCAACGGGTCGGTGGCCGCGTGGCCGAAGAGCAGTTCCGGGACCGTGCTTCCCACCCCGCACAAGGCATACGAGCCATCGGCCAGAAGGCCCAGGATCCGGAAGATCCCGCAGGTGCTGCAGCCGATTCCGTCGTCGGGATGGAACATGTGGCGCAACGAGCGGAAGGCCATCGGGTAGGAGAAATGCAGGCGCAAAGCCGTCCGGGTCGAGAGCTCGTGCTCCACCCGATGCCCCAGTTCCACCAGCTCCCGCACCGAGAGCGCCTCCCCGGTGCGGTGCAGGGCCTCGCCCCGCTCGGCAGGCTGCACCACGTTGAACTTGACCGAACCCGCTCCCAGGTCCTCGGCCATCCGGACCACGGCCTCCAACTGCCCGGCGTTGTGCCGCATCACGGTCAGGATCACCTGGGTGCGCACCCCGGCCGCCCCCAGCATCCGAAGGCCCTGCCGAGCCTTCTCGAAACAGCCGGGAACCCCCCGGACGTATTCGTGCGAGGCGGCGTCGGCCCCATCCAGGCTGACCGAGGCGAAGGGCTTCCGGCACGAGGCCACGGCAGCGGCCAGCTCGGGCGTGACCCGGGTGCCGTTGGTCTCCAGGGCCAGTTGCAGGCCCTGAGCTCGAACCAGATCCAGGATGCGGAGGATCTCGGGATGCAGGAAGGGCTCCCCTCCGGTCAGCTTGACCGACTCCAGGCCGAGTTCCCGCCCCTGGCGCAGGACCTCGGCCAGAAGCCGGGGGTCCAGGACGGGCCTCTCCCCCCCGCTGGAATCCAGGCGGGGAGCCAGCCAGCAGTGCCGACAGGCCAGGTTGCAGCCCTCGGTCAGGTAGGCGTAGAGGGTGCGCAGGGGCCAGCCAGGACGAACCTCAGGGGACGAGCTGGTCAATCGAAAGGCCTCCCTGTTCCAGGAAAGCCCGCAGGCAATCCTCCGTTCCGAATCCTTCGGCGCCACCCGCCGGACAGCCTCCAGTGCACCAGGCCGCCCAGGAGCAGTCGCGGCACCCGGGCAGATCCCGCATCCGCGTCTCCTGCCGGCGGCGCAGACGCTCCAGCTCCGGGCTCTGCTGCCACACCTCGCGCAGGTCGTCGTGCTGGATCCAGCCCAGCACCCGCTCCGAAAGCTGGTTGCACGGGATGATGGCTCCATCCGCCCGGACGGCCAGCTTGCGGAACACGCCCCCGCAGGCACCCAGGAGACCTCCTTGAGGCCAGATCCCGCCTGTCCTGCGAGCCCGCTCCATCGCCGTCCAGCGACGCAGTTGGGCCAGGGGACCCGCGCTGGCGCGAAGCCGGCCGGGATGGCGACGCTCCAGCTCCTCCAGGGCGATCATGGCCGCCCGGCGCTCTTCCAACCCCAGGCAGATCTGCTCGCGATATCGGGAACAGGTGCCCATGTCGTAGACCGAATTGATCTGGAAGGAGGGCAGGCCCAGGTCCTCCAAGACGAACCGGGCGGTCTTTTCCAGGTCTGGGGCGTTGAGGCGGTGCAGGGTGACCTGCAGGGAAAGGGGCAGACCGCACTCCTGCATGGCCCGGATTCCGCGCACGGCGCGCTCGAAGCTGCCAGCGCCGCGGCAGGCGTCGTGGCCGTCCGCGCTGCCCGCGTCCAAGGAGACCTGCACGGCCCGGAGCCTGCGCAGTCCCGCCAGCAAGCGAGCCTCTTGAGCCCCGACCAGCGTGGCGTTGGTGTACAGCGTGAAACGCAAGGGATGCCGGGACAGATCCTGGAGGATCTCCGGCAGGTCCGGACGAGCGAAGGGCTCGCCCCCGGTGAGGCTGACCTCCAGGACGGCGTGCCGCTCGAGTTGTTCGAAGAATCGACTCCACTCGCTGCGGGGCAGGTCCTGGGCGACATCCCCCGCGCCGTCGAAGTGATAGCAGTAGCGACAGCGCAGGTTGCACTGGTTGGTGATCACCAGGTCCACGGCCCGAGGCGTGGACATGAGGCGCCGGGTCACGGGAGCAGGATCAGGCCGCGCTCCTGGAGGCCCTGCAGGAATCCCTGGACCTCGTCTGCCACCTGGGAAGGGACCTCGACGAAATGTTCCCGAAGCGCCCCGACCAGGTCGGCGACGGTGCGCCGACCATCCATGTTCTCCCAAAGGAAGATCCCCACCGGGTCCAGTCCGAAGCCGCTGCCTGTGTCGGGATCGAAGAGCACTGCCCAGTCATCGTGCTCCCGCCGCAGCACCAGGCCGGCTCGAGGCAAGGGTCGCGCGTCCAGCAACAAGGTCCCTCCTGGCCGGACTGTTCCCCCGGCCCACCGTGAGACAGGATAGATTCGGGCCGGGGGCCCGGGAATGACCCGGATCATCCCGTCAGGAAGGATCTGCATGCCCCGCGGCGCATTCCATGGGAATGGCGCTGGTGCACCTGGACGGCGAATGCCGGCTGGATCCCGAATCCGGGGCTTGTCAAGGCATGCTCGTGGCGACGGGCCTGCCTCCGGCCGGAGCGCGAGTCCTCCCCCCGGCAGGACAGGGCGTCGAACTCCTCCTCGAGGGGCAGACCCACACCGGTCCCCTGGAGTGGCGCTCGCCGTCCGGCCGGCTGGACCTGGGATTCCGGGTCCGCACCCTGCCCCCGGCCATCCAGGGAATCCGCTACCTGGAACCCGCCATCCCCCTGGTGTTGGGGGAGCCGGACGGGGTGATGGACCTGTCCATGAGGTTCCAGGCTCCCCCCGGGTGGACCCTGGTCGGCCCTCAATCTCCCTTCGCCCCCGCCACCACCCTGGCTCTGGCCCTGGGCCAGGGTCTGCCTCGGCTCCACGCCGACGTGGCCGCCGGACGGCCCGTCCGCCTGGAGGTGGTCGTCCGCCCTGGCGAGGAGGAACGGGCTCCCCGGCTTCTGGCTGCGGGGCGCGAAGCCCTGGGCTTCCTGGCCCGGACCCTGGGCGTCTTCCCCTACCCCCAGATGAGCCTGGTCTCGGGGGATCCGTCCCGCCAGGGAGGGACTCCCCTGGGCCCGTCCCTGGCGGCCCTGCACGGTCGGCTTCCCCCCGAAGAAGACCCCCAGGACTGGTGGCGATGGCTGGTCGCCCACGAAATGGCCCACCAGTACTTCGGCCAGGCCATCCCCGAGGCCGACAAGCCCGGCTGGGTCTGGCTGGGCCTGGGCCTGTACGTCGACTGGCTGTTCACCCAACACGCCGGTCTGCACTGTCAGGCCCATCGCCGTCTGGTCCAGAGCTGGGTGGATCGTGAAGGCCTGGACCTGCCGACCCGCCTGGGCGGCGGACCGGGACGAGAACCGCCCCACCCCTCGGTCTCCTTCCGGCAAGCCGTGCTGCATGGCAAGGCCTTCGCCTTCTTCCTGGCCCTGGAGGCCAGGATCGGTCGACCCGACCTCGCAGCCCGGATGCGTCGCCTGGTCCGAGAGTCCCCGGGTCGTCCCCTGGGCCGCTCCCGACTGGAAGAGCTCTGCGGCGCACCGGACCTGTTCGAAGCCTGGGTGGATCTGGAGATCCCCCACCGGAGGCTCCCCGGCGCAGGGCTGGCGCTGGCCTTGACCCTGGCCCGGCCGTCTTCCGGGTGAAGCTGCTCGGTTTCGTCCTGGCCGTCGACACGCGCCGCCAGGCCCTCTTGATGCTGCTGGTGGTGGTCTCGGTCCTGTTGGGCTTCGCCGGGATCGCCCTGGAAGGCCGGATC
>DCTU01000239.1 GCA_002329445.1 bacterium UBP9_UBA1432
GGCAAGACCACCTTCGTCCGACGGCTGTCGGTCCAGTTGCAGGTGACCGGCGTCCAACCCGTCATCGTGGGCATGGACGACTACTACCAGGACCGCTCCAAGACCCCCAAGGACAAGGACGGCAACTACGACTTCGAAGCCGTCGAGGCCCTGGACGTCCCCCTGCTTTCCCAGCACCTGGAGGCCCTGGTGGAGGGCCGTGAGGTGATGATGCCCCGGTTCGACTTCGAGGCCGGCCAGCGCGCCCCCGAGTCGCGCTGGAGGCCGCTGCGCCTGAAGCCCAACCAGATCCTGCTGATCGAAGGGATCCACGGCCTGAACCCCATGCTGACCGAGCTGATCGCTCCCGAGGCCAAGTACCGCATCTTCGTCAGCGCCCTGACGCAACTGGTCATCGACGAACACAACCGCATCCCCACCTCGGACGGCCGCCTGCTGCGGCGCATCGTGCGGGATCGCCGCTATCGGGGTACCCCGGCCGCCGGCTCCATCGAGATGTGGCCGCGGGTCCGCCGGGGCGAACAGCGCTACATCTTTCCCTTCCAGGAGCAGTGCGACGTCATGTTCAACTCCGCCCTGGTGTACGAAGCTGCGGTGCTGAAGACCTTTGCCTGGCGCTACCTGCTCGAGGTGCCCCGCGAGAACCCCGCCCGGATCGAGGCCTATCCCCTGCTGCGCTTCCTGGACCTGTTCGTGCCGATCTTCCCCGACCACGTCCCTTCCAACTCGGTGCTGCGCGAGTTCATCGGCGGGAGCGGGTTCAACTACTAGGAAGCTGNNCCTCTCCCTGTTTCGCCAACCTGCCCTCGGTGGCCCGGTCCGACCCGGTCCTTCCCCGAGAGACCTTCATCGGCAGCCGGGCAGACCGCCCAGGGCATCCGGAAGAGCAGGTAGTCGCGGGTCTCCCCCAGCAACTCCGCCCCGGTGTGCCGGCGAGCCTCGCGCACCCAGTCGGTGTGCGCCTTGCGCACCAGCAGGTAGTCCACGGCCCGCAGGCCGCGACCACCAACCTTATCACGGAAGCTGTCGTCGTAGGTGTAGCTGGTGGGCCGACTGGAGACCACTGGGGCAGCCCAGGTGTCTGTGGCGATCCGGGCGTCGGCGGGGACCCGGGCCACCAGGGCCCATTCCGGGGCCGGGAGCACGGCCACGCCAGGGATGGGTCGAAACTGCAGATGCAGGCCCAGCCGCCGGGCCCACTCCGCGTCAACCCGGGCGCTCAGGAGCAGGCCTCCCAGAAGCAGAAGAATCCACATCCCTCGAGAGTGGCATGTGCGGCGGTAGCAGTAGCCCAGGGCCAGGATGGCCGCCAGCACGATCGAGGCCGCAACCGGGGCCATGTGGTGAATGTGGCCGCCCCAGTCGGTGTCCACCCCAGCGTCCAAGGGTGCCGTCAGGTGCACCGCCAGGGCACCCGCGGCCGGAACCAGGGCCAACGGCGAAAAGACCGCCACCAGATGGACGGGCAGGAAGAAGTGCAGGTAGAAGCCGGTAAAATCCCGCCAGGTGCGGGTCATCCGCAAGCCACCGTGAGCACCCCCGGCGTGGGACATCATGGG
This sequence comes from bacterium UBP9_UBA1432, assembly GCA_002329445.1. Classification (GTDB taxonomy): domain Bacteria; phylum Vulcanimicrobiota; class Xenobia; order Xenobiales; family Xenobiaceae; genus Xenobium; species Xenobium purgamenti. Next base: position 1,560 of record DCTU01000239.1, read on the forward strand.
GTTGTCGTGCCCCACGTAACCCCAGCCCGCGACCCACAATGCCCCTGCGTAGACCAGCGCCACGCCGACCCCGCGGACGACCCAGGGCCGCCTCTGGCGCCAGTCTCCCGGGGCCATCAAGCCCAGGAACGGCGCCAGGGTCACCCACTCCTCGCGGGCGGCGGCCATGCCCAGGAGGGCCAGGATGTAGCCGCGGGAACTGCCGCGCCAGGCCTGGTGGACGGCAGCCAGCGCGAAAGGGATGCCCAGGACCACATCCTGGTAGTCGTTCAGGGCCAGGATGGTTGTGGGGGGGTAGGCCAGGTAGAGCCCCAGGGCCGCCAGACCGCCCAGGGGAGTCCGGAAGACTCGCCAGCCCAAGCCGAAAGCCGGCAGGCCACCCAGGGCAACGGCCGCGATCTGGATGCGGCAGAGGGTGACCGGTCCGGGGGCCAGGCCATACAGCCAGGAAACGACGAAGAGCCAGGGTGAGCGATGGCCGGACCACATCCAACTGTCGGCGTAGCCGAAGTGGATGGTCTGCCGGAACTGACCGGTGTGCGAGTAGTTCCAAACCAACTGGTCGAAAACGGCCAGTCCGTAGCCCTCCACCATCCGCAGCGTCTGCACCCGCTCCAGGGCCGCCACCGAAACCGAGCAGAACCACAGCCAGACGGCAGCCACGGCGAGCAGCCACCACAACCAGTTCCAGCAACCCTCAGCTCCGGGGCCGAGGACTGGCGATTCAGGTCGGGCTGCGTCCATACCGGGAGGGGTTCCATCCACCCCTCGGAGTTCCTGGACCGGCCCCCGTTGCGGGTCCGGCCTGACCGACTCTCGCTGGCCCTCCCCCGCGTCCACTGCGGCCCGCACCAGGTCCAAGTGCCGCCCCCGTCATTCCGGATGCTGCTCCTCGGGGATGGACCCGGCCACCCTCCGGATGGTTCCACAGCAGCCCGGACTGGGACTCCAAGCGCCTCACGCCTTTCTCCAGAATCCGGTTCGGGCCTCCGTCCCGCCTCGCTCTCCTGAGACCCCAGGCCGCCAAGGCCTTGAAGTCCTGGCCCATCGAGCGCAGCGGTTTGCGCGTCCTCGTCGGAGCCTGACGACCGGGAGCACCTGCGCCCCCTCCTGAAGGACCTGACCCGCAGCCCGCNNAAGCCACCCGGGGGAGACGCGAACCCTTCGAACCGCCTGACGCCCTCCAAACCGTCGGCGGAGGACACCCTTTCCGGGTATGGAATAGTTTGAGTTCAAGCCGTCCGGGCGCTTCCATGGCAGCGCGTGGAATCATTCCTTTTGCGGAGGTTGGTTCGTGTCGCTGCTTCAGGAGGCCCCCCCTGAAAAAACGGACCACCCCTGGCTCACAAACCTTCTGGCCCTCCTTGTGTACCTGGGCCTGTCGCTTTGGGCCTACTGGCCTGCCTTGAGAACCCTCAACAGCCATCTCATCGGGGCCGCCCGTGGGGATGCCATGAGGAATGCCTGGGGATACTGGTGGACCCGCTTCATGCTGGTGGATCACCTGAGGTGGCCGGCCCAGACGGAGATGCTCAACCATCCCCATGGGCAGTTGATCCTCACCATCGACAGCCTGAACTGTCTGCTCAGTCTTCCATTGCAGGTCCTGCTGAGTTCCCCTGGAGGTTACAACGCCTTCCTGAACTGCGCCACAGCCTTCAGTGGTCTCGGCGGTTTTCTCCTGGCCCGTCACCTGACCGGCTCGGCTCCTGCCGCATTGGTGGCTGGGGCCGTCTATGGCTTGACTCCGTATACATTGAGCGCCGCTCCGGCCGGGACCTCAGAACTGTTGAACGTCGGCTGGATCCCTGTGTTCTTCCTCTTCCTGCACCGTTCGCTGACCACGGGGGCCCGGCGCGACGGGGTCCTGGCCGGCGTCTTCCTGGTCTGCACAACCGCAGCCAACTGGTATTACGGATACATGGCC
>DCTU01000108.1:0-155 GCA_002329445.1 bacterium UBP9_UBA1432
TCGAAGTGGCCCGGCGCCATCTCCTCCATGATCGAGAGGGCCTTCTGAGGTGAGAACGCCTTGCTCTTGCCCGAGGCGTCCAGCCGATAGACGCGCGGGGTGGTCAGGGCGCTCCAGACGTCCGCCACGGTCATGACCCGGGCCAGGTAGGGGAT
>DCTU01000108.1:245-13973 GCA_002329445.1 bacterium UBP9_UBA1432
GGTCTTCATGATCTCGAACTCTTCGGGCGAAAGCTTGCGGGGAGCGTTGAGGATCGCCTCGTCGATGTAGATCTTGCCCACGTCGTGCAGCTCGGCGCCGATGCGCATGAGCTCGAATTCGCGCCGACCCAGGCCCAGGCTCTCGACGATCTTCAGGCCCATGTCGCGCACGTCCATGGAGTGGCGCCAGGTGTAGTTGTCCTTGCGGTCCAGGGCGATCAGCATCATCCGCATGACGTTGAGCTGGGCCTCGACCCGCAGGTCCCCGAACTTTGCGACGTTCTTCTCCAGGGCCGCCACCGCCCGGGGGTGGTACAGCGAACCCGAACCGGCATGGATCCGGCGCAGGGCCTCCTCGTCCTCCAGGGCTCGGTAGTTCGGCGAGCGCAGCTCCAGATAATCATCGGCCACCCGGAGGATCTGGGCCTCCAGGGGCATCTCGCGATAATCCTGCTGCCCCAGGTAGCGCAGGAAGTCCAGGCTCTCGCGCAGGCTCTTGTTGGGAGCCAGGATCTCGACGGCCATCTGGAAGATGCTCTCGAAACGCCCCTGTTCCGATTCACCGAGAGTCTCGCCGCGGCGCTGCCGGAGGACCAGCTCCAAAGGCAGGGAGACCTTGCCGATCTCGTGGAGGTAGCCGGCGAAGAGGATCTCCTCGGAGACCATCGGGCAGAGCATCTTGCTCATCTCCCGGGCCAGTTGTCCGACCTCCTTGCAGTGCTCGACCTGCTCGTTCCCCCCGGCGGCCTCGTTGAGCTTCATCAGGAGGTCCAGGTAGGAGTAGTCCAGTTCCAGGCGCCGACCGGCGGCGAACTTCTCCCTCTCCGCGCCCGACCCGCCCTCGGCCTCCAGAAGCGAGACCCGCTGCTCGAGCAGCTTGTTCATCTGGATTGCGAGCTCTGGGATCCGGCGATACAGGACCAGGAAGTCCTCCCGGGTCAGGCGGAGCGTCTCCACGAAATCCAGGGCCTTGATGGTGGCCGAGCGGGGCTGGTCGATCATCAGGGCCATCTCGCCGAAGCCCTCGCCTGGGCCCAATTCGGCCAGGACCAGCTCCTGCCCCTCGCCGTTGCGGACCACGTGGACGTGTCCCTCGCGCAGGACGTGGAAGGAGTCCCCGGGGTCCCCCTCGCGCACGATCACCTGGCCGGGCTCGAAGCGCTGGGGCTCGAGCTTCTCGGCCAGAGAGCGCAGAACGGGTCGGGAAAGCGAGTAGAACAAAGGATTCCCGGCGACGAAGTCGGCGATCTCCTCACAGAGGGATGGGGTTGAGCAGTTCACATCGCCACCTCCACCGGGTTCCCGGTTGCCTTCAGCCAGAGAGGATTCCACAAGTTCATGTTTCCCGGACCAGCCCGGGGGAAACGCCACAGCCCACTCCGGGCAGGAGCTCCAGGCCGCCGGCAGGTGAGCGCCTGGAAGTGGCGGAACCCCGGGTCCATGCACTCCTTCCGGACTTTGAACCCCAACCGGATCCATCGGGCCTTCGCCGCGGCGGGGGTCGACCTGCGCCCCGGCGAGCGCTTCCTGAACTCCCTGGAGAACCGGGTGGTCCTGGGAGAGGACCTCGAGGGACGCCGCTGGGTCGGCAAGTTCTATCGCCCGGGCCGATGGAGCCCCGGGCAGGTGGCCGAGGAACACCGCTTCCTGCGCCAACTGGCGCGCGAGGGCCTGCCTGTGGCCGCCCCCCTGAGGGTGGATCGGGCCCTGGCCGGCTCGGTGGGCCGCATCGCGGGGCTCCTCTTCGGCATCTTCCCGGCCGTTCCGGGCCGGATTCCCGACGAGATCAACTGGGAGCTGGCCGAGGCCGCCGGACAGGTGCTGGCCCGGATCCATCGGGTGGGCGAACGCGAGGACTTCCGCAGGCGCCCCCGGTTGGAACCCGAGACCTGGACCTTGAAGCCCCTCCGCGACCTGCGCCGCGAGGGCGCGGTGGAACCCGACCTGCTGGATCGCTATCTGGCCTGCGCCGAGGAACTGGCTGCCCGGGCCGCCCCGCTCCTGGCCCGGACCGAATCCATCCGGATCCACGGCGACTTCCACCGGGCCAACCTGCTGTGGGGCTCGTGCCCCTACGTCGTCGATTTCGATGACACGCTGCAGGGCCCGCCGGTCCACGACCTGTGGATGATGGCCCCAGGCGACGACGAGGAGGCCCGAGGGCTGCGCCAGGCGATCCTGGAGGGCTATCGCGAGGTCCGCGACTTCGACCTGGAGAGCCTGCGCCTGGTGGGCCTGCTGCAGGCCCTGCGCACCGCCCGTCACGCCGCCTGGGTGGCGGCCCGCCGCGATGACCCCGCGGTCCGGCGCTACTACCCCGACGCCGCCAGCCGCGAGTTCTGGGAAGAGGAGTTGATCCAGCTCCAGCGCCTGGCTGCGGGCCTGCGCGACTGAGGGCCATCAAGCCCGTTTCGGGAGGAGGCACGCCACCTCGAAGGCCCCTGCCGACCGGGACCTCGGCCCCCGTTCAGGAGAGCGCCTGACCGGCAGCCATTGGGCACTGCCAGACAGGACGGCACTGGCCGCTGTCGAATTGTGGCTGGACCACTTGGATCATCGGTGAGGTCGATTGAAGTTGCGTGGGGGGCTTGCCCAGCGGGTTCTGGTCTTTGGCATGGGTCTGTCCCTCGCCGTGCTGGGCCTGGAGGTCATGCTGCGGGCCGTAGGGCTGGCCCAGCGCCTGACGCAGGCCTCCTTGCGCCCGTCCTCGGCGTCCTGCGTGGTCCTCTGCGTGGGGGACTCGTATACGGCCTGTCCGGGAGTCCCTCGTGAACAGACCTACCCCGCCCACCTCGAGCGGCAACTCAACGCCGACCAGCCACGACGAAGGTTCCAGGTCCTCAACCTGGGACTCAACGGGCAGAACAGCACCAGCCTGAAGAGCGAGCTGCCGGCCAACCTGAAGAAGTTCAGGCCGGAGGTCGTGGTGCTTCTGACGGGCGGAGCGAATGCCTGGGACTTCTCTGGGTATCGGTCCTTCAAGAAGAACACCTCGATCGGCGCACAGGTGGCGGACTGGATGGGCAGGATTCGTGTGGTCAAATTGGCCAGGCTCGTCGACATCGAGTTCCGGGGAGACAGGCCCAGCCTGCAACCCAGGCCCGCCACGCCCCCCCCTCCTGGGCGTCGCTTCCAGTCGTCGCCCGACACCTGGACAGGCCATCAGGCCTTGGCCAGGATGGACTATCTGGAGGCCGAGAGACACTTTCGCCTGGCCTTGGCTGCCATCCCTGACGATCCCGAGGCCTGGGACGGCCTGTCCATGACCTGCATCGAGACCGCTCGACATGACGAGGGAATCCGTGCCAGCCTGGAGGCAATCCGCCTGGCTCCGACCGCGACCAAATACTATGACCATCTGGCCCGCCTCTACAGCATGACCCATCAACGCCAGAAGGCCTTGGACTGCTATGTGTCCGGATTGGAGCGGGGAGACGACCGGTTGGATGCCGAGGAGAAGGTGCGGGTCATGCAGCATCTGCTGAGCTACGCGGACAAGACGGAGCTGGCCCGGATGGCGGACCGCCTTCAGGCGGTGGCAGCGCCCCGGCCCGCGTTACAACCCTTGCTCGCCCGCGTCCAGAATCCAGCCACGGAGCGGCCCCGCATCCAAGACTGGATCGTCCATGACCTGGAGAAGACCGTTGAGATCTGCCGATCGGCGGGCGTGCAGGTCGTGCTGATGAACTACCCAGGTGACCATCCCTCCGGTCTGTCAGCGCTGTACGAACAAGTGGCCCGTCGGCTCTCGGTCCCCTTCGTCGACAACCGACNNGAACAAGTGGCTCGTCGCCTCTCGGTCCCCTTCGTGGACAACAAGCGCAGCTTCGACCCGCTGCCGGAGGCCGAGTACTTCCTGCCCGACGGCCACTGCACCGAGAAGGGGAACGCACGAGTGGCCTCCAACGTGAAGAAGGAGATCCTGGAGATGCTCGGTTTGGCCCAGGGCAGGCCCCCGGCGCCGTAGAGCCTCCAGAGGGCCCTGGCCCCGAGGGGGGGGAAGACGCGGGCAGCCCCTGGAAGACCCGACCGACCTTTTTTTTTGCTTGGAGACTGCGATTGTCTGAAGAGAACCCACAGAACAAGCCGGAACTTTCGCCTGAAGCCCTGGCCGAGATCCAGGCCCGGGTTGAGAGATACGAAGAAGAGCTCGTGCAGCGCTTTGCCGAGGAGCCGTCCTCGGGGAAGCCCCTGAAGAAGGCCGAGCGCCTCAAGAAGCACCTGGCCGAACGCCTGGCCCTGGATGAAGAGCGCAACCTCGAGGACATCCGCCGCGAAGAGCACTTCAACATCAGCGCCAACATGGTCCTCAGCGTCGTGTTGATGCTGGCCTTCACGACCTGGGCCTGGCTGGCGGGAGATCGACTGGCCGAGCTGGCCGCCGTCGCCAAGGTCTTCGTTTCGACCAACCTGAGCTGGTTCTACATCCTGCTCTCTTCGGGCTTCCTGGTCTTCCTGGGCTACCTGTCCTTCTCGCGCTTCGGAACCGTGGTGCTGGGCGACCCCCAGGACCGGCCGGAGTTCTCCGACGTGTCGTGGTATTCCATGCTCTTCTCGGCCGGGATGGGCGTCGGGCTGCTCTTCTGGGGCGGAGCCGAGCCTTTGACCCATTTCCTCTCTCCGCCAACCGCCGAACCGGGCAGCGTCCGGGCGGCCCAACAAGCCTTCGTGCTGACCTCCTTCCACTGGGGCCTGCACGGCTGGGGGATCTACACCCTGTGCGCGGTCGGAGTCGCCTATTTCGGATTCCGCAAGCGCAAGAAGTACCTGCTCTCCTCCAGCGTGGTGGACCTCTTCGAGAGCCCCCGCCTGAACCAGGCCCTGAAGATCTTCTCGGACCTGGTGGCCACCCTGGCCGTCATCTTCGGGGTCGCCGCCTCCCTGGGCCTGGGCACCCGACAACTGGCCCAGGGGCTGGAATACGTCTTTGGAATCCCTGCCAACAACCCGACGGGTTACTTCATGATCCTGGGTGTGGTCACCGCCTTGTTCATCGTCTCGGCTTCCACGGGCCTGAAGAAGGGAATCCAGATCCTCTCCAACGTGAACATGGCCCTGGCCGTGCTGCTCCTGCTCTTCGTGTTCCTGGTCGGCCCCAAGATCCTGGTCCTGAAGATCTTCGTCGAGACCCTGGGCCGCTATACCTCCAGCCTCTTCGAGCTGAGCTTCAAGGTCGCCCCCTTCACCCCGGCCTATGACTCCTGGATGGCCGACTGGACCCTTTCCTACTTCACCTGGTGGATCGCCTGGGCGCCGTTCGTCGGGATCTTCATCGCCCGCATCTCCAAGGGCCGCACGATCCGCGAGATGATCCTGGGTTCGCTGCTGGTGCCCACCCTCTTCTCGGTCCTGTGGTTCTCGGTCTTCGGAGGCAACGCCCTCTTCCTGGAACAGCAGAACCCCGGGCAGATGGGGCCCGCCATCCTGGAGGATCCCACCGTGGGCCTCTTCGCCATGCTCCGCCACTACCCGGGGTACTACCTGGTCTCGGGAGTCTCCCTGGTCCTGCTGGCCACCTTCCTGGTCACCTCGGCGGACTCGGCCACCTTCGTGATCGGGATGCTGACGACCGAGGGAGACCTGGATCCGAAGCTGGGGACCAAGGTCTTCTGGGGAGCCATGCTGGCGGCGGTGACGGGCCTGCTTCTGCGAGGGGGCGGCCTGGAGCCGCTGCAGGCAGCGGCCCTCACCTCCGCCCTGCCCTTCAGCCTGGTCATGATCCTGATGGCCTTCTCGGTCCGCCTGAGGCTCTCCATCCAGGTCAAGGGCCAGCGAACCTGAGCCGGGGGTCGATCTCGCCCACCTCCGGTGTCACGCGCCTGCAGAACATCCTCGTCCACTACACCCCGAGAACGACGTTCATCCCCCGGAGCCGACCGGATTCCATCCGTTCCGGAGACACCATCGGGTTCTACTTCAAGAAGCGGGGAGATCGCAACGACGCCGAGCTGATCCACCAGTTGGACGACTGAGCGCGTCCGGCGGACCGGGCCGGGCTGCGTGTTGGGAACGAATCAGTCCGCCGTCCAGGTGGAGGCCGGAGGCATCCTGAGGCGATACAACGGACGGGCCTTCAGATCCTGGGGAAGTGGTCCTTCTCGCAGGCCGGGCAGATGCTGTGGCTGAAGTCCGCCTGGCTGTGCGAGGCGACGTAGACCTCGACCTGGGTCCAGAAGCCCTGATCGTCTCGGACCTTGCGGCACCAGGCGCACAGGGGGATCAGGCCCTTGAGTTCGCTGAGCTCCCTCTCGTGGGCTCTCTTGAGCGCCTCGCGGGCCTCGACCCGCTCGTGGATGTCGACGCAGCTTCCCGTGTAGCCGACGAACTCGCCGCCTGGCGTGAAGAGCGGGACCCCCCGGTCGAAGAGCCAGCGATACTCCCCATCCGCCCGAAGCAGGCGGTACTCCATCTCGAAGACGACCCTCTGCTGGAAAGCGCCCAGGAAGATGTCCAGGCACCTCTGGAAGTCCTCGGGGTGGACCCCCTCGGCCCATCCATTCCCCAGCTCCTGCTCCATCGTCCGGCCGGTGAACTCCAGCCAGCGCTGATTGAAGTAGTCGCATCCCGAGGACACGTCGGCCCGCCAGATCAAGATCGGCGCCTGCTCGACCAGGACCTGGTACTCCGAGGGTGTCAGGGGCTGGTGGCTCACGAAATCGTGTTTCGTCGCCGACGGGTCCCGCCCCTGTCGCGGGGAACGCGCCCCAGAGGATCTGCGGGTTCCCGCGGCGGGGAAGACCGGAGGAAGGGCGACTATTCCGAGCGGAGGGATCGGTTTCAGGAACCCGCCCGAGCCAGGCTGGAAGAACCTCGAAACGAGATGTCCACTCGTTTCCTAGACCGAGAGCACCCGCTCCATGGCCTGCGCGATGGCCTCCACGTCGGGCATCATGGCCCTCAGGAGGCCGGGGGCGTAGGGCGGAGGGAAGTCGTCCGGAGCCAGGCGCTCGATGGGGGCGTCCAGGTGCCAGAAGGCCTCCCGGGCCAGCACGGCGGCCACCTCGGCCCCGAAGCCGGCGGTCCGGGTGTCCTCGTGCACCACCAGGCAGCGCGAGGTCCGGCGGACCGAAGCCAGCACCAGGTCGCGATCCCAGGGCACAAGGGTGCGCAGATCCAGGACCTCGACCCGATTCCCGAAGCGTCGGGCCGCCGCGACCACCTGGTGGAGCATGGCCCCCCAGGTCACGACGGTCAGTTCGTCCCCGGGGCGAACCACCCGGCCCCGCCCGAAGGGCAGCAGATACTCGTCGCCGGGATAGGGGGCGCTGCCCTCGCCCGTCATCAGCAGGGAACGATGCTCGAAGAAGAGCGTCGGGTTGGGGCTGCGCATGGCAGCGCGAAGCAGGCCCGCGGCATCCTCGGCGTTGGACGGGAAGGCCACCTGCCAGCCACAGGAGTGGACGAAGCGCACCTCGTCGCAGACCGAGTGCCAGGGGTCGCCCACGTCCTTGCCGACCCCCCCGGCCAGGCGCACCACCACGGGGGCGGCGAAGCGGTTGTGGGTGCGCCAGCGCAGGGTGCCCAGGTTGTTCAGGTGCTCGGTGGCCGGGTCGGCATACTTGCGGAACTGGATCTCGGCCACGGGGACCAGACCGGCCAGGGCCATGCCCACGGCCCGACCGACGATGCCCTCCTCCGAGAGCGAGGTATCGAAGACCCGGGTCTCGCCGAAGCGGCGCTGCAGACCCTCGGTGACCAGGTGGACCCCGCCCTTGCGGCCCACGTCCTCGCCGAAGACCACCAGGCGCGGGTTGCGCTCCAGCTCCCAGGCCAGGGTCCGCCGCAGCGCCTCGGCGAAGCGCACCCGAGGGCCCCCAGGCTCTGGAGAGGTCCGCCCCTGCAGGGCGCTCCTCTGCTGCGGGGTCAGGCCTCCTGAGGCTGCCGGCTCGGCGGGGTCCTCCTCCCAGACATGGCGGCCAGCCATGCCGGGGTCTGGAGCGGGTCTGGCGCGAGCCCGCTCCACCGCCTGATGCACCTGCAACTGAACATCCTGTTCGAGGGCCTGCCACTCGTCCTCAGAGAACCGCTCCGGGACCAGGTGTTCGCGGAGGCGTGGCAGCGGATCCCGGCGCGCCTCTTCCTGAAGCTCCTGCTCGGTGCGGTAGGCCGCCTGGTGGTCCGGCCCCGAGTGGCCGCACAACCTGGGGACCTCCAGGCGCAACAGGGCGGGGCCCGCCCCAGCACGGACGTGGCCGACGCACTCGCTCAACAGGGACGCCGTCGCCCCGGGATCGGTCCCATCCCCGTCCCGGACCAGAAGGTGGCTGAAGGAATCCAGATTCCGGGCGATGTTGCCTCCCGGAGTCTGTAAACCGCCACGGACCGAAATGCCCAGCCCGTTGTCCTGGATGAAGAAGAGCACCGGCAGACGGAGCGTGGTGGCCACGGTCAAAGCCGACCAGAAGCCGTTGGAGGCCACCGAGGCGTCGCCCCCCAGGGCCACCGCCAGCGCTCCCTGCCAGGACGCGTCTCCGAGGGTCTGCTGGTGGTAGAGGATCGACTGGGCCCACCCCACCGCCGGGGTGAACTGCGAGCCCACATCCCCGGCCATGGGCAGCACCACAGGTCCAGGGCCGGGCCGGTTGAAGGACACGCCGGCGTCCCTGCCTCCCGAGAACCCTCCCGAACGGGCCAGGGCGCTGGCCGCGGCCTCCTCCAAATCCACCCCCAGTCCCAACATCAGGGGACGGCAGCGATAGTAGACGCTGGCAGCATCCCGAGGATGGCTCAAGGCCTGGGCCAGGAGGGCTTGAGAGACCTCATGGCCTTTGGCCGAGAACTGATACAGCACCAGGTGCTCGCGGGGGACCTGGCCCCGTCGTCGATTGGTCGACTCCTCGGCTTCGTCCAGGAAGCGGGAGGCCAGACTGGTGCGGGCGATCTGGCGCCAGTCGAAGGCCGGCTCGAGCGTCATGGGGGGTCTTCCTCCAAGCCTCGGGAGAGTCCCTGAATCCGCCGCCTCTTCGCGCCCCTCCTCTCTGGTCCCTGGAGGCGCTCTCCTGCCGGCCTCCTCAGCGGAGGGGAGGTCGGGTGCGATGGGGTCGGTTCTCCCAATCCGGCGGGGGCGGCCCCTGGGCCTCCTGCTGGCGGATCTGCTCCAGGACGATCTCCACCGCCTTCTCCAACTGGGGGTCCCGCCCACGGGCGGACTCCTGGGGTGGGAACTCGACCACCACGTCGGGCTCGGTGCCGTGGTTCTCGACGCCCCAGCCGACATCTTCGAACCAGAAGGCGAACTCGGGTTGGGTGGTCACCGTGCCGTCGACCAGGCGATGACGGGGCCACACCCCGATGACGCCCCCCCAGGTGCGTTTGCCCACCAGGGGACCGAGGTTCATCATCTTGAAGACGTGGCTGAAGACATCGCCGTCCGAGCCCGCCAGCTCGTTGGTCAGAGCGGCCATGGGGCCCTGGGGGGAGTCCTGGGGATAGGGGATCGGCTGGCCCCAGCGCTGGACATCATAACCCAGCCGGCGTCGGGACAACTTCTCCAGAAGCAGCGGTGAGACGTGCCCTCCCCCATTGAATCGGACATCCACCAACAGGCCCGGTCGGTCGACTTCCGCCAGATAACCCCGGTGGAACTCGGCGTAGCCCTGGGGGCCCATGTTCGGGATATGCAGGTAGCCGACGCGTCCCTGGGAGAGTTCGTGGACCCGACGGCGATTGGCGGCGACCCACTGGCGATAGCGGGCCCTGGTGTCGTCGCTCAGCGTCCGCGCCGAGACGATTCGGCTCTTCTCCTCACCGTCCCGGATCACGCGGAGCTGCACGTCCACCCCCGCCTGGTTGACCAGCACCTGGGCCGGAGAGAGGTCCGAACCCAGGCGCCGCCCGTTGAGGGCCAGGAGGCGGTCGCCCACGCGCAGGCCCAAGCCGGGCCGGCGCAGCGGAGAGTCCTGGTCCGGGTCCCAGGAATCCCCTTCCAGCATGCCGACGATCCGATAGCTCTCGGTCTCCGGATCGTATTCGAAGTCCGCCCCCAGCAAACCCAGGGTGTGCTCCGGGTCGCCCGGGTAGTCTCCCCCGATCTCGTAGGCGTGGGACGTCCCCAGTTCTCCCTGGACCTCCCACAACAGGTCGGAGAACTCGGCCCGGGTCCCGACCCGTTCCAGCAGGGGCAGATACTGACGCGAGACCTCGCCCCAATCCACCCCGGACATGTCCTCGCTCCAGAACTGGTCACGCATCAGCCTCCAGGCCTCGCGGTACATCTGCTCCCACTCCCGGCCCGGCAGGACCGACGGTCGGATTCGCGCCAGGTCGATCCAGCCGGACTTGCGCCCGGGGCGCTCGTCGGTCTTCTCTTCGGGCTTCTTCCCCGCCGGAAGAACGCGCAGACGTCGACCCGAGCGACAGACCAGCGTCCTGGCGTCCCCGGATAGCCGGAAGCTGCTGACCCGGCTCAAGATCTCCTTGCGTTCCTGGGACCTGAGGTCGAAGGAGACCAGGGTCCCCCGCCCGCCCGGTTCGGGCTCCGAGGAAGGCGTCGAGCCCAGGCTCCCGAGGACGGGGTAGGAGGTGAAGAGAACCTGGTCGGCCATCCCCTCGATCCGCCCGTAGCGCCCCTCCTCGACGGGGAAGGCCAGGACCCGCTCGGGGAGATTCTCCAGATCGATCTCCACTGGCTTGACGGGCCTGGGTTCGGGGGACTCGAGCCCCTCCTCCTCGGTCTTGCGGCCCTTCCTCTTGCGGCCCGTCCCCTCGTGAGGGGGGCGGGGCTCGGGCACGAAGGGCGAAGGCACGTCCTCGCGCAAGGTCACCAGGAAGGGGCGCATCCCCCGAGGGAAGTTCAGGTCGAAGAACAGGTTGTCGTAGACGGGGTCGAAGTCCCGGTACGACAGGAAATACAGGAAGCGGCCCTCGGGATCGAAGGCGGGGGCCACGTCCCGGAACTCCGGTCGGGTGACCGGAAAGACCTCTCCATCCGCAACCCGCACGATCTTCAAGCGCAGGATCCTGGGGGTCTCGGCAAAGCTGTAGGCCAGCCAGGCCCCGTCCGGCGACCAGGCCAACCCCGAGATGCGGGCATAGGGGCTTCGATCCAGCACCCGGACCGAGTCCTCCTCCAGATCCACCAGGATCAACTCGTGTCGATGGTTGGCAAACGCCACCCGCTTGGATCGGGGCGAAGCCTCCAGGCTGACCGGCCTCCCCAGGTCCACCTCGGGGGCTACGACCCGGGGGTCGGAGCCATCCAGGGCGTGGAGCTCCAGGCGCTCCTCCCCCGAGCGGTCGGACACGCAGACGAAGGCGTCCCCCCCCGAGAGCCAACGCCCCAGGCGATAGCGGACGCCGTCCGCCTCACCATGCTGGGTGGCACCCTGCTCCCAGCAGGCCATCGTAAAAGGACGCCCCCGCACCGTCAGCAACAGCGAGTGGCCCTCAGGATGGGGTTCATAGTCTTCCAGATAGTCGGCGGCCCGAACGAATCGCCGCTGCCGGTGGACCCGGGGACTTCGGAAGTCGACCTCAATCCGCTCCGAACCTTCCTGTCCGGGAGTAGACAGGTAGAGCTCGGCCCCGCATTGATAGACCACCCTGCGTCCGTCGCTGTTGGGATGGCGCAGGTAGAAATCGGCGTGGTGGGTGTGGCGCACCAGGTCCGAACCATCCGGGCAGCACGAATAGAGGTTGCCGATCCCCTCGTGGTCGGAGCCGAAGTAGATCCGTCCGGCCACCCACAACGGCCGCGTCACGTTTCCCGGCAGATCCAGCAGGGTCCGGAAATCACCCGACCCCTCCGGATCGATCCAGAGCTGGCCCACCGTCCCCCCGCGATAGCGCTTCCAGCGCGCCGGGTCGGCGGTGAAGCGCCCCAGGACCTGCCCCCCTCCAGGCCCGAAGCTCAGGGCGGCAGCGGGTCCCCAGGGCAGGGTGAGCGAAGGCCCACCCTGGCGAGGGACCTTGCCCAGGACGGTGGAACGGCGGAACGGCTGACCTGCCGTGGTGGCGAAGAGGATCTGCTGGGAATCGGGGGTCCAGCCCGCCACGGCGGTCTCGGCGCCCAGGAAGGTCAGGCGCCGGATGGCCCCTCCCCCGGCGGGCATCACGTGCACCTCGGAATGCCCCTCGTCGCGACAGGTGCAGGCCAACCAGGCGCCGTCTGGAGACAGCCAGGGGTCCGAGACCCGACCCGGGTTGGACGTCAAGCGCCGGGCGAGTCCTCCGCTGGCGGGAACCTCCCAGAGATCGTCCTCACAGACGAAGACGACCCGGTCCCTCCAGAGGGTCGGCTTGTGATAATAGCCCTGCATCGCGCGCTCCAAGACGAGGTCTGCCCGGATTCCCGGGCCGCCAGGTGCAGCCGCTTCGGCGACAGGCCAGGGCGCCCTGCCGAGAGTCACCGGCTGCAGGGAACCTGAACCCCGACTGAGAAATGCGGCGGTCGTGAAAGCTGCGAACGATCATCCGTCCTTCCGCACCCGGGTCTACCACGCGTCCTTGACCACGGAGCGAACGCTCGTCCTCTGCGCCGTGGGCCTGGCCTGCATCGCCATGATCGGTTACGGAATCGGGGCCAACGTGGCGGGTTCCTCGGCCGGCAACGGCTTCATGGGGCTGGGCCTGGTCCTGATGATCCTGGCCGGCGTCTTCCTGGGCCCGACTCACCGCTCTTCCCTGAAGATCACCGAGGAGGCGGTCACCTGGAACACCGGCCGGCAGACGGTGACGGTTCCCTGGCAGGCGGTCATGAAGTTCGATGCCGACCCCCCGGGCAAGCGTTGGTTCCGACATGCCTTCATCAGCGACGGCACCCGGGCCATCGTGGTCTCCAGCTACGTGTTCCGGGAATACGACCAGATCGTCAGCCTCCTGGAGGTGGCGATGCGGACCCATTGGCGGGGAGCCGGCACCGCCAGTTCCAACTGAAAGGACCCGAAGTGGCGCAGGACAACGACGAACGACGAGGTTTCCCCCGTTTCCCCATCGAGGGCACTCTCGTGCTGGAGAAGAACAACGAAGAATACCCGATCCGGCTGCTGGACATCTCCAAGGCGGGAGCCCGCTTCGAATCCGATCGGCCGTTCCCGCCCGAGAGCCTGGTCCGGATCCTGCTGGACCACTATCCGGTGGATGTCCCCCTGCGCGCCCTGGTAGCCTGGTCCCGCCCGCTTGGCGAGGGGCTCTTCGAGCAGGGGGCGGAGTTCATCAACCTGCCCCGGGCCGAATCGCTCCTGGTCGCGGACTTCATCGTCGAGAAAGGTGGAGAGGATCCCACCCCGACCTGAAGACTCAGCCCGCCCCGGAGACCATCACCGCGTCGATCTCCTGCTTGAGGCCCAGGACGCCCTGGGCCGCCACCCGGCAGACCTCCAGGCCCTGCCAGGCCGTCGAAAGGTCGCCGCCCTCCAGGCCGTTTCGAAGCAGGGCCAGACCCTGTGCATCGTCCCTGGCCAGATCGCGGAAACGACGAGCAAAGGCAGCCTCCTGGTCGGTCTGGACCCTGCCCCCCTCCTGCTCCAGGGCACGCCGGACCCTTTCCGACATCTGCTCCAACGCCACCAGCTCGGCCAGCATCTCTTCGCCTTCCACCTGCCCGAGCTCGTACCCGGTCAGCAACCGCTCCAGGTTCGACAGGCGGGTTCCCGCCTCGGCGGGGCCGCCCCCCAGGATGTCGGTGTACTCCGTGGGAGCCTGGAAGACCTCCGGCAGAACCGCACTGCACGCCCCGCAATAGCGAGCGCCTGGAGGGTTGGCATGCCCGCAGCGCATGCAGGCCATCCC
>DCTU01000108.1:14032-14889 GCA_002329445.1 bacterium UBP9_UBA1432
AGGGAGGAGAGCATCACCTGCCAGGCCTGATCCTGGACCGCCAGCAATGCGCCCAGCTCGCTCCCCAATCCCCCCTCCAGGCCCCCCTGAGCGGCCTGATGAGCCAGCTCCTGCTGAGCCTCGTGAAAACTCGACAACTGCTGGCGCAGCAACAGGCCGACCGGCTCGCCCGAAAGGGCCCGTCCCACCCGCTCGCGCAGCTCCTGGAAGGCGGGGGCCTCGGAGTAGCGCCCCATCTCGACCTCGATGCGGTCCCACAGGTGCGCCACCTGGGAGGCCAGCGCGTCGAAGGCCGGCTCCAGGCCCGCCAGGTCGGGGGTCGATTCCTGGTCGAAAGCCGACTGCAGGCGGTCCAGCTCGGCCTGAACCCGGTCCAGGGCCGCGCGGGCGGGAAGCTCGTCTGCCTCCAGGAACGGGAACAGGGGGAAACGTCGGAAGGCGTCCAGTTCCTGGCGATAGTGGCTTTCGGCCCCCCGGACCAGTTGCCAGGCATCCCGGACCAGCGTCCAGGGCAGGCGCCCCTCGGCGTGGCAATCCACGGCCCGTCGCAGCTCATCCAGGTAGGCATGCCCACTGCGGCGCGAGGCGGCCGCCACGCGATCCATCTCGGGCAGCAGCTCGTGCGCGGCCGCGCTCCCCCGACCCAGGAGCTTCAACCCGTCGGCCAACGCGCTTCGGTGCCCCGATTCGAAATACTCCACGAGCGCCCCCAGGCCAGCCTGCATGGCCTTCACCAGGCCCGCCATGGGCCGGGCCACCTCCTCCGCCCCATAGAGGACCTCGAAGCGTCGGTGGTCCCGCTCCAAGCGGCCCACCAGCGCGACGACCGGAGGAAAGCGTTCGGTCAATTCGCCGCG
>DCTU01000174.1 GCA_002329445.1 bacterium UBP9_UBA1432
CCTGTCGCGCGCCGCTGCCGGGCAGATCCACGTAGGCTCGGGCCGACTCGCCCACCAGCAGCCGACCCGAGCGATCCACCGCCACGATGGAGGGGACCACGGGGCTGCGCCCGGGCGAGTCGGGGTCGGGCAGGACCAGCGGAGCCCCGTCCTGCCAGACGGCGATCTCCGAGGTGGCCGTGCCAAGGTCGATTCCGATACAAGGGTGCTTGCTCATGCCTGGCCCTCCGTCTGGCCGCTCGCCGCCGCCAGGAAGACCTCGGCGCGGCGAAGGATGGTGTCGCCCCGGCGAAAGCCGGATCGTTCGCAGTGGATCACGTGGTGCTCGGCAACTCCCGGGCCTGGTTCCCGGACGCCGAGCACCTGGTGCATGCGCTCATCCAGGGGATCGCCCGGTCCGGGCCGGATCGGGTCCAGCCCGGTGCTGGAGAGCGTGCGCCGCAACTGCTGCAGCGCCCGCGTGGTGGCCTCCAGATACTCTGGGGACAGGCCCTCCTGGGAGAGCAGGCGCTCCAGCGAGTCGTGGTGCTCGACCAGGACGCGATCCCGGGCTTCCAGCAGGTTCTGGGCGCGCTGGCGGTCCTGCCGGGCCTGGATCAGCTCCTCCTGCAACCCGAACAGCTCGGCCAGCCGGCCGGCCTGCTCCCGAAGGACTCCCGCCAGCTCCTCGGCCTTCTCCTGGAGCTCCTCCGAGCGCGCCAGGGCCCGCCGGTGTTCGCGCCGGACCGAATCCAGGTCGTAGGAGCGCCTCTCGAGTTCGGCCAGGGCCACGTGCAACTGGTCCAGGCCGGCCGCCCGGTGCTCGAGCCAGGACGGCAGCACCAGGAAGAACATCGCCAGGGCCACGCCCGCCAGGAACCCCAGCGCGCCGAGGCCTGAGGACCGCGTCACCGTCACCACCGCGGCCGAGCACACGACCAGGGTGACGCAGGCCAGGTAGAACGGCGTGCTGCTGGCTTGGGAAGGGGTCTGTGGACTGACGGGCTGGCTCTTCAACTCCCACCTCCGGGTCGGCTCCTGCCTTCAGGATAGGAGGGAGGTGGTGACAGGGAGTGTCAGGCCGCTCGGAGGTGCTGCGAGGGGGGAAGGTCGAGGGCGCCCCTGCCGTCTGGATTCCGGGGTTTCCGCCGTGAATCTGGGGCAATGCCACAGATCTTTGGAGGAAGGTCCCGCTCACTGGTGCTGAGCCCCCCGCGCGAGGGCCCTTCCTCCGGTGCGGAAGCGACGCAGGACCCGGAAGCCGGACGAGGGAAGCTGAGAAGGGATGCTCCCAGGGCGCGGACGCGTCCTGGACTTCCTGGAAGGAGCCCGCAGCGGTGCCCGCCATCTGGTCCCCCTTCGAAGAAGAAGCCCGTCTCATTTTGAAGCGATGCTCCCGGAGTGCCACGGAAACAGGAGCGCTGTTGGGACCGGAGCAAGTGCTCTGTGCGCTGCTCAAGCAATCCCACCTGGTCCGAGGATGTGTGGTGGAACTGGGAGCTGACCCCGACGCTCTGGCCGAGGTGCTCGAGCGTGCCTTGCCACTCTTGAACAGGTGGGCATGTTCTGGGGAAGACTCCGTCATCTCGAGACCCTTCAAGGAGATGATTGAAGCCGCGATCGAGTTGTCGCGGCTGGATTCCTTGAGGAAGGTCGATTCCGGCCACCTCCTGCTGGCAATGCTCGCCCGGGACGAGGAGCCGACCGCTCTCTTGCTGACCAGGGCCGGCCTGGACATCTCGGCTGTCGCCGCCTGGCTCGCACGGCAGAGACGAGAGGGCCGCCCTCCGACCCGGTAAGATCGGACACCGGGGCGTGAGCGGGATCGTTCTGATCGCGGGGCCGTTGCCGAAGCGACTCCATCCGGGTCTCGAGGCCCGCAGCCGCGCCGTCAGCGAGAACCAGACATTCACCAGGGCCATTCGCGACCTGCTTCTCCGCCGTGGGTCGTTCACTACGGCCGGTCTCCGGTGTCGGTCGCGAGCCGTGGCTCGCCGGCCTGGATGTCCCTTGACACCTGTCGCCGGGGCGGTCGGAAGGTCGAGCCCCGATGGGCTTGCCCCCCCATCCACGACACGCGCGTGTCATCCATGGGCACCCCCCAGGCCCGCCAGCCCAACCCGGCGCCCCAGCGCCTCCTGCGCCGCCAAGGCCAGCTCGGCCTCGGTCCAGGCGCCCAGGTGGCGGCCGCGGCGATCGGTCCAGGTCAGGCCCTGCTCGGCGTTCCCCGTGACCCGCAGGTTGCCGTCGTGGATGTTGGCGTGGCACTTCGAGCAGCACAGCACCAGGTTCTCGGGCACGGTCAGCCCGCCGCTGCACCAGAAGCTGACGTGGTGGATGTCCAGCCAGACATCATGCGGGCACTCCGGGCAGGCGCAGCGGAAGCCGTCGCGGCGCAGGACGTGGCGCCGCATCGCCGCGCCGGGATGGCGGGCGCGCTGGTCGGCTTCGTCCCAGTGGGGAACCCGGCTGCGCCAGGCCACGCCCAGGTCGGGATCTCCGGGGATGGGCGCCTCTTCGGTGGCGGCTGCCGCCCAGGGCAGCCCAGGCATCCGGTCCAGGATCTCCCAGGCGCCGTCGGAATACCCGCCCTCGCGCACCTGGGACCCGCCGTTCATGACACGCGCGTGTCGTTCCTGGGCCGCCACCTCCCGGGCCACGGCCTGGAACTCCCGCATGTCCTGCTCCTCTCGCAGGACCTCGAGTTCCGCGACCATCTCCCGGGTCTTCTGCAAGTGGTCGGGGGTGGTGCGCAGCCGTCCCTCCACGACCTGCCGGCACATGTCCAGCCAGGCCTCCAGGGGGTCCAGCATCCGCTCGGCCTGGGCCGACA
>DCTU01000320.1:0-2337 GCA_002329445.1 bacterium UBP9_UBA1432
CCGTCATGTTTCGCAGGAAGTTCCTGGGAGGGATGGCGGATCTGGAGCCCCGCCCCGCCCCATTGCTCCGTCACGTCCGGCGGGGGGGGAACATGCCGGCACTGAAGAAAGGGAGCCCGTTTCTGAATCCTCCTGCTGGGAGACCGACGTGAAAGACACCGAGCCCAAGGCATCCTTCATCTCGCAACTGAGGAGCCTGCCCCCGAATTTCTGGTTCGCGAACTTCATGGAGATGTTGGAGCGGCTGGCCTACTTCGGCGTCCGGGCCGTGGCCCCGCTCTACCTGGTGAAGGAGGCCTATGACGGGGGGCTGGGCCTGACCCAGACGCAGAAGGGCGACATCTTCGCCATCTGGGCCGTGGTTCAGTGCCTCGTGCCCATGGTCTCGGGCGGATACGCCGAGCGCTACGGCTATCGCAAGAGCCTGGTCGTGGCCTTCCTCATCAACATCGTGGGCTATCTGGCCATGGCCAACTCGGCGGGCATCGCGGCCAGCCTGACTGCCAGCGGTTGGGAGAACGCCAACTACTGGGTCTTCTTGGCAGCGGCCTGTCTTGTCGGTCTGGGGACGGCGATCTTCAAGCCGCCCGTGCACGGGACCGTGGCCAAGACCACCGATGCGAACACCTCGTCGCTGGGGTGGGGGACCTTCTACTGGGTCGTCAACATCGGGGGCGCACTGGCTCCCATGTGTGCGGCCCAGTTGCGCGGCGAGACCGACTGGGAACGCGTCTTCTATGCGGCCGCCATCGTGACGGTCTGCAACTTCGTGCCTCTCTTCCTGCTGTACAAGGAGCCCGAGAAGGCTCCGCCCGCTGAAGGCGAGGCCGAGAAGGGCCCCTTCGGAACATTCGTCGCTTCGCTGGTCACGATCTTCAAGGACCCCCGCCTGGTGGCGTTCCTGGCGATCTTCTCCTGCTTCTGGCTGATGTTCATGCAGTTGTGGGACCTCTTGCCGAACTTCCTGGACGAGTGGGTGGACTCGTCCGATCTGGCGGGCCTTTTCGGTGCGGTCTCCTCGGGTTGGGTGCTCGAGAGCGGCCAGGTCAAGCCGGAGATGATCATCAACATCAACCCCATGTCGATCATCCTGCTGGTGATCGGGGTCTCCTGGGTCATCCGCAAGCTCAACAAGATCGTGGCCATGGTCGTCGGGATGCTGATCGCGCTGGTGGGCTTCGTCGGGGCGGGCAGCACCCAGATGGGGCTCTTCTGCGCCTTGATGATCCTGGTCTTCTCCATCGGAGAGATGGCCTGCAGCCCGACCTTCAGCGCCTACATCGGCCTGATCGCGCCCAAGGACAAGAAGGCCCTGTACATGGGCTACTCCAACATCCCCTTCGCCATCGGCTGGTTCCTGGGCAACGCGATCGGAGGGCGACTGTATGACGCCCTGGCCAACAAGCTTCACCTGGCCCGGCAGTTCATGGTCGATCACCTGGGCTTGAGTCCGCAGTTTGCCACCAACGAAGAGCTGCTGCCCGCTCCTGAGGTCATGCAGACCATGGCCCATCTGCAGAAGGGAGCCGACCCGGCTGCCCTCGAGGCCAGCGTGCGCGCCAGTTGGCAGGCCGTCCAGTGGGCAGGCATGGCGGGCGAGGAGAAGGCGGCTCGCGTTCACGAGATCTACACCCAGGCGCTGGGTCAGGTCGACCCGGCCGCCGTCCAGATCGCCACGCGGACCCTGTGGGACACCTACCATCCCTACATGGTGTGGATCTACCTGGGCTTGATGGGGCTGGCCGGAATCGTCGGCATGATCGTCTTCTACTTCGCCACCCGCAAGGCCCTGGCGCAGGAGGCAGAAGCCGAGGAGGCTGCGCAGCAGGCTGCCGAAGCCGAGGCCGCCGCGCAGCAGGCAGCGGAGGGCGAAAACGCCGGCGAGGACGGCACCCCGGCGGCCGACGGCAGCGCTCCTCCCGAGGCCTGACGAGAGAACGCTCCAAGAACCTGGGGAACCCGGGATTCCGCCCGCCAGCGGAAGCCCGGCCTCCCGGGTTTCCGTCATGTCTGCCAGGAAGTTCCTGGGAAGGCTGCCGGATTCCGGGAGCGAGCCGCCGCGTCGGGTCACCACCCGACAAGCGGAGCCAGAAGCCCCCGCTACACGTTGAACCGGATGTTGAGCATGTCGCCGTCGCGGACCACGTACTCCTTGCCCTCGACGCGCAGCAGGCCCTTCTCCTTGGCCACGTGCATCGAGCCGCACTCCATGAAGGTGGGGTAGTCGATCACCTCGGCGCGGATGAAGCCCCGCTGCAGGTCGGTGTGGATCTCGCCGGCGGCCTCGGGGGCGTGGGCCCCGACCCGGGTGGTCCAGGCGCGGCACTCGTCCTCGCC
>DCTU01000320.1:2403-3673 GCA_002329445.1 bacterium UBP9_UBA1432
CGGCCCGATCCTCTTCGGGAAGCTCGGCGATCTGGGCCTCGACCTCGGCGCAGATGGCCAGGGCCGGCATCTGGCGCGAGGCGGCGAAATCCTTCACCTCCTGGAAGCCCGCCGAGTCCCCTCCCAGGTCGGCCTCGGGGATGTTGGCCACCGCCAGGCGCGGCTTGAGGCACAGAAGGCCCAGTCCCGACAGAATCTTGCGCTGCTCTTCGTCCAGGGACGGGAGCCCGTTCACGTCGCCGTCGCCCAGGGGGGCCTGCAGGGATTCCAGCAGCGCCTTCTCCTTGGGCTCCATCTTCTTGGAGCGCTCCAGCTTGCCCTCGATCACCTTCAGGTCGGCCAGCAGCAGCTCGGTCTCGAAGCTCTCCATGTCGGCGCGCGGGTGGACCCCCTCCAGGTAGGGGTGCCCGAAGCAGCGCACCACCTCGACCAGGACGGTGGAGGTGCGGATCTCTGCCAGGGCCGCCGAACCCAGGCCGGCGCTTCCGCCCCCGGGCATGTCCAGGAAGTCGACCGTGGCCGGCGTGGTCTTCTTGGGCTTGAAGATGGCCGCGAGCTTCCAGAGGCGCTCGTCGGGGACCGGGACCCGGGCCAGCGGCAGCCGCTTGCCGGAGGGGTCGGACCGCGAGATCGAGGTCAGGGACTGGAAGAGGGTGGACTTTCCGGATTGGGTCAGGCCGGTGAGGCCGATGGACAACGACATGGGGCCGGCGCTTCTCCGGGAGGGCGTGGGATCCTGCGCTGGCGCGTCGCGGCCGCCCCCCGCACCGGGTGTGATCCATGTCATAACCGGAAGCCTTCGAGGTGACTAGACTGGGACGGATAACCGCAAGCCCCTGTCCTTCAGACCGAGGACCGGGCCGTTGGCCCGAAGGATTCCCGTCTGGAAGAGGTTTTGCTGGGCGAGGTGGGGGCAACACCCGGATCGTTCCTGCAGCTTTGCGGTTTGTGAAAGGAGCTCGACACTCAATATGGGCACGAATGCCGTGATGGACGCCAACCAGGCCGAGAACCCCACCCTGACCGCCAAGGCGATCATGGATGCGAATGAGGCCGCCTCGTTTGTGGCCTACAAGGCCAGCGAGGTCATCGCCATCTATCCGATCACCCCTTCCTCGCCGATGGGCGANNTTCGCGGACCAGTGGGCCGCCGAGAAGAAGGTCAACCTGTGGGGCGCGATCCCCATGGTCCAGGAGATGCAGTCGGAGGGCGGCGCAGCCGGCACCGTGCACGGTTCGCTGCAGACCGGCGCCCTGACCACCACCTTCA
>DCTU01000256.1 GCA_002329445.1 bacterium UBP9_UBA1432
TCTCCGGCCAGGGCCCGGGCCATGAGGACCCGCTGCTTCTGCCCTCCCGACAGATCGCGCAGGGATCGGTGGCGATGTTCGGCCATCCCCACGCGCTCCAGGCAGTGAAGGGCGAAGTCCCGGTCGGAGCGGGTGGGCCGACGGCCCAGACCCATCCGGGGATAGCGCCCCATGAGGGTCACGTCCTCCACCGAGAAGGGGAAGGCCTCGTCCACCCCCTCCCGTTGCGGGACGTAACCGAAACGCGGGCGCTGTCCCCCCGGATAGAGGATCTCGCCCCGCAAGGCCCGCAGGTTGCCCAGCAGGGCGCGCAGCAGGGTGGTCTTTCCCGCCCCGTTCGGGCCGACCAGGCCGAGGTAGTCCCCTCGGACCAGGCAGAGATCCAGGTCGCTCAGGACGGTGTGCCGTCCATAGCCCAGTCGGACTCCGCGAAATTCGACCAGGGTCGCGTTCATCGGAGGGCCTCGACCAGATTCGAGACGACGTGATCCATCATCTGGACGTAGCTTTCCGTGCCTGGGACCCCGCCAGGCAGGACCGGGAGCTTGAGCACGCGTGCACCGGTCCGGCGTGCGACGGCCTGGGCCACGTTCTCGGGGAACCAGGTCTCCATCACGATGATTCGGACCTTCTTGTCCTTCATCAGGGCGCTCAGGCGGTTGAGGTGG
Organism: bacterium UBP9_UBA1432; assembly: GCA_002329445.1. Lineage (GTDB taxonomy): Bacteria > Vulcanimicrobiota > Xenobia > Xenobiales > Xenobiaceae > Xenobium > Xenobium purgamenti. The sequence continues at coordinate 669 of DCTU01000256.1, forward strand.
GCGGGCGAGGGAGAGATCCCGGGCTGGGGTTCGATGTGTCCGATCACCTGCAGCCCGAAGTGGGCTGCGAAGTAGGGCCAGGTGCTGTGCCAGGTCACGACGGGGACTCCCTGGAAGGGGGCCATCTGGGCCTTCCAGCGCCGGTCGGCGGTATCCAGGGAGGTCCAATAGGAGCGATAGCCTGCGTCGTAGGTGGCTGCTCCGGCCGGGTCCAGCCGCTTGAGGAACCCGGTGACGTTGCGGGCCACGATCTTCATGTTGGTGGGGTCCATCGTGTAGTGGGGATTGCCCATGGGGTGGACATCACCCATCGTGCGGTCGACCTGGCCGCGAGGAACCTCCAGGACCCGGACGCCGCGACTCGCGTCCAGGAAGCCCGGCCCCCCCGCCATGATGCGCGAGTTCCTGGAACCGCGCAGCAGTTCGGGAACCCAGGCGACCTCCAGGTCCAGGCCGATCTGGATGAAGGCGTCCGCCTGGGCCAGCGTGCGCAGGTAGCTGGGCCGGGTCTCCACCTGGTGGGGGTTCTGGTAGCCCACGCACAGGCTCTGGACCCGGACGCGCGAACCGCCCACCCCGCGGACGGCGTCGGCCAGGTCGGGGGTGGTGGTCACGATCTCCAGGACCTCGGCCCGGACGGGGAGGGCGCTGCACAAGAGCAGGATGACGGCCAGAAAGGCTCGGCGGAAAGACATCGGGGCCTCCTCAGTACTTGTGGGCCCCGTGGGGGCCGATGGTGAGGTTCCACTGGATCTGGAACTCATCGAAGGGACGCGAGAAGTTGGGATTGTAGCGGCTGTACTGGAAGCGCAGGGCGCTCCACTCGCTGCTGAGGAATTCGAGGAGGGCGCTGGCGCGGCGCTGGCGTTCGCCCGGATGCATGGGCAGGTCGGTCTCGTCGTAGCGCACCCCTGCCCGCCAGTTCCGGTTGAAGCGGTAGTTCAGGAAGCTGTACCAGCCGTCGAAGTCCCGGGCTTCCTCCGCCGGGTCCAGGTGCTTCTGGCGTCCGGCCAGGAACTCGGTCTGCCAGACCAGGTTCCGGTAGGGGTCGTCCAGGGGGCTCCATTTCAGCGTCAGGTCGGCCCCGGCGATCCGGGAGTTCTCCAGGTGCTGGTTTTGGATCGTGGAGGCCGCACCCGACAGGCCCAGCATCAGGGTCGTGTCCTGGTTCAGCTCGGCCATGTTCTCGAGGCGGGCCACCCACAGGGGCTTGGTGGCCCCGTCGCTGGGGAAGAGCTGGAAGGCGTGGTGCTCCTCGTCGAGTCCTTCCTCCTCGTGCTCATGGGCATGTCCGAAGCGGCTGCCCATCTGCACCGTGGCCTTGGAATACCAGGGAACCGGGGCCAGCCACGAGAGCTCGACGCCGGGTGAGCGCAAGCCGCAGTGCCCGAAGAACTCCTCGGCGGGCAGGGGGCGGTCGATCTGGGGCAGGGCGTGGGTGTGGACGGTGTTGATCCGTCCCACCTCGTTGAGGAAGAGCCCGGCCCGGGCCTGCAGGCCACCCGGAAGGCCGGTGTAGGTGGCGTAGGCTTCCTCCACCTCGGGGGTCTCGCCGCTGTGGAACCCGATGAAGGCGTCCAGTCGGGTCTTGGGGTCCACGGGCGCCTGGAGTGCCACCTCCACCTCCTCGACGAAGAAGGTGTTCCGTTGGGTGTCCTCGGGGCGCCCACCCTTCTGCCCCCCCAACAGGGCCGAGACCGAGATGTTGGGGTTCATGGAGGGTTGGGAGCCGGTCGCCGAGGTGTTCAGCTCGGTCTGGGCGGCGCTCGCCGGCGGCGGCTCGGGGCCCGGATCCTGTGCCTGCTCGCTTTCGGGGGCGGGAGTCGGGGTCGAGGGGGCCGCCTGGGCCGAGGGCCGCAGGAGGCCCTCCAGGGTCTGACGGAGCTGATCGATCTGGGATTGCTGCTCTTCGAGGCGCTGGCGCAGCTCGCGGATCTGGCGATCGCGGGGATCCTCGGGCGTGGCGGGCTGAGCCAGGACGGGGGCGGCCAGGCACGTCAGGAACAGCGTGCACAGGGCCAGCGTCCGGCGCAGGGACGGGTGGGACCAGGACATGGGTCGGGACCTCCTGATGTGAATCGAGGGGAGAGAGGCGATTCAGTCCGCGGGCCCGGCCTCGGCGTCAGGGCGGCATGGAGCCGCGACCGGGGTCGGCTCGCGAGAGCCGCTTGGCAGGACCCTCCGAAGGAGCGGGAGGGTCGGCTCGCCGGCTGCAGTGTCAGGAGGTCGGCGGAGAGCGCCCGGGCTGGCCCATGTGAAGGAGGGAGGCCAGGGGGAGGTCCGGGAGGACGGGGCCGTCCTCCAGGATTCCGTTCGGGTCCGGGGGGGAAGCCGGCGCCGCGCAGCCGGGTGGATCGCCCAGGAGGGCGCACAGCAGGCAGAAGCCGGACTCGGAGATGCCCTTCTCGAGGTGGGCGGGGCCGTCGTGCGGGTGGCTGGTAGCCGCGATCCGGCATCCGGGTGGGCTCTGGTGCCGGCCGAGGCCGTGGGAATGCGACGCACCCAACCCATGGGTGGCCAGGAGGGCCAGTGCCATGAGCAGCGTCAGGACGCGGTTGCGGGTGCAGCGGGGGATCATTGGAGCCTCAAGACCTGATGCCGGATTCTAGGACAGGTCCGGGTGGGTGTCAATCGGCACTTGCCCGCTCGAGCCCTGGCGCCCTCAGGCGGCCAACTGCTCCGGAAAGACAGACCGGCCCGGAGCCGGGGCTCCGGGCCGGTCTGGCGGGGGAGGAACCCCAGAAAGGGGTTGCTAGTTGGTGACGCGCACGTTCATGGCGCGGCTCCGGCTGGGGTTGCGCTCATCGGCACCCTTGTCGAATTCCACGGACTGGCCTTCGTTGAGGTTGTCGAACTGCTCGCCCAGGACGGCGGAGCTGTGGAAGAAGATGTCTTCGGTCTCGCCGGCCGGGCGGATGAATCCGAAGCCGCGGTCGCGGGCGAGCCGCTTGATTTGTCCGGTTGCCATGATTGGCCTGCCTTCCTGTCTTGCCGCAGGTGTTGAGAGTTGCGGGAGGGCGGAGCCTTCCAGCCACTGCGACGGGGCCCAGCGAAGCCCTTTGAGGGCTTCGGTTCCGTGGAGTCGTCGAGTGCTGCGGCGGAGCCGGGTGGCAGAGAGGACTGCGCGAAGAGGACTTGGCGCAACTCTACCAGATCCGGGGCGTCCTGGCAAATCATCCCTTCTGCCGGCGCGAAAAAGGACCGTTCTCATTCCTCCAGCCGGGTTGGAGGCATCCGGCGCAGGACCAGGAATCCCGCGACGCCAGCCAGCGTCGAGGCACTCAGGATGGCCAGCCGGGCGGTGTCCAGCCGGGATCCCTCTCCGAAGGCCAGGCCGGCAATGAACAAGGCCATCGTGAAGCCCACCCCGCCCAGCAGTCCGACGCCCAGGATGTGTCCCCAGGAGGTGCTGCGAGGAAGGCTGGCCAGGCCGACGCGGACCACCAGCCACGAACCCAGGACGATGCCCACGGGCTTGCCCAGCAGGAGGCCCGCCGCGATTCCCATGGCCAGGGGATCACTCAACCCGGAGCCCACCTGGGCCAAGGAGACTCCGGAGTTGGCCAGGGCGAAGACCGGCATGATGACCATGGCCACCCAGGGAGCCAGGTCGTGTTCGAGCCGATGCAGCGAGGGCTGGAGCTTCGTGCAGGCCGAGCGCAGTTCCATCACCCGATACAGCAGGTCTTCGTCGGCCAGGACGGCTCCCGTGGGATCGCCGTGCTCGTTGAGTTCCTGGGTGGTCTCCTCCAGGTGCTGTCGGAACCGGGGCAGGTTGAGCCGCGACCAGGCCGGCATGGCCATGGCCAGAAGGACTCCTGCGACGGTGGCGTGGACGCCCGAATGGAAGACCGCCAGCCACAGCAGCAGGCCCAATGCGCCGTACCAGCTCAGCCAGCGGATTCCCACCCAGTTGGAGATCAGCAGGATCAGGAAGATGATTCCGGAGGCGCCCAGGGCCGAGGCCTGCAGCGAATCGGTGTAGAACACGGCGATGACCAGGACTGCGCCCAGGTCGTCGGCGATGGCCAGGGCCGCCAGGAAGACCTTCAGGCCCGTGGGGACGCGCCGTCCCAGCAGGGCCAGGATTCCCAGGGCAAAGGCGATGTCGGTGGCCATCGGAACCCCCCAGCCCCGGGCCGCGTCGGTGCCTCCGGCCAGGGCCAGGTAGCACAAGGCGGGGGTCACCATGCCACCCAGGGCGGCCATGACCGGAAGAAGGGCCTTGCGCGGCGAGGAGAGTTCTCCGACCAGGAGCTCGCGCTTGATCTCCAGTCCCACCAGCAGGAAGAAGAGGGCCATCAAGCCGTCGTTGATCCAGTGGCGCAGGGAAAGGTCCAGCACGGTGGCCCCCAAGCGGAGGCTGGCATGGGTCTCCCAGGTTGTGTTGTAGCTGGCCGGCGCCAGGTTGGCCCATAGAAGTGCGATGGCCGTGCTGGCCAGAAGCACCAGTCCACTGGAACTCTCGGTCTGGATGAACTGCTGGATGGGCCTCAGAACTCGGCGGATGGGTGGCTTGAGTTCAGTGCTGGCGATGGATCCTGCAGTCATCAATGGCGTCGGTCGGGTCGGAAATGCCCGGCTCCTTTCAGGATTGGACCGGCGTCCGGTGCGCGCCGATCTCGGTCCGGTCGTCGATTCGGCGGGGCCCCGGGGCTGGCAGGCCTCGGCTGGCCCAGGTGGCCATGGCTTCCAGCATCTCCACGCCGGTCGGCTGCCATTCGGCCTGGGCGAAGCTGTCATACCCCATCTTGCCCAGGCACAGGTAGTCGTCCAGGGCCACCGAGTAGGTGGCCTCGGCCTCCAGGGGCCGGCCGTCTACCTCGGCTGCCAGGACCCGCTGGCCGGCGGGCATGGCGGCGTCGTAGGCGAAGCGCATTCCCGAGACCTGGAGAAAGGGCGTGTGGACCTGGGGCGAGAGGCTCCGGTTCGCGATGCTGTGCTCCAGGGCCGCCAGGATCTGCTGGCCGGTCAGCTCGCCCCGCATCACCTCGCTGCCGAAGGGCATCATCTCGTAGAGATCGCGGCGGGTCAGCGGGCCGGCCTCCAGGTCGCGGCGCAGGGCGTCGGAGTTGATGAAGGCCACCTGGGTTCCCGCAGCGTGGCGCATGGCGTCGGTGACCAGGTTCCCAACCGGCGAATCGGTCCTCTCGCTGCGCCCCATCCGCTCGGGGAGTTCGGTCAAGACCTTGCCCATCTCGCGTTCGGCGCGCTCTTCATAGCGGGCGACCAGGGCTGCCACTTCGGGATCGGGGACGACGCTGGCGGGATCGACGGGGATCAGCCGGTGCTCGACTCCGACGATCGAGCGCCGTTCCAGGCTCAGGACCATCTCGCCGATCTCCTTGCCCATCGAGCCCGCCTGGACCACGTAGTTGCCATCCAGGCGTTCGGGCCCGGTGAGGCGGTCATGGCTGTGCCCGCCCAGGATGACCAGGCCCTGTCCGGGGAATTGCCGGGCCAGCTTGCGATCGTCGTCCAGTCCCATGTGTGACAGGACGACGACGACTTCGGCGCCCTCTTCCCGCATGGCCTGCAGGCTCTGGCGCAAAGCGGTGGCCTCATCCAGGAAGCGCACGCCTTCGATGCGGTCCTTGCGCTGTTCGGTGGCGGTCTGGGCCGTCAGGAGGCCTGTGACCCCCACCTTCACGCCGTCCATGTCGAAGATCTTGTGGGGTCGGGTGTTGGGGACCGGCGAGCCGTCTTCCATGACGACGTTGGCGATCACCACCGGGTGACGAGCCTGGGCCAGGCGCTCCAGCATGTTGCCCACGCCCCAGTGGAAGTCGTGGTTGCCCAGGGTGGCGGCATCGTAGCCGACCTCACCCATGATCTCCATCATGGATTCCCCTCGGTCCAGGTCCGTCGCGGCCTGTCCATGCACGACGTCACCCGCATCCAGCAGAAGCGTCCGTCCAGGATCCTGCCTGCGCGCCTGGTCGACGAGGGTGGCCGTGTAGGCGCTGCCACCCAACTCGGCGGGACGCCCCAGGACGACCTCGTCGGGCAGCGGGCTGATCGCTCCGTGCACGTCGTTGGTGTGCAGGATGCGGATCCGCCGGGGTTGTGCTTCTGGCACGATCGGACCGGCGGTCTTGGTGATGTCCATTCCTGGCCTCCATCGCCCCCGCGATTCCGGCTATTTTACCATGACCCTCCCGGCTCCGCCCAGACCCGTCCGGGAATCGGGATGCCCGGGCCGGCCCCCGTGAAGGGCGGACACCGGGACTCCAGGTGCCCACGGGAACACCGGATTTCCGTCGGGGGACGATCGGATGGAAGGGGGGCGGACCCCGCGCTCAGAATCCCCGGTCCGTGAAGGTGCGTTGTTTGTTCTTCGCCTCGATTCAGGATCTGCTGGGCACTTCGGAGTGCCTCTCGGAGGTTCCGCAGGCGGCCCGGGTGGCCGATCTGCTGGACCAGCTCCAGGCCCTGCACCCGGGGTTGGAGACCCGCAGGTCGGAGCTCCGGGTGGCCGTCGAAGGCGAGTTCGTGGACGAGGACCACCCGTTGACTGACGGAGCCGAGGTGGCCCTGGTCCCGCCGGTCAGCGGTGGGGGCGGCGGGCTGGTCCGTCTCTCCGCAGGGCCCATCTCGGTCGACGAGTGCCTGCAGGCCGTTCGCCGGGAGGACTGCGGCGCGGTGGTCCTCTTCCTGGGGACCGTCCGCGACCATGCCGGGGGGCGGTCCGTCCGTCTTCTGGAATACTCCGCCTACGAGCGGATGGCCCGCAGCAGCCTGGAGGATCTCGCCGCCGAGGTGCGTCGGCGTTTTCCGGTGGGGGAGGTCGCTCTGTGGCATCGGACCGGACCGCTTCTGCCGGGGGAGATCTCGGTGGTGGTGGCCGTGTCCTCAGCCCATCGCGAAGAGGCCTTCGCCGCCGCGCGCTGGGCCCTGGACACGCTGAAGGAGACGGTTCCTGTCTGGAAGAAGGAGTTCGACCAGGACGGAGCCGTCTGGATCGAGGGAGATCTGCGGCGTCCCTGTTGAGCTCCCCGGGAATCGTTGTCGTGCGGAGAGCGTCCTCAAAGGAGAACCGCGTTCGATGGCCCGTGGAGATCTGCGCCGCACCCTGACCGCCAAGGTCCAGACCGGGCAGCGCCTGACCATGGAAGAAGGTCTGGCACTCTATGCCGAACCCGACCTGACCTGGCTGGGTCAACTGGCCAACCTTCGCCGTGAGCAGGCTTTCGGCAATCGGACCACCTACGTGGTCAACCTCCATCTCAACTACACCAACTTCTGCGTGGGGTCGTGCCTCTTCTGCGCCTTCGCTCGCAAGCCGGGCGAACCCGGAGGCTACGAGATGACGGTCGAGGAGATGGTGGAGCGGATCCGACCCCTGCGCGGCGTCCCGGGCGCCGAGGTCCACATCGTCGGCGGGTTGCACCCCGGGCATCCCTACCGCTTCTACCCCGACCTTCTCGAGGCCCTGCATCGCGCCGATCCCGGCCTGCACCTGAAGGCCTTCACCGCCGTGGAGATCGAGCACTTCGCCGGGCTTGCCGGGCGTCGGGTCGAGTGGGTCTTGCAGGATCTCCAAGCCCATGGCCTGGGTTCCATGCCTGGAGGGGGTGCCGAGGTCCTGGTCGAGCGCATCCATCGCAAGCTGCATCCGGCCAAGATCGCTCCGGAGCGCTGGCTGGAGATCCACGGCTGCGCCCATCGTCTGGGGATTCCCACCAGCGCCACCATGCTGGCGGGGCACATCGAGACGCCGGCCGAGCGCCTTGAGCATATGGACCGGCTGCGCCGGGCTCAGGAACGCGGCGGAGGTTTCCTGGCCTTCATTCCGCTGCGCTTCCATCCCGCCAACACCCGGCTCGCCGGGCTTCCCCTGATGAGTGACGAAGGGGTGCTTCGCGACCTGGCCATCAGCCGTCTGATGCTGGACAACATCCCTCACGTCAAGGCGTATTGGGTCATGGCGGGTCTCGAGGCCGCGGCGCGGGCCCAGTGGTTCGGAGCCGATGATCTCGACGGGACCGTCGTCGAAGAGCGGATCACCCATATGGCCGGGTGCCTCTCACCCGCAGGCCTGGCGGAGGAGACCCTGCGTGGGATGATCCTCGAGGCCGGGCGCGAGCCGGTCCGCCGAGACGCCTTGTACCGGCCCCTGGAACCGCTTCCGGTGGAGGGCGACGCCTCGTGCGCCTCTTCGTCCTAGGTTCGGGGGTCCTCGAGCCCACCCGGCGCCGCGGGGCCTCGGCCTATGCCCTGGAAGCGGGCGAGGATCTCCTGCTCTTGGAGATGGGCCCGGGAGCCCTGCGCTCCGCCCTGCTCTGCGGGCTGGATCCTCGACGGGCCCGGCACGTCTTTCTCAGCCATTTCCACCCCGATCACACGGCGGACCTGGTCGCGTTCCTCTTCGCCTGCAACTGCAGCGAAGCCTGGAGGCCGGTCGATTCGCTGCATTTCCACGGGCCTTCTGGCCTGGGCAGGTTCCTGGAGGATCTGGAGATTCCCTTTCGCTGGTTGCGCCCTCGGGGCTGGCAGCGTCGGATCCATGAGGACGACGGCTCCTGGTTTCAGGGCCGAGAGTGGAGGGCCCGAGCCTTCCCGGTCCGCCACGGGTCGGACCCGGCCCTGGCCTGGAGGTTCGAGTCTGCCGGTCGGGTGCTGTGCTATTCGGGGGACTCGGCTGAATGCGAAGGATTGGCCGAGGCAGCGGCCGGGGCGGACCTGCTGTTGTGCGAGTGCACGGGGGATGGCGACTCGCCGCCTCTGGAAGGCCATCTGGGCCCGGAGGAGGTCGGGCGCCTGGCGACCCTGGCCGGCGCCGCGCGCGTGGTCCTGACCCATCTGGCCCCCACGACTGAAAGGACGGATCTTCCCGGGCAGGTGCAGCGGATCTGTTCATGCCCCGTGGAACGGGCCGAGGATGGCATGGTCTGGGACCTGTCTGCTGATTCGGAGCCTGGAGGACTTTCGCTTCGGGCCACGGAAGGTTGACGGGAACCGGGCCTTCGGGCTCTTGAGAAGAGCGAACCCTGCGCCCGAGGGCAATCCCCTCCTGGAAGGGTCAGATGGCTGAGAATTCTCGTCTTTGTCCGGTCTGTGCCAGGCCCCTGGAGGGGCAGGCCAAGCGCGCTGCGTGCCTTCGCTGCCAGAATCTCTACCACCCGGAATGCTGGGAAGGCCTGACCCGGTGCCTGGCCTTCGGGTGCGTCGGGACCCCCGAGGAGGCACTTCAGGACCTGGAGGAGCCCGTTCCGGCAAAGCCTTGTCCGGCCTGCAACTTCGAGAATCCGGCCAGCGCGGCCGTGTGTCTCTCGTGCGGTGCGGATCTCTTCGACAAGCCTGCCCGGGCGCTCTTCACGTCGTTTGCCGGTTGGCAGGCCGCCACTCCCGAGGTCCTGGTCCTGGAGCTGGACCGCCATTGGGAAAACGCCGTCCAACACCTCTACAACGGAGACCTGGAGGCCTGGTTCAGCGAGAGGGGTCGCCAGGACCTGGCCGAGGCGGCCCGGACGGCGCGCCGCACCCATGAGCAGCACTCGGTCGGGCTGGAGTCCTTCCTGCTGGCCAGCAGCCTGGTCGACCCGCCCCGGATGGAGGTTGCGCCGGCGACCCTGGAGCTGGAGGGCCCCGGGCCCACCTTGACCAGCGCTTTGGAGGTTCGGAACCTGGGCCGCGGCTACCTGTCGGGAAGCCTGCTGACCGAGGTCCCCTGGCTGACGCTGGAACCCGCCGAGTTCGCGGGGAACCGCACGCGGATCGCGGTCACCGCCGACCTCACCCGGATTCCCGACGGCTCGGTTCCCGGAGTGATCCGCATCCAGACTCCTGCCCAGTGCCTGGAGGTCCAGGTGACAGCCCGGCGCCTCTCGATTGCCGGAGTGCTGGAGCTGTACCGGGAGGGGCAGACCTCCAAGGCGCGGACCCTGTGCCGGAAGCTGATCGATGCCCAGGCCGCGCACGCCGATGCGGCGGTCCTGCTGGCGGCCTGCTATCTGAAGGAGGAGAATCCCACGGCAGCCGTTCAGGCCCTGCGCAACCTGTCCGGAGCCTGTCAGGAATTGCCCTCGGATCTGGTCGAAGTCGTCTTCCGTTGGTTGGGCCAGAACGACCCGGCGGCTTCTGGCGTCGAACGCGTCGAGGTCTATGAAGCGCTGATCCCTTGCGCGGAGGGCCCTCTGGCCGACGAACTCCGGCGAACCCTGGGCCAGGTCGCCATGGAGCGGGCTCGCCTGGCCGCCGAGGCTTTTCGGGACAACAACACCTCATTGTGGCAGGGGCGGACGGCGACCACCCAGGACGTGATCGAGCTGTTGCAGATCGCGGCGGCCTACGACCCCACGCTGGCCGAAGAGGCAGCCGGTCTGCAGAAGCAGCTCCGCCGGAAGGTCAGCCGGGGAAAACTGGCCTTCAACCTGACGGTCGTCCTGGTCCTCATCGCGGTGCTGGCGGCTGCCAGCGGTTCGTGGTTGTGGACCTGGAAGCAGTCCCGGGACCTCCAGCAATCCGCGGCCCAGGCCCTTCAAGCCGGCAAGTTTGAAGAGGCGATCCAGGGATATCGGATCCTGCTGGACTCCAACGTCGACAACAGGGGTTATCGATCCAACCTGGTGCGGGCGCTCTTCATGCAGTCGCGCGCAGCCGAGGAGGGCGGGGATTCCCCGCGCAGCCGGGCCGCACTCATCCAGGCCATCGACCTGTGCATCGGCCGGCCCCAGATGCAGCAGGCGGCGGCCGCCATTCTTCTGGACTGGGCCAAGGACCTGGAGACCAAGGGACAGCCGGGAGAGGCTCGTGTCCGACTGGAGCGGGCCGCCCGATTGGACGAGCAGAATCCCGAAATCCAGGCCTCGCTGCGGCGACTGGCCAGCGACACCGAGCTGTACTGGAAGGTCTACCAGGTGGCCGAAGGGCCCATGGGCAGCCACCCCGTGGAGAACTACAAGGACATGGGGGCCGTGGCGGCCGGTGTTCGTGAGCTGGTCGCCCGTGGCATGGTCCCCTACGAGTCCAGGATGATGGTCGCTTTGGCGGACCTCACAGGAGAGGGGGTCAAGGACCTTCTGGTCGCGGGAACCCACGGGGAGGGCTCGAGGGCGGAAGGCCGTTATGCCATCTATCGCGTGCAGACGTCCCGCCTGGACCCGTTGCGGACGGGGGTGGTGCGCAAGACTCCTGTGCTGGTGGACCTGCAAGCCTGGGATTTGTCCGGAACCAAGCGATTTGACGCGGTCATGACCTGGAGGCCTCTCTCGACCGAAGACCTCTTCCATACGATGCTGGTCGCCTTCAAGGGAGGTCGCTTCCTGGAGGAGGTCGTGCCTTCGGACCTGGTCGTCGACGTCGCCGACCGCAACCGGGATGGGCGGGCCGAGATCTGGATGGCCGAGCTTGTGGCCGAATCGACCGGACCGGCCGAGCGGGTCCTCTTCCATCGGCCCTTCCTGTGGAATGCGCCGGGGTTCGAGAAGGCGACCGGAGACTTCTCACAGCACTATCGGGACTACAAGGAGGGTCTGGAGCTCCAGATCGAGGAGAACCCCTATCCTCCCGCCGACCCCCGGCACGAGAAGTTTCGTCAGGACCGCCTGAAGGGCCTTGGAACGGCTGAGACGCTGCTGGATTCTCACTGAGGGAGACAACTTTCTTGTCACGAGAGCGCGAGAAGAAGGGCAGCCGACGGGTCGGCCTGGGGTCCCCGGCGATTCTGGTCCCCGCGGTGGTGGCGATGGTGCTGGTGGCCTTGCTGCTGGTGGCCGGCCTCGCCAGCGGTCAGGGCACCGTGGTTCGCCCCTCCCAGGCTCGGACGTTTGACGCCTTCGCCCAGTCCGTTCGGGACATGGAAGTCCAGCGGGTGCAGATGTACCGCGACACCCTGTACGTCACCCCCCAGGAGGGGCCGACCTATCTGGTCCAGGATGTCTCGCCCGATTTCACCATCGGCCTGTTGACCAAGTATCGGGTCCCTCTGGAGGGGATCCCTCAGCCTCGGACCCCCGGCCCGATGTTGGGGGCCGGCGTGCTGGTGGCGGTCCTGCTGCCCTATCTGTTGTTGGGTTGGCTGACCGTGATGATGGTGCGGGCTGCCGTCGGTGCCGCGGAGGTGGACCCTGAAGCGATCGAGAGCACCGCGCGCTGCCCCGAGTGTTCCCGTTCGGTGGCCCGGGAGGCGCGCTTCTGCCAGCACTGTGCCCACCCCCTGCAGGCAACCGGGCAGATCCGTCACTGTGCCGGATGCAACGGGCAGGTCTGGCGCAGCGACCGCCACTGTCGCTCGTGTGGTCGGGCTCTCCCGGCGGCTGCCTTGGAGCCCCGCCGCCCGCGAGCCGAGATCGCGGTCAACCCGGAACCCTCCGGGAGCTCCCCGGAATCTGCCGTCCCCCATGCCGCCGGCGACCCGGAGGTGCCGTCTCCTCTGCGCCGGGACCGCGGTCATCGTCCCGCCCGGCGCCCGGATTCGGGACGGGACTCCTGAACTCTCGAGGCTGGTGCGCTCCGAAGAGGCCAGGGAAATGGCCTGCAGTCCAGAAGATTCCCGGGCACGCTTGCGGCGGGTCCGCAGGCATGACTTCGAGAGGACCCTGAATCCGCGGCCGAATGCCACGGCAGGTGGCGGATTCTGGAGGACGGGCAGACCTTGACTCCCTTTCCGGAGCCGAACGCAAAGCTGGAACTCGCCCCGGACCAGGCCGAATCGTTGGCCCGCCGTCTGACCCTCCGCCTGGCCCAGGACCTCGGTCCTGAAGAGGCGATTCGCCTGCTTCCTGCTCTTGTCCGGGCTCTGACCGGCGCTCCCCCCGAGCCCGCGCAGGCCCGCTTGCGGCGGGAGGTGGTGCAGGCCGCCCGTCGTCTGGCCGACCTGGGACTGATGGCCGGCACGGCCGGCAATCTCAGCGTGCGCGAGGCCCCTTCGCACATGCTGATCACTCCGGCCGGCCTCCGCAAGGGAGAGATGCGTCCGGACGACCTGGTTCGCCTGGACATGAACGGGAACCAGCTCTCCCCGGGATTGAGGCCCTCGTCGGAGTTCCGCATGCACCTGGGCGTGTATGGCGTCCGCCCCGACGTGAATGCGGTCGTGCACACCCATCCCCCGCACGCAACGGCCTTTGCTGCCGCTGGCATTCCGTTGGATCGGCCGGTCCTGGCGGAGGCGGTCCTCCTGCTGTCCCCGAAGGTTCCGGTGGTTCCATTTGGAGCGCCGTCTTCACAGCAACTGGTCGACCATCTTCAGCCCTGGCTGGCCGATCACAACGCTTTCCTGTTGGCCAACCACGGGGCGGTCTGCCTGGGCAGGGATCTGGCTGAAGCCGTGCAGCGCACCGAGACGCTTGAGTTCCTGGCCCGGGTCCTGCTGGCCGCCCGCATGTTGGGGGGCGAGAACCTGTTGACCCACGCCGACCTGCGCAGCCTGAGGCAGACCCGCACAGAGCCCCCGGCCGATTCCCGGTGAACCCCGGGGCCCTTCCGAGAGGGGGCAGGAATGAAAGAAGCCCGCTGAATCAGCGGGCTTCCTTCATTCCAGCGAAAGGCCCCTAGCGGCGGCCAGGGCTCTGGCTGCGGAAGCAGTCCGAGCAGTAGACCGGGCGGTCCCCACGCGGGCGGAAAGGCACCTGGGTGGTCTGGCCGCAGCCATCGCACACCACTTCATGCATCTCACGGGCTCCGCCGCCGCCACCGCGGCCATAGCCACCGCCGTCGCGGTCGTTCTTGCGGGCGCGCCGGCAATCCGGGCAGCGGCGGGGGTCACTGCTGAACCCCTTGGTCGCATAGAACTCCTGCTCGCCGGTCGTGAAGACGAAAGTGGCGCCGCAATCCCCACAGGTCAGGTTTCGGTCAGTATACACTCGATTTCCTCCAAAGGTTGGTCCGCGAACTTGGAACTCGAGCATCCGAAACCTGGGGGATCCATCGCCCTTGTTACCATGGTTGCCTGCGTATTATAGGTCCGCTCGGGGGTGCGGTCAATCGTCTTCCGCACGCCGGGATCCGTTTGCCGTGGGACGGCAGTCGGGCAGGGAAGCGCCTCCAGGCCGGAAAGGGGACCTCCCGCGACCCCGACACGCCACCGCAGGCGTCCAGAGCCTGCTCCGGGGGGCTGCTCCGCCTGCCGGCCCACGCCCGGCCCATCACCCGGCTGGAAATGAAAAGACCGACTCCGGACTCGGAGTCGGCTGAGGGCCTGAGCCCACCTTCAAGATTCATTCTGGCAGGATCCCGCGCCGGTATCATCCTGCGAAGGGTCCAACCGCGGGGTAACGCAATGCTCCCAGCCAGAACAGGCTGTGGGGGACACTCGGCTATAGCTTGATTTAGTTATTGCCGCTCCAGCTCGGCACGCCTGGCCGAGTGCCGGGGCTTCCCGAGAGGACGCGGGAGGAGCGCTTTGGGATTCGGCGAAAAGCTTGGCCGCGCAAGAGCCTGCCCGGGACGGAGCCTTCGCAGTCTCCGTCGCCTGGGACGCTGGTGTGCCACCTGACGCGAGGAGCCCCGATGCATTCATCCAGGAAGACCCATCGAGTCCGGGTCGGGACAGTCGAGATGGGTGGCGGAAGTCCGGTTCGGATCCAGAGCATGACCAACACGCCGACGTCCGATGTCGAGCGGACGGTGGCTCAGATCCTCGAGCTGGTCTCGGCCGGTTCGGAGCTGGTCCGCTTCACGGTCAAGGATGAGGAGGACGCCCGAGCCGTCCCCGAGATCGCTCGCGTCCTGGCGGACCACGGCTGCCCGGTGCCCCTGGTGGGGGACTTCCACTACAACGGGCATCGTCTGCTGACGCGCCACGAGGACTGCGCCCGGACTCTGGACAAGTATCGGATCAATCCAGGAAACGTCGGGACAGCCGAGCAGCACGACGCAAACTTTCGGACCATGATCGAGGCGGCGGTCGAGCATGGCAAGGTCGTCCGCATCGGAGTGAACGGCGGTTCGCTGGACCAGGGATTGCTGGCCGACCTGATCCAGGCCGATCTCGAAGCAGGGCAGCCTCGCGGAACCCGGGGGGTCTTCCTGGACGCCATGGTCGAGAGCGCCCTGCGATCGGCTCGTCAAGCCCAGGAGTATGGCCTGCCGGCGGAGCGTATCGTGCTTTCCGCCAAGGTCAGCGAGGTCCAGGAGGTGGTCGAGGTGAACCGCGCCCTGGCCGCCCGGAGCCGATACGCCCTTCACGTGGGATTGACCGAGGCCGGGATGGGCCTCAAGGGCACGGTCGGATCGGCTCTGGCCCTGGGAATCCTTCTCTCCGAAGGGGTCGGGGACACCATCCGGGTTTCCCTCACTCCCGCCCCCGGCGAGTCGCGCTCCCGCGAAGTCGAGGTGGCCCGCGAGATCCTGCAGGGACTCGGCCTGCGCAGCTTCTATCCGCGCGTCACGGCTTGTCCGGGCTGCGGGCGGACCTCCAGCAGCCTCTTCCAGGAACTGGCCCAGGACGTTCAGGGATACCTTCAGCAGCGGATGCCGGACTGGCAGGCTGCCGGCCTGGTCGGGGTGGAGTCCATGAAGGTGGCCGTCATGGGGTGCGTGGTGAACGGCCCCGGAGAGGCTCGCGGCGCGGACATCGGCATTTCGTTGCCGGGCTCTGGCGAGACTCCTGCCGCTCCGGTGTATGCCGACGGTCAGAGGATCGAGATCCTCAAAGGCGACGATCTGGGCCCCAGATTCTTGCAGATCCTGGAGGCCTATGTCTGGCACCGCTATGCCCCCGGGTCATCGACGAACCCGCCAGTTCCGGACCTGACGGGAGCCCGCTCTTGACCTGCTCGGAGAGGATCCACACCGAGGAGCCGGGGACCCGGTTCCGAAGCCTGGATTCCTGGCAGGCCTGGGGGGGGACTTCGGGGCCCAGAGGAGGACCGATGGTCCGAGTCCCGGCAGATTGTCGGGAGGAAATCCTGGAACACGGAGTCCAGGAATACCCCTGGGAGTGCTGTGGTCTTCTGCTGGGCCAGCAGGGGGCTGCGGGCGGGTCGCAGGTTCGTCGGATCTCGCGGGCCGAGAATGTCTGGCCGGTCCCGACTCGTCGCGGGGAGCGCTTCCTGCTGGCTCCCCAGGACCTTCTCCGGGCTGGCCGGCGGGCGCGGCATGCCGGCCTGGAGATCCTGGGAACCTATCATTCCCATCCCGATCGCCCGGCCCGCCCCTCACACAGGGATCTGCAACACCTCGCTTTCGGCAGCCTGCACGCGATCGTCGCGGTGTGGCAGGGTGTTCCTGGTGAGGTGACCTGGTGGCGTCCAGGGGGGGGAGCCTGGGGGGACAATCGCGTCCAGGAGGTGCTTGAGCTCCTTGGCTGATCTCGGATTCCTGGTCACCCGTTCACCGCATACCAGCCCTGGTGCGCGTTTCTTCTACCTTCTGGCCCGGGCGGCCCAGGAGGCGGGACACACGGTCCGGGCCTTCTTCTACATGGATGGGGTCTATCAGTGCCTGAATGGCCAGGATGCCTCCGTGGACGAGGAGGGACCGGCCCGCTGGCTGGAGGAGTTGCTCGAGAATGGAGCCGTGATGGTGGCCAGCAATCGGTGCATGCGGAGTCGGGGATTGGAGCCCGCGGCCCTCCTCTCCGGGGTTCGGGTGGGGACCATGGAGGATCTGGCCTGGCTGACGGCCCAGGCGGATCGAGTGGTGTGTCTGTGAGCGCCGCGCGCAAGAAGATCGTCCTGACCGTGCAGAGCGTCCCGCGGGACTGGGGGGCTCTGCGGGAGGTCCTGCACACCGCCGTCGGTCTGGCTGCCGGCCCGCCTCGTC
This sequence comes from bacterium UBP9_UBA1432, assembly GCA_002329445.1. Classification (GTDB taxonomy): domain Bacteria; phylum Vulcanimicrobiota; class Xenobia; order Xenobiales; family Xenobiaceae; genus Xenobium; species Xenobium purgamenti. The sequence goes on from DCTU01000256.1 coordinate 17,376, forward strand.
ATCACGTGGTGGTGATCCTTCTGGGGGACGGCGTCGTGCATGGGCTGCGCGGCCACGACCTGCCGGGGACCACAATCTACATGAAGGCGGCTCGAGCCCATGGAGTCGAGTTCTTCGTCGAGCAGCAGGGCATGCTGCTGCGTGGCTTCTCGGAGGATCAGTTCCGGGACGAGTTCAAGGTCGTCTCGCGCGACCTGCTGCTCTGGAAGCTGGGGATGGCGGAAGTCCACCTGAGGATTTGAGCATGAACGAGAAAAGACTCTGTCTGGTCTCGCGAGAGACGGTCGTGGAGGCGCGGAACCTGCTGGAGAATGTCCCGGACACCGCAGTCCTGTTGTTGGGGCGAGCGGTGATGCTCCCAGGCAGTCTCTTCGGCGACCGGGAGGTCTTTGCCGTGATGGAGGAGATCCGCGACCTCGGCTTGGAGGGGAAGGTCTCTCCGGCGGTGAAGGCCTTGCCCGCACGGGAGATCGTGGATCTGCTGCTGCAAAGGCGGATTTTCAACCTGGGGTGATCCGGACCGCGCCTGGCTTCGGGCGCACGCTCGGGAGGCAGTGGTCATGGGTTCGTTCTTCGGTCACGGTGAGACTCGCAAGCCGCAGTCTCCAAAACGGGCTTCCAAGAGCCTGGATGAGCTGGTTCCTCCTCCGTCCCGTGAGGTGGAGGACCGGAATCGACCCATGACGGCACCGGAGGTGGACCTGAAGGGGAAGCTCCCGGCTGGGGCGGCCGATCGGCTGGCAGAGGTTCTGGAGGCGGGGGGGCGGGCGATCCTGGCCAATCCCGAGGAGGAGGAGGTCCGCTGGTTCGCGGTCCACGAGGACCACATCGAAGAGATCGGGCGCAGCCCGGTGGCCGACTACGACAACCGGCTGGCCCTCCTTGAGTCGTGTCGCGGAGGGGGCATCACCCTTCGGGACGCCCGCTATCGGATCGAGGCCTTCAAGTCCTTCAACGAGTTCGGAGACCGCCTGGTGCTGCAGTTCTTCGAGGAAGGCCGCTTCACCAGTGATGAGGCCATCGAACGACGGCAGGAGAATATCCGGCTGGTCAACCGCCTGAAGCCGGCCACCTCGCTCACGGCCCGCAATGAGCGGGACATCGCCCGGGCCATCGCCAACAACCCCCGAACACGCTCGTTCATCGACATCCTCTTGGAGGAGGGGGTCCTGACTCGTGACGAGATCGACCAGGTGCCGGCCGGCGCGGACTTCGAGCTGAGATTGTTGCAGACCCACATCTTCCCTCGAAAGGTCGCTGCCCTGGCCCTGGCCCATTATCTCGGCGTGGACTACATCGATGTCGAGGCCGCCACGTTTTCCAAGGAGGCGGCGCGTCTGCTCGAGAAGGATTGGGAGTTGGAGCGGCAGGTGGTTCCCTTCGCCCGGGATGGAGACGAACTCAGGGTGGCCATGGCGGATCCCACCGATGCCGGTCTTCTGGAGGAACTCTCCCAGTTGACCGGGTGCCGGATCCGGCCCTACTGTTCGGCGGCACAGGACATCGTAGGGATGATCCACAAAGCCCACAAGCGGGACGACTGACAGTCCCAGAAGAAGGGGATCGGAAGCCCGCCTTGGCATGGTTTCATGAAACCAATCCGTTCGTGGTGCAGCCTGAGAAGGCGTCTTCGGGACGGACCAACCAGTGGAACATCCTCAACCCGGGGGGCGTCAAACTGGCCCGGATGCTGCATGCGCCCGACTCGCTTCTGGTCCGGGCCATGCGCGGGGTGGGCCTGGCGGCTCAATACCCTGCCCGAATCACCATCCAGGACCTGGACGGGAAGCCGCTTCTCTCCCTCCGCAAGAACTTCACCTTCGGCATGTTCCGGGCTTGGGTCTACGACCAGGACGGTCTCCTGGGAACCGTGACCGAGCAGAAGCTGGGCCTGGAGGGACGCCAATACATCCTGCGGGATGCCCGGGGAACCACGCGGGGCCTCCTGGAGGGGGACTGGCGGGCCTACAGCCTGCAGATGAAGGACGCCCGAGGATCGATCCTGGGCAAGATCAGCCGCAAGACCGACCAGGTGAACAAGGTGATCTTCAGCGACAACTCGCCCTTCTACGTGGTCCACCTGTACGTCGACCAGGAGGACCCGGCTTGGCGGCGGCTCCTGTTGGGAACCTCCGCCGCGATGGCCCTGCTTCTGCGTTGAGGGGGGCTCAGGAGGTCGGCTTGGGAGCCCGATAGCGGCTGAGGTCGATCAGGGCATAGCGGGTCACCGTGCCCCGTTTGAGCGTGATCAGGAAGCGGGCGCGGCGCTCCAGGCCACTCAGTCGGCTGCGGAAATCCTCCACCGTGCGGATCGGGTTGCCGTCGATCTGCACGATCACGTCTCCGACCTCCAGGTTGGCTTCCTGGGCTGCAGATCCGCGGGTGACGTACGAGACCAGGACGCCTTCCCTCTGGTCGAGTCGGTACTCCAGGAAGAGGGCCTGGGTGATCTGCTTGGCTCCAAAGCCGAAATCCGTGTCCACCTCGGCGGCATCCACGGGCGGCTGGATGCCCACGGTCAGGGTCCGCTCCAGGGATTGGCCCTGGCGGTGGATGCTGACCGGAACCCTGGTCTTGGGTTCCAGGCTGCTGACCATCTGGATGAACCGGTTGATGGAATCGTCGGAGTCGGCGTCCAGGTCCACCTGGTCAAAGCGGGTCAGCACGTCCCCGCTCTTCAGGCCCGCCTGGTCGGCCGGTCCTTCCTGGACCAGGTCGCTGACCAGGACCCCGCGCAGGCGGGGATGGCCCAGATAGTCCGCCATCTCGGGCGTGAAAGGCTGCAGGTAGATGCCCAGCCAGCCTCTCTGGATCCGTCCTTCGACTTCGGTCCGGGTGATCACGTCCCGGACCACGTTGGCGGGGATCGTGAATCCCTGCCCCCGGCCGATGCCGACGGAGTTGATGCCGATGACCTCGCCGTGCAGGTTGACCAGCGGGCCGCCCGAGTTGCCGGGATCGATCAGGGCATCGGTCTGGATGAAATCATTGAGAAGCGGGACCTCGCTGTCCAGTCCCGGGATGAATCGACCCTTCCCGCTGACGATGCCGAACGAGACGGTCCGGTCGAACCCGTAGGGGTTCCCGATCGCCAGGACCCACTCACCCACCCGGACCTGGTCGGAGTCCGCCAGTTGGGCGGCCGGCAGGGGGCGCCCGGCCTGGACCTGCAGGAGGGCCAGGTCCGTCTGCTGGTCGCGACGCAGGACCTGGGCTTCCAGTTTGGTCTTGTCGTCCAGGATGACGGTGATGACCTGGGCGCGGTCGATGACGTGATGGTTGGTCACGATCTTGCCGTCCGCGCTGAGGATCAAACCGGAACCCAGACCCTTGTGACGCTGCTCTCCGCGCTTGGCCAGCACCTCGATGTGGACCACCGAGCTCTTGACCCGATTGGAGGCCGAGCTGAGGTGGTCCTGGAGGTCTTCGAAGAGCTTCAGGCCGTTGGGTTCGGCGGCCGTCGGAAGGGCCAGCAGGGCCACCAGGAGGAGGGCGGAAAACACCGATTTGATGCAGGATCTGTTGTTCTTCACGGTGCAGAGGTTTCGACCCCTCTGGGGAAATCCTGCAAGCGAAAGAAAGCAGAACACCCCCGCCGAGAAGGGCGAGGGTGTGTCGGCGCGTCGAGGTGGGGGGATCAGGCCAGACGGTTGCCGCTCAGGCTGAACAGACCCGCGGCAGCCGTGGAAGGGCCGTTCAGTGAAAGCTCCGGGAAACGCAGGATTTCGGGCGAGGCCTCGTCGATGACGGCGATGGGTCCCGGAGCCAGGATGGAGGCGACCTCCGTCGACCTGCTGGCGGCAGCAGGGACCTGCGGTGGGCCCGCCACGATGAATCCATCCACCTCCTCCACTCGTGCAGAACCCCCATGCGGGGGCGGGCATTCGCGAACGGGGGGGGCGGGGACCTCGAGGGGGA